>NZ_JBSFWD010000080.1:0-31174 GCF_053592655.1 Streptosporangium sp. NPDC002607
CGGTGCGGATGCCCATCCGGCGCATCTCGTCGAACCGCTCGCGCATGCCCTGCTTGACGACGTCCTTGAGATGAATGACCCCCAGCACCCGCGCCTTACCGTCGGCGATCTCGCCGACGACCAGCGGGGTGCCGCCCGAGGCCGAGATGCCGTCGACCAGGTGGCCGACCTCCTCGGTCGCGCGGCCGCCGTTCTCGCGTATCCACTTCATGACGGCCGTCGCCGCGCCCTTACGCACCTGCCGGCCGTCGACGTTGACCCCCGACATGCGGGTCTGGGCGGTGAATTCCACCCACTCGGCGTGGGCGAGCTCACCTGGCTGACGTTCGCGCAGGCCGTACGCCTGCTTGGCGTAGACCACGATCGAGCGGCCCTCAGGCGTCTCGTCGGCGAGGCTCGCAAGCTGCGCGGCAGCGGCCAGGTCGGCGGCGGAGATCCCCGAGGCGGGCTGGAACTCCGATGCCTGCCGGTTGCCCAGCGTGATCGTGCCGGTCTTGTCGAGTAGCAGGGTGCTGACGTCTCCTGCCGCCTCGACCGCGCGGCCGGACATGGCCAGGACGTTGCGCTGGACCAGCCGGTCCATGCCGGCGATACCGATGGCCGACAGCAGCGCGCCGATCGTGGTCGGGATGAGGCAGACCAGCAGCGAGACCAGCACGACGCCGGTGACACCGTCGCCCGTCAGGGCGAGAGAGTCGGCGATGCCGGGGTTGACGTTCTTGGCGTAGATCGCCATCGGCTGCATGGTGACGGTGGCGACCAGGAAGATGATCGTCAAAGCGGCCAGCAGGATGTTCAGCGCGATCTCGTTGGGCGTCTTCTGCCGGTCGGCACCCTCGACGAGGGCGATCATCCGGTCGATGAAGCTCTCGCCCGGCTTCTGGGTGATGCGGACGATGATCCGGTCGGACAACACCCTGGTGCCGCCGGTCACCGCCGAGCGGTCACCACCCGATTCGCGGATCACGGGTGCGGACTCGCCGGTGATGGCCGACTCGTCGACCGAGGCGATGCCATCGATCACGTCACCGTCGCCGGGGATGATCTCCCCGGCTTCGACGATCACGTGATCGCCCTGCTTGAGCTCCGGCGCGCCGACGGTGTCCCACGAGGACACGTTCGCGCCCGGCGCCCAGCCGGAGAGACGGCGGGCGGTGGTGTCGCGCTTGGCGGCACGGAGCGTGGCGGCCTGCGCCTTTCCACGGCCCTCCGCGACGGCCTCGGCGAGGTTGGCGAAGACCACAGTCAGCCACAGCCAGACGGCGATGGCCCAGGCGAAGAACGACGACTCGCTGGTGGCAGCGAGGACTGTGGTGGCCAGCGCGCCGATCTCCACGATCAGCATCACCGGGTTGCGCCACAGCGAGGCCGGGTTCAGCTTCTTCAACGCGTCGGGCAGTGACTTGATCAACTGCTTGGGGTCGAGCAGACCACCGCCGACCCTGCCGTTCTTCTGCGGCGTCGGCGCCTGTCCCGGCGCCTCGAGCACTGGGGTGGACATTAGCTGATTCCTTCTGCGAGCGGGCCCAGCGCCAGGGCCGGGAGGAAGGTCAGGGCGACCAGGATGATCGTGACGCCGACCACCATGCCGACGAACTGCGGCCGGTGGGTGGGCAGCGTGCCTGCGGACTCGGGAACCGGGGCCTGCCTGGCCAGCGATCCGGCCAGGGCCAGCACGAAGATGATCGGCAGGAAGCGGCCGAGCACCATGCACAGGCCGAGCGCCACGTCGTACCACGGCGTGTTGACAGTGACGCCGCCGAACGCGGAGCCGTTGTTGTTCGAGGCGCTGGTGAAGGCGTAGAGGATCTCGGAGAACCCGTGTGGGCCGCTGTTCAGCATGGCCGCCAGACCCGCTTCGTTGCCCATGGCGACAGCCGTACCGACGAGCACGAGGATCGGGGTGACCAGGAAGTACATCGAGGCCAGCTTGATCTCGCGGGCGCCGATCTTCTTGCCCAGGTATTCGGGGGTGCGGCCGACCATGAGCCCGGCCACGAAGACCGTGATCACGGCCAGCACGAGCATGCCGTACAGGCCCGCTCCCACGCCGCCGGGTGCGACCTCGCCCAGCATCATGTTGAACAGCGTCATCATGCCGCCGAGCGGGGTGTAGGAGTCGTGGAAGGAGTTGACCGCGCCGGTGCTCGTGAGAGTCGTCGCCGCGGCGAACGTCGCGGAGTTGGAGACGCCGAACCTGACGTCCTTGCCCTCCATCGCCGAGCCGACGGCCTGCGGCACGGTGGCGTTGGCGCCCAGCTCGAAGACGTTGGTCAGCGCGACACTGGCGATGGCGATGGTCGCCATCACGGCGAGGATCGCGTAACCCTGCCTGACCTGGCCGACCAGCTTGCCGAAGGTGCGCGGCATGGCGAACGGGATGAGCAGGATCAGGAAGATCTCGAACCAGTTGGTCCAGCTGGTGGCGTTCTCGAACGGGTGCGCCGAGTTGGTGTTGTAGAAGCCGCCGCCGTTGGTGCCGAGCTCCTTGATGACCTCCTGGCTGGCTACCGGGCCGCCGGTGATCGACTGGGTGCCGCCGGCCAGGGTGCTCAGCTCATGCGGGGAGGAGAGGTTCTGCACCAGACCGCCGGCCACCAGCACCAGTGCGCCGACGAAGGCGATGGGCAGCAGGATACGGACCGTGCCGCGCACCAGGTCGACCCAGAAGTTGCCGATGGTGTCAGCCCGGTTGCGGGCGAAGCCGCGCACCAGCGCGATCGCCACCGCCATGCCGACGGAGGCGGACACGAAGTTCTGTACGGCCAGCGCGGCCATCTGCACCAGGTGGCCCATGGTGGACTCACCCGAGTAGGCCTGCCAGTTGGTGTTGGTGACGAAGCTGATCGCGGTGTTCCATGCGATGTGGTCGGGCACCGGGTCGAAGCCGAGTGACAACCACAACTTGTCCTGCAAGCGCTGCATGCCGTACACGAACAGGATCGACACGACGGAGAACGCCAGCACGCTGCGGGCGTAAACCCCCCACCGCTGCTCGGCGTCCGGGCGGACGCCGAGCAGGCGGTAGATGCCGCGCTCGACGACGTTGTGCCTGACGCCCGAGTACACGCGGTACATGTAGTCGCCGAGCGGCCTGTGCGTCAGCGCGAGGGCGATGATGAGGGATGCGACGAAAATGATCCCGGCTGCTGTCGTACTCACTAGAACCGCTCCGGGAACAGCAGGGCCGCGACCATGAAGATCACCAGACCGACGGCCACCACAAGGCCGATGGCGTTGATGGCGCTCACAGGCGCTCCACCGCCTTGACGACGAACCCGAAGATCACGAACAACGCGATCGTCAGGGCGACGAAGATGACGTCGGCCATCCCCACTCCTCTAATCCGAATGTTTGCTCTTCTAACACCCATAGAAAAGCGGGATATTTGGGAGATTTTGCCGTCCTTAACGCATTTCATACGCCCGCAGGCCAACCGTTGACACCTTCTTGACGGCACGGCGGAAACGGTGCGCAGAAGTGCCGTCGAGACAGGCGCGCCTGCGACGACCCCGACCGGCAGGACCTGCACTTCACCGAGGAGTGCGGCTCACCCGACGTGGACGTGCGGCCTGCGGGTGATGTCCGGTTCCGCCTGGCGGAGGACCTCTCGGGTCATCGGTGGTACGTCTCCGCCGCCGAACAGCAGGTAGCGCAGCATCGCCGCCACCGGATTGCCCTCGGTCCAGTGGAAGTAGATGTGCGGTATCCGGCCCGTACGGTCACGCAGGTCGAGCAGGAGCGCGGCCAGCGAGTTGGGCACCGTGGGACTCTCGAAGCGCAGGATCCGGTGGCCGAAGCGTTCCTCGCCGTGCACGACCAGCTCGGTCTCGAACTCCGAGGCGTCGACGACCGTCACCTCGACGAACATGACCTGCTCCGAGCTGCGCAGGCGGTGGTTGAGCCACTGCTCGCGCAGCTTGTCGTTGTACTCGGCCTGGTCACGTTCGTGCGGCTCGTTGGCGATCAGGTGCACCTCGCCGCAGGCCCCGTTGACGAACTGCCCGGCCAGCGGGTCATAGGTCACCTTGGTGACGCGCAGCTCGGTGGAGCGGGTCGTCCGGGAGATGAGCGAGGTCACGATGATCGCCACGATGAAGAAGGAGGCTATCTTCACCCCGTCCGGGCGCTCGAACACGTTGTCCACCAGCGTGAAGGCGAAGACGGCGGAGACGGCGGCGAAGCCGCCCATCAGCCTGGTCTGGCCCTTGCGCCACGCGGACAGCGTCACGGCGACGGAGGCGGACAGGATCAGCACGAGCACACCGGTGGCGTAGGCACCGCCCTGGGCTTCGACGTCGGCGTCAAAGATGATCGTGATGGCGAAGCCGATCGCGCTGAACACCAGGACCAGCGGGCGTACGGCCCGCGTCCAGTCGGGCGCCATGCCGTACCTGGGCAGGTAGCGCGGCACCAGATTGATCAGACCCGCCATCGCCGACGCCCCGGCGAACCAGAGGATCGCGATGGTGCTGACGTCGTACAACGTGCCGAACCAGTCGCCGAGGAAACCGTGCGCCAGGAATGCCAGCGCCCGTCCTGAGGCCTTGCCGCCCTCCTCGAACTCCTGCTCCGGGATCAGCACGGTGGTGACGAGGCTGCTGAAGATCAGAAAGACGCTCATGATGATGGCCGCCGAGGTCAGCAGCCGCTTGGTGCCCTTGATCCGGGCCTGGACGTCGCCCTTGACAATCGGCATCACCGCGACGCCCGTCTCGAAACCCGACAGGCCCAGCGCGAGCTTCGGCATCACCAGCAGGGAAAGCCCGATCATGGCCATCGGGCTGGTGTAGGTCGTGGTCAGCGCGTGTTGCCAGTCGATGACCAGGTTGGGGGCATCGAGCACGTGCGTGACGGCCACAGCCACCACGATCGCGTTGAGCACGAGGTAGACGCCCACGAGGACGACGGCGATGCCGATCGCCTCGCTGAAGCCCATCAGGAACACCCCGCCGAGCAGGGCGAGCAGCACGAGCGTGACCAGCACCCGCTGGCCCGACAGGAAGTCGGGGACGAACGGGTTCTCCAGGATGTGGGCCGTCGCGTCGGCGGCCGAGAGCGTCATCGTGATGACGAAGTCGGTGGCGGCGAACCCGAGTAGAGCGAGCACGAACAACTTGCCCCACCACTGCGGGGCCAGCTTTTCCAGCATCGCGATCGAGCCCTGGCCGTGCGGGCTCTCCTCCGCGACCCTGCGGTAGACGGGCAGCGCCCCGAACAGGGTGAGCATGACCAGCAGCAGCGTCGCCAGCGGTGACAGCGCGCCGGCCGCGAGCGCCGCGATGCCCGGCTGGTAACCGAGGGTGGAGAAGTAGTCGACGCCCGTGAGGCACATGACCTGCCACCACGTGTGCTTCTTGTGCGGACCGTGCTCTATCTGCTTACGGTCGGTCTGTAAGCCCTTGAGCAGCCACGTCTGTAGTGGCCCAGTCGTGCCGGCCACTGTCGGCCCCCCACATCAACTATCCGTAAAGACGCAATGCACACTACTGACGTCAGAGCCCATCGATTCATGGCCAGGCGTCAAGAAAACATCAATATTCATAGACAGGGCATATGCGGCCATAAACGGAAAGGTCCCGCGCCGAAGCGCTGCGAGGCGTGCCTGCAGGCTGTCGAGGATGGCGTTCAGGCCGAAGGTGGTCTCGATGCCCCGACCACTCGGCCGGCAGGTAGAGCGTCACCTCGTCCGGGGTCGGGATACTTCGCTGAGCGCCGAAGTATTTCCGGTTTAGCGTCGGCCGCGTGAGAATCTCGCCGGACACCGGCCGTCAGACGCAATCGCCCACCCTATCGCCCGCCCTGGCCGCGGCAGGCGTCACCGCCGCGTTGTGCTCCTCGGTCTGCGACTCCATCCGCACAGCCGGCCGGGCCGCCACCGGGTCGCTGGTTCCGGGGTCGCTCGGTCCGGTACGCCGCGAAGCATGGCCCACGCGCGCCGCCTGGCCGGGCATGGACGCCGATTCCGTGAGGGAGGGGACGGCGTGACGCCGTGGGAGATGCTCGCCGTCTTCGCGGCCGGCGTCAGCGCCGGCGCCATCAACACCGTGGTCGGCTCCGGATCACTGATCACCTTTCCCGTTCTGCTCGCCACCGGAATGCCGGCCGTCACCGCCGCGGTCTCCAATGCACTCGGCGTGATACCCGGCTCCGTCAGCGGGGCCATCGGTTATCGCGCGGAGCTCAGCGGCCAGAGCCGGCGCATCCTGAAGATGAGCGCCGGCGCCCTGCTCGGCGGCCTCACGGGCGCCACGCTTTTGCTGGCCCTGCCCGCCACGGCGTTCGAGAAGATCGTGCCCGCCTTGGTGGGCCTCGCCCTCGTCCTGGTCATCCTCCAGCCCCGGATCAGCAGAAGCGTGCGGCGCCGCCGCGAACGCACCAGCGGTTCCGCCCGCCCCGACGGAGGCCCGCTGCTTCTCACCGGACTGACACTCGCCAGCGTCTACGGCGGCTACTTCCCCGCCGCCCAGGGAATCATCTACATGTCCCTGATGGGGGTACTCCTCGACGAGACCTTGCAACGTCTCAATGCCGTCAAGAACGTCCTGGTGGCCGTCGTCAACACCGTCGCTGCGCTCTTCTTCCTCTTCTCCGCGGATTTCGACTGGATGGCCGTCGTACTCATCGCGGCCGGTTCCGCCTTCGGCGGCCCGGTCGGGGCCAAGGTAGGCCGCCGCCTCAGCCCCGCGGTGCTGCGCATCCTCATCGTGGCGGTGGGTACCGTCGCCATCGTCCAGTTGTTACGTCACTGACCCAGGATGATGGAGTCGAACGGGTGGCCTCCCCGGCACGGCCGGACGCCGTCGGCTCCCCCGCGCAACCGCGTCGTCGTAGGCGGGGGAGCTTCTTCGCGTGCGCGGGGAGCGGTGCGGACCAGCGGACTCGTTCGTTACTTGACGTATATCCTTGCATATTTAAAGACGTTAAAGTATTCACACCAGAATTGTGAGATCTGACCCTTCGCCCGCAGATAGAGTCCTTGTTCGTAGCATTTTCCGCAGGCGACCGGGCGCTCGCCCGCGAACCGGTCCCCGGGTACCGAACCGGATCCAGGCGGGTTCCTGTCGCAGTAGTCGGCCATCACCGCAGGTGACGTCGACGCCTGGGCGGGCGTGGCGGCGATGGAGAATGTTCCGATGACGCCGGCCACGATCAGTCCGGCCAGCATTCGCTTCTTGCCCATGACTCGCTCCTGATACCTGATTGAATTCGAGATTGACACGGCACCGCGGCCGTTTACCTCCATGACGTGGACCACGGATGCGCTCGGCCGCTGTAGGCACTCCTGCCGCCGAGCGCCTGTCCGAGGGGGTTCGTGAAACGCACCACCGCTACTGTTTCGCCCGATCACAGGCCGCTGCGGCCACCCCCGACGGAATTCGCGTGTCCACTAGGCCGTCCCAGCAGAGGAACCAGCTTCCGGCCGCGGAAGTGGCGCCGACCCGGCAGGCGTCCCTTCTCGGGGGGCTTATCTGATACCTCCCTCCTTCGAGGTATGAGATGCAGTCGGAATAGTCGGCCTGCGCCGGCGACGCGACGAGGATGGTAAATCCGGTTGCCGCAGCGGTCACGGCTGCCGCGATGGCCGTACGAGAGACTTTCACCATTCGATCCCGCCCTTTCCTGTGCGCGTTGTCCTGTGTTTGCCGAGCTGATTTCGACTCGGCGCGATACGCATGTGCACGTCAAACCGAACGCCTCGAAGCCGCCGAACCGCTGACGCCTCGGTACCGGCTCTCCTTCTTGCCCTTGGTGATGACACGCCCTGAGGCGATGTCCCGCAGGCTCAGGTCCCGGTCACGCTGACTCCGCCGAAGGCCTTACCCCATTGATGTGCGGACTCGTGCCGGCACTTCTGCATGCCACGCAGAAGAGATAGAGGTCGGCCCACGCGACCGCGCCGTTCGAGTTGTTCACTCTTCGGCAGTAGGCGCGCCATTTTCCGGTGACCTCGTAGATGGCACCTGCCGACTGGCATTTCAGACACGCGTTGGGGTTCGCATAGGTGGAATCGTAATAGTAGCCACTGGGCGGCCGGCTGCTTCCGCATGTAACGGCGAACGACGCGGAGAGAGTGGCCGTAGACTGCTGCGCCGGTACGGGACTTGCGCCCGCGACTCCTCCCGCGATCGAGTTGACGGTCAGGAACAACGTCGCGACGACGAGCTTGTTGACGTGCATTCGTACCTCCCCGTTTCCATCGCCGATGGCTGCGTCCCCGCCACGCGCATACCACGACCTCGGTAGCCGCATGGCTTTCCTTGCCCTTCAGATCCAACGGCCGGCCGGCTGCGCGAACCATGGCCGGCCTCGGTCCTGTCGGTAAACTTGGGATTCGTGTCGGTTCCCCAACAGAATGGGCACTCATGGACGAGCGGCTGACCGTCGTGATCGGATATCCACAGTCGGAGTTACTGGACATCGCCTCGGTGACCACACCGCTCCATATGGCCAACCAGTTGGGGGCGGCTCCTCCCTACCGAATACGCCTCGCCACCTCGGGTGGCAGGTCGTTGCCCTGCGACTCGGGCTTGACGCTGGAAAGCCAGGAAGCCCTCGAACGCATCACCGGGCCGCTCGACACCGTGGTTGTCTCCGGTGGGGTCGGTCACGAGGTCGCCGCGGAAAATCCCGTGCTCCTGGCACACATACGTCGGCTGGCCGCGGTCAGCAGGCGGGTGGCATCGGTGTGCACGGGCGCGACCCTGCTGGCCGCCGCCGGGCTGCTGGACGGGCGGCGCGCCACCACGCACTGGAGGTACGCGGGAACGCTCGCCGACCACCATCCCAACGTCACGGTTGATCCCGGCCCGCTCTACATCCGCGGGGGACACGTGTCGACCGCGGCCGGCGTCACCAGCGCCCTGGACCTGACACTTGCCTTCATCGAGGAGGACCACGGCCCTCACCTGGCCCGCATCGTGGCGCGTGCCCTGGTGACCTACTTGCAGCGGCCGGGCGACCAGGCGCAGATCAGCATGTTCGTGAGCGCGCCGCCGCCGGAACATCCGCTGATTCGGCAGGTGGTCGACCACATTGTCAACAACCTCGACGGTGATCTGAGCCCCACGACGCTGGCTGCCCGGCTGAACGTGAGCGAGCGTCACCTGACTCGGCTCAGCCTGGAGCACTTGGGCCAGACACCTGGTCGCTTCATCAGGCAGGCACGCACGCAGGCGGCCGAGCAACTCCTCGTCTCATCATCGCTCTCCGTGGCGGACATCGCGACCCGCTGCGGGTTCGGCTCCGCCGAGAGCCTTCGACAGTCGTTCGTCGCCGAGTTCGGCGCTTCCCCCACCCGCTACCGCCAGGCCCGCGCCAAGCGCCCCGGATGAGGGGCTCCGAAGTCACGCTGCGCCGCACCCGGCCCGAACGAGGACCGCGTCAGGATGAACGACCTTCGGTAAACGCCGTGAACCGCGAAGCCGGCTCGACGAGGATGACCTCGTCGCCGGAACCGACGAAGTACGAACCGCCCTCCTTCTGACCGGAGCCCCACCACACGTTCCCTGTCGAGACCGGTTCACCGTCGATGCGGATCCGGCTGCACCAGTAGGTGGTCGAGCCGTTCTCATCCCCCCTGTGGCTCCGGCCGGTCATCACCTCGCCTCCCGCTACTGTCCGATTCCCTGAGGGTCGCGGAGGCTCCGGGAGGATCCGGGAAGATCAATCCCTGACTCAGGAGGAACTCGCCAACGTGGTCTCCCCCGTAGTCGCGTTGCCGTACCCAACCAGTAATGACCGTGATCAGGTCGCCATGTCATTCGATGGCGACCACCGTCACTGACCGATCCGCCGTTCTCCCGACCCCTACCAGCTCTCGCTCCACCGGTACCAAGGACCCTGCACATGTTCAAAAGACTGCGCAGCCGCGTCGTCAGGAGAATCCACGGGTTCGCCTTTCGGGCTCCAGACGTAGCCATACGGATCTACGTCCGCCCGGGGGCTCAATTGGAAGTACACCAGATCCTCGTATCGGTAGATTGAAGTGAATTCAAACAATCCGATCTGGCGAGGCTCGTCTGCTGACTTCGTATCCGGTTTCACCGTACGCGCCACCTGCTCCATGCTCTCCGCGGATCGCGCAAAACGCTCTTCCTCGGACGCTCCGCAAGCCGTCAATGTGATCAACACAATCCCGGTAAGCGGAATCACAATCCATCGCATGCAGGCTTCCCTTAAGGCAACCCGACTGCTCGTCACAAGTCCCTTCCGAACTTCATATGCCCAAACATATCGAAGTGCGCGTGAATCCTATCGAGGTCGGAAGAGCTTTCCGCACCGCCTTTGCCTTGATCGTCTCGTCTACCATCACCCGCCCCGGAGGAGCGGCGGGTCGGAGACGGAGGAGCGAACTCGGCGTCGTGCGACCACCTTAGCCTGCCACGGGTTGGCCGTGTCGTGGATCATCTCGAAGCCGGAGTCCCCCGCCGGAGGCGCTCACAGCAGAGTGAGCCACCGCGTGTTGACGACGGCCACCACGGCATATTTTTCATCCTGCGCAGCGATGTTCGTACAGCGCATCAGACAGCAGGTGACCGGATTCGGCCACGGCGACAACCGTTCATAGGTAACAGGCGTCCCACGCGTACCGCCGAAATGTGGAGAACCCGTGAGCTATCCGCCTGGCTATGGCCAGCAGCCCCCACCCGGATACGGCTACGGGTACGCGGCCCCGCCGCCGAAAACCAACGGACTCGCCGTCGCCAGCCTTGTGCTCGGCCTTACCGGGTTCATCACCTGCGGATTCACATCGATCTTGGCCGTGGTGTTCGGACACGTGGCCCTCGGCCAAATCAGGAGGGATCGTACCGACGGCCACAGCATGGCGTTAGCCGGCGTCATCCTCGGCTGGATCCTCGCCGGCCTGTGGATCCTCTACTGGGTGCTCGTCGTCAGCGGCATCGTCGGCGCCGGGTTCAGCGCCCTCAACGCCCCCGAGCCCAGCACGGGGCGCACGCAGCTCAGCCACAACAGCCCGCCCGCCGCGCAGGAGGAGCAGGAGAACACGTCGGGTGCGCACACGGTGCTGTTCGAAGCCATCGGCAGCGACGGGGCCACCAGCGCGGGCAACATCACCTACAGCGTGAAGTACGACATCAAGCAAGAGCAGGGCGTGCCCCTGCCGTACAGCAAAGAGATCAAAGTCGGCGACACCCCATACCTGTACCTGTGGGCGCAAAACGCAGGCGCCAAAGGGTCGGTGACGTGCCGCATCACGGTCGATGACGAAGTCATGTGGGAGGACGTCGCGAATGGCCCGTACGGGGTGTGCACCGTCACCGGCAACGCCCCATAGGCCGGCTCCTCGTTGGGCCCTACATCCGGGAGTGATTCCGAATGGCCGCCGCACCGGGCCCGACCACGATGCCGCGCCCCGGGTTCGGAGATCTTCGGCGAGCCTTATGGCGATGAGATAGCCACCTTGGCGATAGTTGCGCGTCGCCCTTCGCCCCGTATCGTCCCCAGCAGTGATCCCGCCTGCGCGAGGAAGGATCGGCATGACCGACGATGTGGTGCGACGCGTTTTCCAGTCAGTCGACTCGTTCGACGCCGGAGAGTTCGTGCGGTTGCTGGCCGAGGACGCCACGTTGGTGTTCGGCAACGCCGAGCCGATGGTCGGACGTGAGGCCATCGCCGCCGGGTTGCGGGCGTTCTTCTCCACCATCGGCGGCCTGCGGCACCGGGTCGTCAGGAACTGGCAGGTGGATGCCGACATCATCGCCGAGACCGAGGTGACCTACCGGCGGCTCGACGGCAAGGATGTCAGCGTCGTAGCCGTATCGATCTGGCGCACCCGCAACGACGGCCTGATCACGGACTACCGCATATTCGTCGACCTCGCACCCGTCTACCTGGTCTAGGGCTCCAGCGAGACCGCATCCACGGGTGCGGCGCCTGTCTTCTCTCATATGCCCACACCGGGCTGGTCGGAGCGATCGGCGCGACCCTGCCAGGCGCCTGCTGGCAGCGCTGTCGCACTCACTACCTGCGCAACCTGCTCACCACCGTCCCGAAATCGGCGCAGCCATGGGTGGCGACCTTGGTGCGCACCATCTTCGACCAGCCCACCGCCGAGCAGGTGCGCACCCAGCACGCATGGGTGATCGAGGCGTTGGAGGCCAAGTATCCGGCCGCGTGCGAGCATCTGGACGCCGCCCGGGAAGAGCTGCCGGCCTTCGCCGCCTTCCCCCAGGAGATCTGGAGGCAGATCTGGTCGAACAACCCGCAGGAACGGTTGAACAAGGAGATCCGCCGCCGCACCGACGTGGTCGGGATCTTCCCCGATCGGGGCTCGATCGTCCGTCTTGTCGGTGCGGTTTTGGCCGAGCAGACCGACGAGTGGACCGAGGCCGGCGCTACATGGGACTGGATGTCCTGGCGAAAGCTCGAATGCGGATCATCTCGAGCGACACACCGCAGCGGAAACCCATTCCACAGACAGTTACCGCTTAACCTGCAGAAACAGGATCACGCGGAGATCAACTCATACACCACTTCGCTGGACGTGACCGCCGCCATGACCGGCCAACCCCATCCCCTCGCAACGCCTGCAGCGCAGGTCTGAGTGGTCATCCGCTCGCTTGAACACGCAACCTCACATCGGTTTCTCGGCGACTACGATGACGTAGTCCAAGTTGGCAAACTTCTGTCGCATGCGCGTGTCGTCGGCCAGCTCACGATGCAACCAGCGGCGGTAGCCCCAGGTGGTGCTCTGCTTAAATGCCGGGTCATCCAGCTTCCGTTCCGCCCATCTGCACCACGGTTCGAACACCTGGGTGCGGATGGAGGTCAACTGGGCGTGGACGAACTCGGCGGCTCGGAGGCGAGCAACGTACTCGTTGCCGTCATACAAGTTTTCTCCGGGGACCGAAGTGGAGAAAAGATCTCGGTCGCCGTCCTTGTTGACGTTCAACGGCACGACATCTGTCGTCGCGAGCACCCCGCCGGGTCGAAGGATGTGGTGAGCCTGGCGGAAGAATTCGTCCCTGGTCCGGAAATGCAAGGCCGACTCCAGGGCGACCACCCGGTCGAAGCTGCCGGGCTCGAACGTCATCGCGGTCGCCGACCCCTCCTGGAAGATCAGCCGATCGCCCAGACCACGTTAACGGGCCTTCTCCTGGGCGATCCGCACATGCGTCGGCGTTACGTTCAATCCAACGATCTTTGAAGGATTGTGCCGTTCCAACCACATAAAGTCCTGATCGCCATATCCGAACCCGGCATCAAGAATGCGATCGCCCTCCTGAAAGCCCGCGGCGTCCGCCAACTTCTCCGCCAGCGCCTCGCACGCGTCGTCGAGCGTGTCGGCTTCATCGCGCCAGTAGCCGAAATTGAGGTACGAGCTGTGATCGTTCAGCGCGGTCCAGGTGCTCGGCGGAAAGATCTCATAGGCACGTTTGGCACGGCTCTCGGGTGACGACATGGCGAGCCTAATGCTCCGGCCAATGGCGAGCACGTCATGCCAGGCCGAGAGTCGCTGCTGGGTGGCCATGGGGGGACCTCCTGGGTATGTTCGTGCTTCAGGTACGACGGGGCGACAGACTTGATATTGACTAATATCGTTGATTGATGCGCCGACCGGATGAATGATCGCGAACGCCGGAAATCAGCTGGGCGCGGTGTACATTACCTCTCACCACTCCGCCTGGTAGATCTTCTTGCATGCGTTTCAGCCAGAAGCATAATCGTAACTCGAGATGTTCATTTCCATCAAATAATCTGACCCTGAAAATTCGCGGACGCAGCAATCGCTGATTTACGCCAGATAATCCATCGTCGCGAATAGGTGCAGGTGGTAGGGTAAGGCGGGAGTCCCGGTCGGTGGGTCGAATGGCGGCTGGTCGGCCTGGTTGGGGCACAAACTGTGACGTTTCTATCTATGCCGCCCATGCTGCGTCAAGTGGTCTACGCACAAGACTGGCGCGGTGAACTCCGGGGCACACTGATGCTAAGGATTTCCACAGACATTTGAGCCACCCCGCACATAAACGAGCTGATTTCTGACCGTTATCAGGTGGTGCGGCCGGGTCCCGGCAAAGTCGTGGTGGGTGTCCGGCTTGAGGTGGTCGGTATAGACGCGCCCTTCGGACTGCTTGCAGCCGCGCCACCGGCGGATCTCCGACTCATCCCGGGTTCGCGAAGTCTCGTCACGAGCAACGGACCAGGGGTTTCAGCGTGCTTTTTCGCGAGAGTCCGTCCGCGCCTCTCGAATGGCCGGTCCGCGGCCAGGGTAATCGAGTCGCCTCCCTTTCACCGCCTTCGCCAAGCTGATCTGACATCGATCGCGATTCGTCGGCACGCGGGGACCGGACGACCCGGGCGATTCTCCTCTGACACGGCGCTCCCGGCAGGAGAGCCAGTCGTTCATGGACGCTGTCCGGCGACACCGGCATCGGGTCCGCCGGCCTACACGTCCAGGGTGATGCCGTAGGAGTCGAGCCAGGTGTTCATCCGCAGCGTGTTGTCCAGCAGGTTGCGCTCCATGCGCCCGCCGGGGCCTTTGCCGTCCGCCCTGAGCCGCGCCTTCTCCTTGTCGAGCAGGGGATACAACGGCGAGTTCGGGTCGGCGAGCACCCGGCCCGGCTCCTCGTTGGCGGCCCGGTCGTAGGCGGGGTTCTGGGTGGAGGGGTACGGGCTCTTGCGGCGGTCGAGGACCGACCGCGGCAGCAGGTCCGCGGTGGCGGCCGCTCCGGCTGCCCCATGACTTGAAGGTGCAACTTGGCAACCGCTACCACGACGCCCCGAACGGCCACTCTGGGAAGTTCGTCGACCGGCAGGGAAGGCTCGTGGTGAAACCGAAGAGCGGGCCGCGCGTCTACGTGGAGGCGAGCAGCAGCCGGCGCCGCGCCTGCTCGATCGGCGACTCGTATCCGGCTTGTTCGCCATAAGGACCTGCTCCGGCACGCGAAAGGGCGCCGGCGACTTCCCAGCGCCGTGGCTCTCCATTTCCGGTCCTACTTGGCCAGCTCGCCGGAGCGGATCATCCAGGGCTCGACGATGGCCCAGGACCACGCCGGGGAGCCATTGATCTCGCCGAACGGATCCGGCCGAAACTTCGTGGACCGGCCCCTGCCCAGCCCGTAGGTTGATCACCGGTGCTGTCGTCGTCTAGTGCGGTGACCACGTATGTTTCCTGGGTTGACTCTCATGCGGGCGCGTTCGCGGCGCTGGGCGGCCAGCACATCGGGATGACGGGCGTGGGCGTTGCGCCAGCGCAGGTAGGCCTGCAGATCACGGGCGGCACCATGTGATTGGGCAGGTCGGAGTTGGCGATCACGAAACTGCGCAGCGGCCCGAAATGCGGCTCGATCGGGTTGGCCCAGGAGGCACTTGGCGTCGAAGGCGGGGTCGGTGGACTCCTTCCAGGTGCGGGTGCGCTGAAAAGAGATGCGGTGGCCGCGCAGGATCTGGCGCAGCCGCTCGCGGCCGATGTCCACCCGGTGTTCGGCGCCGGTGGCCAGATGGTCGGTGAGTTTGCGGATGCTCCAGTGGGTGAACGGCAGTCCCAGGCGCTTGGGCCGCGTTTTGGCGGTGGCCACGATGAACGCCTCGTCCTCAGCGGTGATCCGGCGGGGGCGTCCGCCCGCCCAGTGAGGGTCCAGCGCGGCCAGGCCGTGGTCGTTGAAGGCGTGGATCACATCGCGCACGGTGTCATCGTCGGCGGCTACCAGGCGGGCGATCGCCGGGGTGGTGTTTCCCGAGGCGGACGCCATGATGATCATCGCCCGGCGGACCCGGATCGAGCCGTGCTCGCCGCGGCGCACGATACGCAGCAGTTCAGCGCCTTCTTCGGGAGTCAACCGGCGCGCTCGTACTCGCTCAGCCACGACAAGGCCTCCTTCCCTGACGGGTAGCCCCTGTCGATAACCCACCGCGAGATCATCACACCTCAGCCACCGGCCAATCGACCGAGCCTGCCAACGTATGCGGCCACCGCACTAGGTGACGCACAGGTCTACGCTGCGACCGTCAGGATCGACGAGGACGTGCCGACCGGGCGCCGGCAGCGGCGCGACGGCGTCGACTGGGACGGTGAAGCCGAGCCGCAGGCTCCCGGTGGCCGGACGGCTGGTGGCGGGGTAGAGCTCGAAGACGACGCCGTCGAGCGTCGCAGCGTAGTGCTCGGGGCCGGCGCCGTGCTGCTCCTTGACGAAGGACAGGCCCAGGCCCGCGTAGAAGGCGCGGCAATCTTCGAGGCGCTCGGTGTAGACGACGATCAGGCTGATGTGCATGAGGTCTCCGTGATGGACGGCAGGATGCGCATGATGGCTTCCACGTCTTCCGGAGGCACTCCTACAGTCGGCGCGAGCCGAGCACGAGACGCGTCCCAGTCGAAGCGGGCCAGGGCGCGGATGGCGGCGCTCAGCTCAGGATGCATGCCGCCATGCTGGCCCTGGCCGCTGATCGTTCGCAGCCGCCTGTCGGATCCGGTCTTCCGCCGACCCGGTTCGCGGTGACTCGTGGGAGCACCTCCCTGAAGGGAGGTGCTCCCAGCATGGCGATACGCCGGGTCAGAGTGGAGCGGACACAGGGTCCGCCGCCCATAGCGGCCTGGAGTGATCCACTCGTGCCGGTGTTAGAACGGCTTCACAGTGGTGCAATTCATCCATGCCGAAGCCAGTACGGCCTCCCTGCTGCTGTTGTTGAAGAAGAACGTCGCCTGCTGCATGTAGCCCGGGTATCCGGCAGGCGGCGACCATACGCTGGTAAAGGGGCCCGTAGTGCCCCACTGCCCCGAACTCGGCACCCGGTACGGGTGAGAGTCGGGACACTTGAGGAACACGGAACCGCCCGTCCCCGCAGCCAGAAGCTTGCTGCCAGTGATGGTGACGGTTTCGGACTGGGCGGCGGCTGCGGCCGGGAGTGCTGCGGTGAGAAGTCCACCGGCCAGGGCGACGGCGGACACCACGCCGGCGATTCTGTGTGCTCTCATGACATTTCTCCTCGCGGTTCGTTTCCCCGGGGGCGGGAAGCCGTACCGGTACGGTTTCCTCCCCTGGGCGATTTCGTGGAGGATTCTGTCCGCATCGGCTTGGGCCTGCTTGCATCCCGCAGGGATCGACATCCCACCAGCTGACACGGCAACGCCCCCACCCGAAGGGCAGGGGCGCCAGCCGAAGCCGCTACTGCACGATCTTGCCGAGAGCCGCCTCGAACTCCTCAGCCTGCTGCGGCGTCAACTCCTTCGACACCCGCAACAGGACAGGCCCCGCCACGTAGTCGTACTCGCCGAGCACGGGGAGCTTCTCGCCGATCCCCCGGATGTAGTCGGCCCGCTGCTCAGCCTGCCCCGCGTCCTCGAACACCTCGACGCTGCCTCCGAGCCCCACATCGCCCTCCTTGCCTCCGCCCACCTTCGCGGCGTCGATGCGCTGATCGGTGAACGACGCCTTGGAGGTGTAGCCGTTCGGGCGGCCCAGCAGCTTGTTCGGGTCGGTGTCGGCGGTGTAGGTCACGGTGAGCGTGACCGGCACCCCCTGCTGGGTGAGCGCCTTGACGACGCCGGCGGCGTCCAGGTCGGTGGTCGGCCCGCCGCACGCGGTGAGGGTGAACAGCAGCGCTGTAGCGGCGGTGAGAGCGAGGGGGAGACGCACAGGCGGATCTCCAGGAGGTGAGGGGTTAGGGCACCTGTGAGACGACTGGGGGTGTGCGCGGGTTGTCTGGTGAACGTGGTTCTGTTGGGGTGCACTGCCCAGGAATGTCCGTGCGCTCCTTCACGTTGCCTGCTCCTCGCCGGGAGGAGCAGGCGTGGTCTTAGTGGGTGTTTGAGAGGTGATCGAAAACCTCGGCGGCTCCACAGATCAGCCATTGAGTGGTGCTGGCATCCTTGCCTGATGCTCCTGCCTACGGCCTACACACGGACCCGGCGACTTGAATGCGTCCGGATCGAGGACTACTCCAACTCGCACCGTTGGACCAGCGTTCCCGGAACGATCGTCGGCACTTGGCGCGACTCGGACGCCATCGAAGTTCTCGACCTGGTCGCCAGCTTGCCGGCAGACGAGAGGATGCGCTGTTTCCGACCTGGCTACGGGATCCGGGCCCACGACGCGGATCGCCTTCTGTTCGAGATCGCCTTCTGCTTCGAATGCAACAACGCGCTGTTTTTCTTACCCCCCAGCGGCCAGCGCGATCTCGTCGGGTTCAAGGCGGACAGTCAGCCCGCGCAAGAGCTGCTGAGTCGGTTCCGAGCCTTCTGAGGACGGAGGATCATCGGCCTGAGCGGATCTGTTCGAGTGGCCGTGGTCCGGGCCGCTGAGCGGGACACCCCCGGGTGATCCGCAGCAGCAGCGTACCGATCGCCGCCCACCGGATCATCGCCTCGCTGATCAGTGGCCGACGCTCGTAGTCACGCACCAGCCGCCGATGCATCATCAACCACGCCAGCGCCCGCTCGACCACCCACCGCTTGGGATGGACCCGGAAACCTCGCTGGCCGGCGGGCTTGGCGACGATGTGCACGATGATGCCCAGCACCTCGCGTGCCCAGACCACCAGCCGCCCGGCAAAGCCCTGATCGGCGAACACCACCCGGCAGGCACCGCTTAGATACACCCCCAACAGCATGGTGGTGGCACCAGGACGCACCATCACCGCCAGCAACAATCCGAGGGTGTCGGTGACCACAAACCGTTGATCTTCTTGTTCGCGTCGTAGCCGCGACTGTCGCGGCCGACGGTGTCGGCACCCTTGACGCTCTGGGAGTCCAGCACCGCGACCGACGGCTCGGCCTCACGGCCGACGCTCTTGCGGACCCGCCGACGCAGCACATCCATGATTCTCTGGGTCACTCCTTGCTCTTCCCAGCGCACGAAATGCCAGTAGACGGTCTGATGTACCCCGGCGCGGTTCACAGCGGCGCACTTCGCCGCGCCCGCTTGGCGCCGTAACCCGAGAAAGCAGTGGCCGCGCGGGCTCGGGGCCACATACGTTCGCCTCCATGGTTGACACAGCTTTCGGGCATCCGCGCCTCGCCGCCATCTACGACCCACTCGATCCGGACCGCAGCGATCTCGACGCGTATCTCGCGATGGCGGAGGAGTTCGGCGCGCGGTCCGTGCTGGACATCGGGTGCGGTACGGGCGTGTTCGCGCTGCTGCTCGCCGAGCGCGGGATTACGGTCACCGGGATCGATCCCGCGCGGGCGTCCGTCGACGTCGCGCGTGGCAAGCCGGGCGCGGAGCGGGTGCGCTGGCTCGACGGCGACGCGGGGGACCTGCCGCCCATGCAGATCGACCTGGTGACGATGACCGGGAACGTCGCCCAGGCGATCGCCGATCCGCAGGCATGGCGTACGACGCTGCGCGGCGCGTACGAGGCGCTGCGGCCCGGCGGGCGGCTTGTCTTCGAGACGCGCGATCCGGCGCAGCGCGTGTGGGAGGAGTGGGCGGAGTGGACGCGCGAGACCACGTACCGCATGACGGACATCCCGGGCGTCGGCCACGTCGAGACCTGGGCCGAGCTGACGGACGTGAGCCTGCCGCTGGTGAGCTTCCGGGGTACGCACGTGTTCGCTGCGGACGGGGACGTACTGACCTCGGAATCGACACTTCGCTTCCGCGAACGTACGGAGATCGAGCGGGACTTGCACGAGCACGGCTTCGTCGTCGAGGACGTACGCGACGCACCCGACCGGCCGCGCAGGGAGTTCGTGTTCGTGGCGCGGCGCGGTACCGCGGAGCCCGTCCCTCCCGGAATGCCCTAGACGATCTATTCCAAGGGGTTCAGTGGTTCGCGCGTCGAGCGTGGATACCGCTCGCCCACGGTCAGGCGCTGGCCGGTGCTGCGGATGCCAGTCGTGCCGCTGGTGGTAGCGGTGCGTGGTGAGGGCAGGCTTCGAACGCCTGGATCGCCAGCCCTGCGAAGCGTCGGGAGGCCATGACCTGGGTGGCGGTAGATGTGGCGTGGATCCCCTTGTTGGCCATGAGTACGAGAATGAGGTCGTCCAGGACGAAGTCGGGCCTCAGGTGCCCTGCGTCCTTGGCTCGCTGGGCCAGTCCGGCGACTGCTTTCACCGTGTACTCACGTCCCGCGACATCCGGCGCCCCCGGGAGCGTTGACAGGAAGGCTTCGGTGAAGCCCCGATCG
Organism: Streptosporangium sp. NPDC002607; assembly: GCF_053592655.1. Taxonomy (NCBI): domain Bacteria; kingdom Bacillati; phylum Actinomycetota; class Actinomycetes; order Streptosporangiales; family Streptosporangiaceae; genus Streptosporangium; species Streptosporangium sp. NPDC002607. Next base: position 20,092 of record NZ_JBSFWD010000080.1, read on the forward strand.
CGTGCGTGCAGCTCACAGATTTTCTCGATCACCAGGCACAGGCCACGCCACGGATCAGGATCTGCGCACCCCTCGTCGACAATGGCGCGACATGCGTTCAGCTGGTCCGCGAAGGCATCGGCGACCAGCATCTGCTTGGTCGGGAAGCGACGGTACAAGGTGGCAGGTCCCACCCCGGCGCGCCGCGCGATCTCCCGCATCGGCACATCCAGGCCGTCGGCCGAGAACAGCGCTCGGGCCGCGTCGAGGATGCGGTCGCGGTTGTCCATCGCGTCGGAACGCAGCTTATGAGGCAAATGGTCGGTCACCACTCTCACTTTACCTAAGTGGACGGGGGCGTCCGTTACCGTTCGAGGTGTAGAAGCTCGCCGAGATCATCGGGGCGCGCAGCACCGGGACCGATCCTCGGCCGCGGTGTGAAGCCCCTTCCCGCCGGGCGGCGATCGGTGGCGGGTATGGAGCAGGACCGTGCTTGAGCGGTCCGAGAACGTGGAGACGACATTGAAGGCAATCGCGATCCAGACGTACGGAGGTCCTGAAGGTCTGGCTGTTGTCGACCTGCCGGTACCCACACCTGCTGCCGGGCAGGTGCTGATCGCCACCGAGGCGGTGGGCGTCGGTGGTGTCGACACAGTGATCCGAAGCGGGGCTCTGGCCGCCTACGGCTTCAAGGAGGGCCACATCCCGGGTGGCGAGGTGGCGGGCACCGTGACCGCGGTCGGTGACGGCGTCCATGCGTTGTGGATTGGTCGGCGGGTGTGGGGCTTCACCGGCACCGGCGGAGGCTACGTCGAACAGGCCGTCGCGCCGGTCGAGGAGATCCTTCCCCTGCCCAGTAGCCTGTCCGCCGTCGACGCGGTGACGCTCGGCAGTTCCGGTGCGGTGGCCCACTTCGGGCTTCGCCACGCCCATTTTGCTCCCGGGGAGACGGTCTTGGTGCGTGGCGCGGCCGGCAGCATCGGGATCATGGCAGTGCAGCTCGCGGCTCGCGGTGGTGCCGCCGCGGTGGCGGTCACGACATCGTCGGCCGAGCGCGGCGAGCGGCTGCGCCGTCTCGGCGCGACCTACGTGCTGGACCGCTCCGGCGACGGAGGGGAAGAGGCTCCCGCGGGCTATGACGTCATCATCGACATTGTGGCTGGCAAGGACATGCCGTCGTTCTTCGACAGGCTCAACTCGAACGGCCGCATGGTGGCCGTGGGCGCTGTCGCAGGTCAGCCGCCCGCGGACTTCGGCACGAAGATCATGGCGGCGTTCCAGAAGTCGATGTCCTTCGCCACTTTCAGCGCAGCCACCGTCACCCAAGCCGACCTGCGTGCCGTGCGCAGCGAGCAGTTCGCCGCAGCCAGTCGCGGCGAGATCGAAACAGTGGTGCACGACCTGCTGCCACTGGACAAAGCCGTGCTGGCGCACCAGAAGATGGACGCGGGCGAGGTCTTCGGCAGGATCGTGCTGACACCGTAGTCGAAGGTATCCACGCCGGGATTGCCACGATCCCCTGCGCAGTCGAGGCGAGGGAGTCCAATGTCGGTGCGTGAAGACAGAGTTGGACTCCCTCGCGACCGCGCTCTATGTAAAGACTGATGATCTGCTGAAGAGTTCGCCGCAGTTCGGGCCATGGCGGCCGGCTGTGGGCATTGCGCCGCAGCTCAGCGATGCCGAGCTGGTGACCCTGGCGATGATGCAGGCCATGCTCGGCTTCACCTCCGAGGCGCGGTGGCTGCGGCACGCTCATGCCCACCTGCGGTACCTGTTCCCCTACCTGCCCAAGCAGCCCGGCTACAACAAGCGCCTGCGCAAGTCCGCAGACCTCGTACGCCACGTGACCCGCATGCTGGCCCGGGACACCACGCTGTGGAGCGACGACGTATGGGTCGTGGACTCCACGCCGGTTGAGTGCGGCCGTTCCCGTGAGACCGTCAAGCGCTCCGACCTGGCCGGATGGGCCCAGTACGGGTACTGGGCCAGTCACACACGTTACTTCTGGGGACTGCGGCTGCACCTGGTCTGCACACTGCACGGCTTGCCCGTCGCCTTCGCACTGACCGGAGCCAAGGCCAACGAACGCGAGACCCTGCTGGACCTGCTCGACGCCGAGTCCCAGCTCACCACAGAGCGCCCGGGCCAGACGCTGATCGGCGATAAGAACTACTTCGGCCACGAGTTCGAACAGCGGCTGGCCGAGCTGGGTGTCCGGCTGCTGCGGCCGGCCCGCAAAGGCGAGGCCGAGCGGTCCGGGTCGCAGCTGTTCAAGCCGCTGCGACAGGTCATCGAGTCGATCAACGAAACCTTCAAGGGTCAACTCGACCTCGAACGGCACCGCGGCCGCACTCCTGGCGGAGTGGCCGTCCGCGTCCTGCAACGCATCCTCGCCCTCACCGCCGCAATCTGGCACAACGACCACACCGACCAGCCAGTCCTGCGCGCCCTGACCGCCTACGACCACTGAACCCCTTGGAATCGATCATCTAGGGCTGATGTCAACGACGGCCGAATTTTTTGACCCCCTGGCGTGGGCGGGTCACAGTGACCTGTCATTCACGAAGCGGGTCTACGTCCACCCGGATCCCGAGAGCCTCAGGGTGGGTTCCGACAAGCTCGGCGAGCTACTGGACTAAGCAAGATCAAACTCGGTATGTGAGAAATTGTGAGACGACGCCCCTTGGAAAAAATCAAGGGCCCCATCTCACCGAAGTGAGATAAGGCCCTGACCTGGGCTTACAGCCCACTTCAACCATCGGGACGACAGGATTTGAACCTGCGACCCCTTGACCCCCAGGCAAACCGGGAGGGGGCGGGACCACGCCTGATACCCGCCCCCACCTGTGCATACGGTCCACGGTGATCCACCGACGTCCAGCCTTGTCCGGGGTCGTTGTCACTCAGTTGGTCACCCAGGAAAACCTCACAAACGGCATTGCCATCGAGGTTACCCGAGGCGCTTTTGGCGCACTGCAATCAAGCCTTTCTGTCAGTGACGGCTGCGATCATGCCGCTTACATGATCAATGGAGGCTGACAGGTGAAGCAGGAATCGGGACTTCCGGAAACAGATGAAAGCATGGATGAAGATCGCCTGACCATGCTTGCCCGCGACAAGAAGGTCCAAGTTCGGCTGGCCGTAGCGAGCAACTCCGCCACGCCTACCGAGATCCTCAAAGCCATGGCGGGGGATCCTTCGCGCACCGTCAGACGGGCGCTGGCGGCTCGGACCGACGCACCGGGCGGATTGCTACGTAAACTCGCCCGGGATTCTGACCTGAAGACCCGCCAAGCACTTACTGAGAACCCTGCCTGTCCACCTGAGGTACTGGTCACTCTTGTGGAAGACCCCCACTGGTCGGTCAGGTGGTCGCTGCCGGAACATCCGGCCGCCAATATCGAGGTCTACCGTGCCATCTGCCTGTCCATGGATGACGACCTCCGCCAGTTGCTCGCTGAGAAGCGCGGGCTTGACGAGGAAACAATCGCGACACTCGTTACAGATCCCCACCCCAACGTACGATCGAGCTTGGCATCTCACACCGATGCCCCAGACGTCCTTGCTGTTTTGATAGTCGACGCCGAGCCCAAGGTCCGGAGTGGCGCTACTCAGAACCCGCTCACTACAACGGATCAACATCGCCTTCTTGCAAGGGATAAGTCCGCAACCGTCCGTACAGCGGCAGTCCAATCAGGAAAACTCCCTGACGACGAGTTGCACCGCCTTGCCCACGACCGCTCGGTCAATGTGCGATGGTGGCTGGCCACGTGGCCCACTACCCCGAAGCCCGTTTTGCAGCTTCTCGCCCGAGACTCCCACCCAGACGTAGCGACCCAGGCACAGGCAAAGCTCAGGCAGAGCAAGTAGGAGAGCGGAAAGCATCAGCCGCCCAACACAGGGCAGCAATCGGCGAAAAATAATCAGCCTTCTCAACCGTACGTATGGTCAGCAGTCGTAAGGGCCTCCTGCAAGGCTGCGGCCTGAAGTGACTTGCACTGGGTGAGTAGGTCCGCGACGTCGGCCAGTTCCTTGCGGGCGTGGCGGTTCAGTTCGACGGCGTCGGCCACGATGGGCAGGCTCACCTGTAGGGCTGCCGTCGCGTCTCCGGCCTCGGCGTGGGCCTTGGCCAGACACGAGCCGTACCAGGCACGATCCCGCTTGTAGGTCTCCGGCAGGCCGGACAACCCATCCGTCAGCAGGTCGATCGCTTTCGGCCAGTTGGCAAGATGCAGCTCGGTCATGCCCCGCTGTAGGCGGAACCAGGTCTCGTCGTAGAAATACATCCACACCGGCTCGTCGTCGGCGTGCTCTGCGGCCCGGCGGATCAGCGCCTCGGCCTCGTCCAGCAGCGTGCGGGCGGGTCGGGCGTCCCCTGCGAGCGCGTGACCTCGGGCGGCCATCTGCGCGGCCATCCCCCGCACGCCCGGTGTCACCCGGCCGTCGTGCCAGCGGGCCGCGTCGGCGAGCCGGACACACCTGCGTGCGTTGCCCGCGCTCCATGCCTGGTGGGCCTTCATGCTGAGCGTGGTCGTGGCCATGTTCACGTCGCCGATCTCCAACGCCCAATCATGGGCGCGGTCATACCAGGTCAGCGCGGCGGCCTGGTCGTCGACGTCCAGGGACATCCACGCGACGAACTGGGCGTACTGCGAGGCCAGGTCAACCACCGTGTCGGCCAACGAACCGCAGGCGCCCTGGGCAAGCTCGACCACCACGCCGAGCTGTTGCCGCACGATGCCAAGCAACGGACGCGAGCCGATGGTGTCCTCGACCTTGCGATGTTCGGCAAGACAGGTCGCCAGCCAGTCCACGGTGCGCTGATCCACCCGGCTGGGCTGCTGGACACTGCGGGCGATCCGCTCGAACAGATCGGCATCGGGTGCGACGGTCGGCAGAGGCAGCGCGGGCACCGGGAGGCTGGGGCGCTCGGCGAGGTCGAACAGGTCGGCCTCGGTGCTCCGCAGCGCGCGGGCGTACAGCAGGCGGTAGCGCTCGCTGGGGTAGTGGTCGCCGCGTTCCCATCCCCGGATCGTCCGAGTGAGGTCGTCGATGCCAGGCAGCTTGCCGCGCTGCTCTCCGGCGACTTCCTTGAGCCGACGTGCCATGTCGGCCACGGTGCCGACCTTGGCCTTGCGCTCGTCGCGCAGCCGTACGGCCCACTCGGGGGGTGTTCCTGGGGCGCCCATCGTTCACCTCCGGATATTCGCGGATACGGCCGTATCCCTGGCCATCTCCCATTGTCATCGTGCCCTGCCGGAGTGCGGCGGCTTAGCTGAACGTGATGATTACTTCACGGGTTTCGACGGCTGACGATCCGGCTCTGTGCTTGATGCAACGGCTTCACGCGGAGCTTGAGAGTCTCGGCATCACCTCTGACGTCCACCATGGGCACGGTGCGGCCCTGCTGAGCGTGTGGGTGGACCTGCTCGTGTGGTCCGACGGCTTTCGCTTCATGTGGTGGAACGGCGAGCACTCCGCGCGGACGGGCCGCAGGAAGTACGCCGCTCACACGGCGGACAACCCGGCGACGGCCGCTCGCCGGATCGCTGACCGTTACGCCGCTCTCCGCGCGACGCACCCCGCGCCCCCTCCCAGAGCGGGGGCGGCTCCGTTGTGATGGTGCTTGAGACGTGTGTGAGTCCGCACCTGGGCATGGCGCAACGTGATCACGTTCGGCTCGACTGGCGCAAGCCGCACCACATGTTGGAGCGGGTGCGGCCGGTGGCGTGGACCTGCGTGTGCCGGGCCACGGTCTATGAACTGTGCGAGGGCGGCGGACGGGCGTTCATCCGGCGCACCACACAACTCGACGACGGCCACCGGGTGGACGAAAGTCACCGCTGGTCGATCGCTGAGGCTCGGGCGACCTGGGCGGCGCTGCTGTCCGGGAAGGCCCGGTAGAGACGGGCGTGGCGGCGTGTGCTTCGGAGGGACGGCGTCGCCACGCCTGCCAGGGGCCTGCATGGTGGCCCCTGGCAGGTCCCTGGCCCATTCCTCCCCCGCCCCCGATAGCTGCCAGATCGTGTGTCCCGACCGAGGGGTCACCTCCGTCTTCGCGTGTCCGTCCGCCCCAGGGCCCCTCAGCACTACGACCACCGCCGCCGTCCCGAACCTGCGTTCGGCCACCGGCGTCGTTCACGCCGCCGCCGATGGAGGAAGCGCGGCACGTGCTGGCTCTCGCCGCGGAGTTCACGAGGGAGAGCCCGCCGACCGAGGCCGACCTGGAGGCGGCCGGGCTCAACGGGCTGCAGCGCTTCGTAGTCCGCAAAGCGTGGAACATGCCCGCCCCTGGGCGGCACGTCGAGGACGCGGAGCAGGCCGACCCCTCAAAGCCAGGTCCGCCCCCGGATCGACCGTCGAAAGCAGGTCCGGGGGCGGGTCTCCAACCGAAGCGGAGAACCCCATGATCCACCACGGCTCCCATCCCGGTGAGATGGCAGACGGCGGGACCGTCACCATCACCTCGTTCGGCTACGGCCACAGCCCGGCGCCTGAGGCGGACCTGACCATCGACGCGCGCCGCAACCTCCGCAACCCGCACCACAACCCCGCCATGAGGCGACTGACCGGCCTCGACCTGTCCGTCCGAACGCACGTCCTCGACACCCCCGGTGCCCGCACCCTCATCCGCCACACCGCGGCCTGCATCCTCGCCTTGCTCGCCGGCACCGGCCAAGACGTCACCCTCGCCACCGGCCGCACAGGAGGCTGGCATCGATCCGTTGACCGGGCTACCGGGCGACACACCGTGAGAGAGCACATCCCATGTGTTGCATCGGGGTGCGTCGTGACCATTGCCTCAAGCTGCGTCGAACCAGGGCTTGTCGGCAGCCCAATGCTTGACCCATCCGGCGAACCCGGGATTCCCCGTGGTGAAGCCGAACTCGGCGCCGAAGGGGACGGCGCCTTCGCCGCTGATCTGCCAGACGTGCCCCCGATGTGGTCCGCTGACGATGAGATGCCAGTACATGGCGCACCCGTCGGTGCCCAGAACGATCGAGCCATGGTCGTAGACCTGCTCAAGAACAGGATCGACCTCCTCCTGAGGACGAGGATCTTCTTCCCACATCCACATCTTCGTCAGCGGAAAGGGCTGGGCCAAGACCCGCCGCGGCCGGTCATCTCCCCAGTCACCGGGCAGATCAGCCAACGGCACAAGCCCGTAGCCCGGCGGCCCCGAGTCGGACCCGTCGCAGATCTCGGCGACGAACGTTCGATACGGCTCCGGCAAGACGATCCCATGCTCTGCCTCGAAGGCGTGCACGGCATCCCAACCCAGTGGTGGTTCACATGCCTCGACATCGAAGGCGGCGCGAAGAGCGGCGAGGCCGGCGGGGTCGGCGTGATCAGTATCCATGCGGCCAATAGTTATCACCACTCGCAGACAAAGCGCATCGACGAATTCTTAGTCCGGAAAAGCAGCGTCGTCCTGACCGAAGAGACCGCCGCAGCGCTCCGTGTGGAGGGCGTGATCGTGAAGGTTGAGCACCGCGACATCGACAAGCCGGTCTTGCCCTCCGCCCCCCGCGGCGATGCACTCACAGTCCTTTGCGGGCAGCTTCGAACGAGGCATCAGCGGGCGCCTACCTTGAACATGGTCACTCAGTGCTTGCCGAAGCCCTGGTCACGTCCGCCCCAAGGCATGGGTGACAAGTGCTACTTTCGGTCAGTCTGTCGTGCGTCGTTTGCGGGTATCGCATGTCAGGCGGCCGAGATTGGCCCTGATCGATCTCATCGGTGCCCGTACGGAGGGACTTCGGGCACTCGTCTGGTCAGAGGTGGATCTCGGCGGCAAGCCCCGTACCGACACTCCCCCGTGGATCGCCGTGTGGCGCTCCGTACGGGAAGGCGGCGACACCAAGACCCGGAAGTCGCGGAGATCTCTCGCGCTGCCCCGTCGCTGCGTCGAAGCCCTCCGGGAGCACCGGACGCAGCAGGCCAAGGAGCGGGAGACGGCGGGCGCGAGCTCGTCTTCGCCTCCCTGGTCGGCACTCCCCTGGACTCCCACAACGTACGGCGGGCGTTCCGGAGGATCGTGAAAGACGCCGGGCTGCCCGCGAAAAACTGGACGCCCCGGGAGATGCGGCACAGCTTCGTCTCGCCGCTCTCCGACTCCGGCGTACCCCTGGAGGACATCGCGCGCCTCGTCGGCCACAGCGGAACCGCCGTGACAGAGGCGGTCTACCGAAAGCAGATCCGCCCGGTCCTGCTCGGCGGCGCGGAGGCGATGGACCGGATCTTCACGTGAGGAAAGCGATAGTCACTCAGAACGCAGAAAGGGTGCCACCTTTTCGGATGACACCCTTGCCGACCAGCGAAAACCTGGTCGGGACGACAGGATTTGAACCTGCGACCCCTTGACCCCCAGTCAAGTGCGCTACCAAGCTGCGCTACGTCCCGGTTGTGCTGCGCACCTCTCGGGTGCACGTCATAACCTTAGCGCAGATCGGGTGGGCTTCGCACACGGCGACGTCCGTCAGGACAGGCGATCGCGCGAAAGGTGAGGGTGCGTGGGGCGCAAGGCGTTGATCGACCAGGAGGAGCTGCGGCGGCTGGCCGGGCTGGGGCTGTCGAACGCGGAACTGGCGGCGCGGTTCGGGGTGAGCGAGTCCGGGATCTTGCAGGCGAAACGGGCCGCCGGACTCTCGAAGCCGATGCTCGATCACTCGCGGGCCATCCCCTGGAAGCTGGACCGCGCGCACAGCCAGTCGGGGCCCGCGACGAACCTGCGGAACCTGTCGTCCGTGGCGCAGGGGCGGGCGATCCCCGCCGAGAAGCTGAACACGGCGCTGCGCTGGGCCGGGCGGCTGGTCGCCGCCGGGCTGGACATCTCGTACGAGTCCGGCAGGGGGTTCACCGAGGTTCCCGCTTCCACGGATGACTGGCTGGCCGCCAGGGTGCTGGCCGAGGCCCGCAGAGCTCTCGATCTCTCCGAGGAGCAGGCCTGACGGGGCTAATGAAAGTCAGGACATGCCTGAGCCCCCATCCCCGGCCTGGGAGCCGGGCACTCCGCAGACCGGGGATGAAGGCCCGACCTGTGAGCCGGGCACCGGTTCGCCCTTCGGGAGTGCAGGCCCGGCCTGGGGACCGCACCGGTCCACACACCGAGAGGTGAAGGCCCGGCCTGGAGACCCGGGCACCGGTTCGCGCTCCGGGAGTGCAGGCTTGGCCCGGGGACCGCACCGGTCCACATAGCGAGGGGTGAAGGTCCGGCCTGGGACCGGGCACCGGCCCGCAGGCCGGTAAATCGGAGATCGGGCCCGGGATTCCTGCCACGGGAATTCATAGGCGGCCACCGAAGCCGGGAACCGCATTCGAAAACGCGGTAAAAGAATATCTAATACCCGACAGGACCTGCTAAAACATCAAATCCAGATGAAGTGGCGGGGAGGCAATAAATGTCGGCGGCCGGTTTCGAGGCCTGACCCCAGGGCAGCGCACGGGGACAAGCGCCTACACAACCGGAGGCAGACATGTCCACCGTGATCTGGGTGGCCGTCATCGTGGTCGCGGTGGTGGCGATCGTCGCAGTCGGCTATCTCGTACTGCAGCAGCAACGCCGACATCGACTTCGTGACCGCTTCGGCCCCGAATACGAACGTACCCTGCAGGAGCGTGACAGCAGGCGCGACGCCGAGCAGGAGCTCAGAGCCCGCGAGCAGCGCTTCAGCTCCCTCGACATCCGCACCCTGGACGCGCAGACGCGCGAGATCTACACGAGGAAGTGGATGGAGGTCCAGGAACGTTTCGTGGACGCTCCCGGTTTCGCGGTGACGGAGGCCGACCATCTGGTGACCTCCGTGATGGCCGAGCGGGGCTACCCGACCGAGGACTTCGAGCAGCGGCTCTCCGACCTGTCCGTCGCGCACGGCCGCACTCTCGACCACTACCGGCAGGCCCACGAGATCAGTAGCAGGGCCGCTCACAAGGAGGCCTCAACCGAGGAGCTCCGGCAGGCCATGGTGCACTACCGCGCCCTGTTCGAGGAGTTGCTCGCGGCTCCCGGCAGCGAGGTCAACGGTGAGCGGAGTGCCCGGCAGGCCGATCTCGCCGACCACGACCCCCATCACCATGATCCCAGGCAACCGGATGCCGCCGCCCCCGAGACCACGGACGGCAACGAGCGAGCCTACCGACGCGATCCCCAAGGACGGTGACCCGACGTGAAGAATCGATTCAACCCGGACAACGACCGGCTGGTCCACAAGGCCGACGAGGACGTGGCACCCGAGTTCCAGGAGCCATCCGCCCCTGACGCCGATACCCGCGCCCCCCTGCCCGGCGACCGGCGCAACGTGCCGGCCGACCTCGACGGTGACGCGCTCCCCCGAGACCCGGCCATGACCCCGGGTACGCCGGTGACCGGCACCGGCGCGCACGACGCCCTGGACGACACCGCGCATGACGCCGTACGTGACCGCGTCCCCGCTACCGACTCCCCGATGACCCCCGCTTTCCCCGGAAGCGCCGCGGACCGGCAGGGTGACGTGCTCGACGAGGGCGCGAGCCTCACCGGCACCGAGCGGGCCGACCGGGCACCCGCCACGGCCGAGACCCTCTTCGACCATGACTCCGACGATGTGCTGCGGCGCTGGCAGGAGGTCCAGGCCGGGTTCGTGGACGACCCGCGCGACGCGGTACAGCGGGCCGACTCCCTGCTCGACGAGATCACGACCTCTTTCAGGAACGCTCTGGAGGTCCGGACCACCGAGCTCCAGGGACGCTGGAAGAACACCGAGAAGAACGACACCGAGGATCTGCGGACCGCCCTGCGCGACTACCGCACGACCCTGGAACAGCTTCTCAACATCTCCGCTGGGACGAGGTGACCATGCTCGCCATCGCCGCCGCCGTCGTGTTCGGCCTCGGACTCCTGCTCGACCTGATCAACACCAGGATCGGCGGGATCAGCGGGACGACCTTCCTGCTTCTCGGACTTCTGCTCCTCGCTCTGCATCAGGCCGGGATCGGCTCGGCCGGCCCTCGGACCACCACCGGGGGCGGAGGCTGGCGCCGCAGGCGCTGACCGACCGTCGAGTGGGGAGGGGGGGGGGGCGCCGGGGGGGGGGCCCCCCCCCCCGCCAGATATAAGTATAGCTAG
>NZ_JBSFWD010000081.1:0-30145 GCF_053592655.1 Streptosporangium sp. NPDC002607
TCGCGCAGCTGCGGCAGCCAGCGCTCGCGGAAGAACGACGCCCACCGCCGAGGAGGTCTGGCGGTGACGGCCATCAGCAGGTCGTTGTGGGTATCGGCGACCACGGAGTCGCGGTGGAGGTCGACGGACACGGCGGGCCCTTCTGCGCGTACGGCTCTCGTTCGCCACGACGGTATCGGCACTTCGCCCCCCGCGCCTCGTGGGGGAGCGTGGGTCAGCGCGCGAAGTGGAAGGCGTCCGGGGCTGGGGCGCCGGTGATGCGGCGGTAGGCGGTCGCCGTGCCCGGCCAGTTGTTGGTCACCCGGCCGGCCTCGTTCTTGTACCAGCTCGTGCAGCCCGCCTGCCAGACCATGCGCTCCATGGCCGCCTCCAGGCTCCGCCGCCAGGTGGCCATCGTCTCCGGCCTGACCTCCATCGGCCCGCGCGCGGCCAGCTGTGGCAGGCAGCCCATGATGTACCGGACCTGGCACTCGATCATGAAGACGATCGAGCTGTGGCCGAGGTTGGTGTTGGGGCCGTACAGCAGGAACAGGTTGGGGAAGTGCGGTACGGCGATGCCCAGGTACGCCTCCGCGCCGTCCTTCCACTCCTCGGCCAGGTGCCGGCCGTCGCGCCCGGTGACCTGGATGGGAACCAGGAAGTCGGAGGTCTCGAAGCCGGTCGCGTAGACGATCGCGTCCGCCTCGTGGAGTCCGGCGGCGGTCTCCACACCGCCGGGGACGATCCGGGTGATCCGGTCGGTGACGACGTCCACGTTGGGGCGGGTCAGCGCGGGATAGAACTTGCTGTCGGCGACGATCCGCTTGCAGCCGACCGGGTAGTCCGGGGTCAGCTTGGCCCGCAGCACCGGGTCGGGGACCTGGTCGTGCAGGTGTTCCAGGGCGCGCTTGCGGAGCGGGTCGGAGCTCCAGCCTCCGGCCAGGGCCGGGTAGAGGGCGATCTCCGCGTACCGGTAGATCCACTCGCGGTAGGCGCGCTGCAGGAACGGCACGTAGCGGAAGGCGGCCCTGGCGCCGGGGCCGAAGACGGCGTCCGCCTTGGGGATCACCCAGTTGGGGGTCCGCTGGAAGACGTCCAGGTGATCGGCTATCTCGGCGACCTTCGGGATCAACTGCGCCGCCGAGGACCCGCTGCCGATCACGGCTACCCGCCGGCCCGTCAGATCGACGGAGTGGTCCCAGCGGGCGGAGTGGAAAGCCATGCCATTAAACGTTGACATTCCCGGAATGTCGGGCAGTCGGGGCTGGTTGAGCTGTCCCACCGCCGACACCACCACGTCGAACAGCTCGTCCCCGGCCGCGGTGCGGACCCGCCACTTCCCCAGCGACTCCTCGAAGGTGGCGGCGACGACCGCGGTGTTCAGCCGGAGGCGGGGTCGCACGCCGTACTTGTCGGCGCACCTCTCCAGGTAGCCCAGGATCTCCGGCTGCTCGGGAAAGCGGCGCGTCCAGCTGGAGTACTTCTCGAAGGAGAAGGAGTACAGGTGCGAGGGGATGTCGCAGCCCGCCCCCGGATAGGTGTTGTCGCGCCAGGTGCCCCCGACGTTGTCCCCCTTCTCGAAGATCGTGTACGAGCGGATGCCGGCCTTCTCCAGCTGGATGGCCATGCACAGCCCGCCGAATCCGGCGCCGATGATCGCGATCTTCGGACTCATGCGTACGCCTCCGGGTCGGTGTTGTCACGGCAGCGGTCCCCGATGCCGGCAAGGATCAGGTGCCGGTAGACGTCCTCAAGCTCCAGTTGCCGCCTGTGTCCACGTCTCCCCAACTCCACACCTCTTCATATGCGACAAATACTGGAATAAATACTGGAATCCGCTGCTCCCCCATGGGTCAGTATCCACTTACATTAGGTGATCCGTTCGCGCCGGGGAATAGGCCGATAGTCTGCGCGGGTGCCTACGCTTGCCGACATCGTCACAGAGTTGGAATCCCGCTACGACCCACGCTGGGCGGAGTCGTGGGACGCGGTCGGACTCGTCTGCGGAGACCCCGCCGCGGAGGTACGCAGGATCCTGTTCGCGGTCGACCCGGTGGCCGCCGTCGCCGACGAGGCCCTCGACTGGGGCGCCGACCTCATCGTCACCCACCACCCGCTCTACCTGCGCGGCACCACGAGCGTCGCGGCCACCACCTTCAAGGGCCGCCTGATCCACAAGCTGATCAAGAACGATGTCGCGCTCTTCACCGCCCACACCAACGCCGACGTCGCCGATCCCGGCGTCTCCGACGCGCTCGCCCGCGCCGTCGGCCTGACCGGCCCGCTCGTCCCGCTCATGCCCGCGGCCGACGACCCCAGGCGCGGCCTGGGCCGGATCGGCTCGTTGCCCGCCCCCGTCCCCCTCGCCGAGTTCGCCCGGCAGGCCGCGCGCGGGCTTCCCGCCACGGCGGGCGGCCTGCGGGTCGCCGGAGACCCCGGTCGCCCCGTCCAGCGGATCGCGGTCAGCGGAGGGTCCGGAGACTCCCTGCTCGGGGTGGCCCGCGCCGCCGGGGTCGACGTCTTCCTCACCGCGGACCTGCGCCACCACCCGGCGAGCGAGTTCATGGAGGCCGACGGCCCCGCGTTGATCGACGCCGCCCACTGGGCCACCGAGTGGCCGTGGCTCGCCGACGCGGCGCACCATCTGGCGTCCGCATCGGCCGCCAGGGGGATTACTGTTGAGACGCGCGTTTCCGAGACGGTCACGGACGCCTGGAAAACAACAGCAAAGTGCGAGGATTTCACGTGAAAGCAGCCCCTGCGGCCCAGAAGCGTCTGCTTGACCTGGCCGAACTCGACTCCGCCCTCGACCGGCTGGCCCACCGCCGCCGTACCCTGCCCGAGCTGGCCCAGATCGACGAGCTCTCCGCTCGGGTCGCCCGCATCGCGACCCAGGTGATCGCCGCCGAGACCGAGTCCGGCGACCTCGCCCGCGAGCAGACCAAGGCCGAGGCCGACGTCGACTCGGTTCGCATCCGCGCCGAACGCGACCAGAAGCGCCTCGACTCCGGACAGGTCTCCTCGCCGAAGGACCTGGCCAGCCTCCAGTCGGAGATCGCCTCCCTGACGCGCAGGCAGGGCGACCTGGAGGACGTGGTGCTGGAGATCATGGAGCGCCGCGAGGCGGCGGACGCGCAGGTCGCCAAGCTGGTGGCCGAGCGCGACGAGCTCACAGGCACCCGCGGCGTCGCCGAGGACCGCAGGGACACGGTCTTCGCCGAGATCGACAAGGAGAAGGACGAGGTCCAGCGCAGGCGGGCCGAGGTCGAGAAGGACATCCCGGCCGACCTGCTCGCCCTCTACGGCAAGCTCAGGGAGCAGTTCGGGGTGGGGGCCGCGATGCTCCAGGGCGGCCGCTGCCTCGGCTGCCGCACCAGCCTGTCCATCGCCGAGATCAACCGCATCAAGGCCGCCTCCCACGACGAGGTCATCCGTTGCGAGGAGTGCCGCCGGATCCTGGTCCGCACCGCGGAGTCCGGCCTGTGACCTCGTACGTTGTGGAGGCCGACGGCGGCTCGCGGGGCAACCCCGGGCCGGCCGGCTACGGCGCCGTCGTCAAGGACGCCGCCGACGGCCAGGTGCTGGCCGAGACGGCCGAGTCGATCGGCACCCAGACCAACAACGTCGCCGAGTACCGCGGGCTCATCGCCGGCCTGACCAGTTTGCTGGCCCTGGCCGGAGACGGTGCGAAGGTCGAGGTCCGGATGGACTCCAAGCTGGTCATCGAGCAGATGGCCGGCCGGTGGAAGGTCAAGAACGAGGGTCTGCGCCCGCTCGCCCTACAGGCCGCGGCCCTTGCCAGGCGCCTCCGGGTGACCTGGCGCTGGATCCCGCGCGAGAAGAACAAGGACGCCGACCGCCTGGCCAACGAGGCCATGGACGCCGCGGCCAAGGGCCGCACCTGGGCCGCCTCGGCTTCCTCCTCTCCCGCCGGGGGAGCGATCGGCGCCTCCGGGACCGCTGTCTCCGGGAGCGGTGCCGCCGGGAGCGGTGCCGCCGCCACCCTCACCGGTGGGGGCCCCGCCGAGGACCTTCTCCTCTTCGACACCGATGACCTCGGCGCCGGTGGTTCCGGTGGTGGTGTCGTCACCCGGGAGCCGGCGGAACGGACGGCCATGTCCACCGGGCGCGGCACCGGCTGGCGCTCGCCCACCTCGGTCGCGACCTCGCTGTACCTGCTCCGGCACGGTGAGACGCCGCTCTCCGTCGAGCGCAGGTTCTCCGGGCTCGGCGATCCCGAACTCACGCCCAACGGCATAGCCCAGGGCGAGGCCGCCGCCGCCAAGCTGGCGGGGGAGTCGTACGGCATCCAGGTGATCGTCAGCTCACCGCTGAGGCGCGCCCGTGCCACCGCGGAGATCGTCGCGGCCAGGACCGGTCTTGAGGTCGTCGTCGAGGAGGGTCTGCGGGAGACCGACTTCGGCGACTGGGAGGGCCACACGTTCACCGAGATCCAGCGTCGCTGGCCGGACGAGCTCGCCGCGTGGCTGGCGGACCCGTCCGCCGCGCCGCCGGGTGGGGAGAGTTTCGGGGAGGCGGCGCGGCGGGTCCAGGCGACCGGGGACCTGCTGATCGAGCGCTACGAGGGCAAGACGATCCTCGCCGTCTCCCACGTCACGCCGATCAAGATGCTGCTGCGATTCGCGCTGCTCGCTCCCCTCAGCGCGCTGTATCGCATGCATCTCGACCTGTCAGCCCTGTCCCTGATCGAGTACTACGCCGACGGTCCGGCGGTGGTGAAGGCGTTCAACGACACCTCCCACCTGCGCTGAACCGGCGGTTCCGGGTGGCGGTACGCTGCCGGGCCTCCAGCCGACGATCGGGCCCGATGCGGGAGACGGCCGACACTCGCCTCCCGCATCGGTGTGCGCGTCCACACCCGGTGTGATGGCCGTATCCCATCACACCGGTGCGGATCCCGGCAGCGCGCGGGACCGGCCATCCTCGCTCTCATTGCTTTCCCCTGACGCTCGTCTGTCCCGTCCCGCTTGATTCGTATTTCAGCGCAGATGACTTGCCGTTCGGTTGGAGCCCACTTGGGACCCGTTAGGCTTGGAACACGGCGGACGAGCCGGCCGGGCGGCCGCGTCGGGTCTCTTCGGAGACCCGCCGAGGAAGGTCCGGGCTCCACAGGGCAGGGTGGTCGGTAACGCCGACCCGGGGTGACCCGCGGGACAGTGCCACAGAGAACAGACCGCCTCCCCTCGCGGGGAGGTAAGGGTGAAACGGTGGTGTAAGAGACCACCAGCGCCCACGGTGACGTGGGCGGCTCGGTAAACCCCACCCGGAGCAAGGTCAAGAAGGGGCGCTCTTCGGAGTGTCCCGCGCGCGACGCTTGAGGGCTGCCCGCCCGAGCCGCGCGGGTAGACCGCTTGAGGCCGCCGGCAACGTCGGCCCTAGATGGATGGTCGCCTCCTCACGCAAGTGAGGAACAAAACCCGGCCTACAGGCCGACTCGTCCGCCCTGTCCGCCTCTGACCTGTGGTTAAGCCTTGATCAGGCAAGATCAAAGCGGTCGGAGGGCACATTCAGGTGAGCCCGCTCGCCGTGGCGAAGGCGTGGTCCAGGGCCGTGCGAGCCCGCTCGGACGCCTCCGGGACCAGGTGCCCGTAGAGATCCACGGTCGTGGTGATGGACTCGTGCCCGAGCCACCGGGACACCTCGGAGATGGGCACGCCCTCGGCGAGCGCCGTACTGGCGAAGGTGTGCCGCAGATCGTGGAACGTCATGTCGGCCGGCACCCCGGCTGTGAGGATCGCGGGCTTCAAGACGTCGGCGTTGAAGTAGTCACGCCGGATCAGGTTCCCGCGGGTCGTCCGGAACAGCACGTCCTCGGGCTTGTGCCGGTCTATGTGCTCGGCCGGCGCGTCGGCGAGGAGTGCGTCGCCGAGTGGGTAGCCCTTTCCGGCGTACTCCCATTCGGCGATGACGAGGACGGTCTCCTCGTCGAACAGGGGCAGCCGTCCGGTGGTGATCGCTTCGTCGCGGGCGTAGGTGGTGCGGTCGGCTCGGATGTCGCCGAGGGTGGTGGAGTAGTGGCGGGAGCGGGTGGAGAAGTGGCCGCGGAATCCGAGCATGTGGGCCCACTGGATCAGTCGGAGATCGGCCAGTTCATCGAGTGCGCCGAGGCGCAGGCACTCGGCGATGAGCCGCCGGGGGTGCTCGCGGAGGACGACGAGAGTCCACGGGGCATTGACTTTGTCGCAAGGTATGACGCACCCTGTTGCTACAAAGCTTGCGACAAAGGAGGCGCTATGACCCGCGAACCGCTACCGGACACCGACCCGCCGACGCGCACGACCGATCTGCGCATGGCGGGCGAGTGGCTGGCCCGCCACGACCTGGCCGACACTCACCCGACCCCGCTGCTCGCCAGCCGGCTGGCGGTCCGCAGACGCGCCCGCCTGGCCACTTACGTCATCCTGGCCGCGCTGATCATCGTGAGCGCCCTCGTCGCCACTTCCGCTTTCGGCGGCTTCCAGCCGCATCGCCCGCTACCGCTGCTGGCCCTGACCGCGTCGGTGGCCGGGCTACTGCTGGCACAGTCGCTGCTCGACCAGTGGGTGCGACGCGTCGACCAGCGGGCGGGCGCGACGCTGTCGCGCAGGGCCGCCCATCCGATCCAGCCCGGCTGGCGGACCGTGCTCGGCCGGCCGTACGCCGTCTTCGCGGCCGCCACGTTCGCCGGCGCGATGGTGCTGGCCGCAAGCGCCCTGGCCGTTCCCGACCCCACCGTGCGGCAGCTGGCCGTCGTCGTGCTGATCGGCCTGCTCGGCGCGACGGCCATCACCGCCCTGCAGCTGCGCCACCTGCTCAGGCGTCCGGTCGTGGCGCAGGACGAGGAGTCGCTGACCGCCGACGTCATCATGCGCGTCGAAGACGCCCGCGAGCTCACTACGCCGAACGTGCAGTGGTCGCTGCCGGTGGTGCTGTTCGGCACCGCGCCCGGCTGGTGGGGCGCCGCCGCGGTCGCCTACCTGATCCTGAGCCTGGCCGCGTGCGTCGCGCTCTATGCCAGGACGCCGTCGTGCGCGACGGTGGCCCAGCGGGCCATGAGCGTCCGATGATCGTCATCGATGCGGCCTCGCCGGTACCGCCGTTCGAGCAGCTGCGGGCCCAGCTCGCCCGGCAGATCCAGGACCGCACGCTGGCCGTGGGCGCCCGGCTGCCGACCATCCGCCACCTGGCGGCCGACCTCGGCCTGGCCGTCAACACGGTCGGCCGGGCCTACCGGGAGCTGGAGGAGGCGGGGCTGATCGAGACGCGCGGGCGGGCGGGCTCGTTCGTGTCGGCCGCCGGCGAGGAAGGCCGGGAGCGGGCCCGCCGGGCCGCCGCCGACTACGCCGCCGTGATCGCCAGCGTCGGCATCGACGCGGCCGAAGCGCTCCGCATCGTACAGGCGGCTCTGACGTCCGGCGCGGCAGCACCGGCCTCGTCATGACCGCGACCCGGCCGCGGGGTCACGTCGCCGACCGCACGACGCCGGCGTAGCGGCCGATCAGGCGGCGTCCGAGCCGCTGCATCGGCTGCTCCAGAAATCCCGCACCAACTCCGCGGTGATCTCGATCTCGGTGTCGGTCATGCGGAGCAACAGTGGCCGGATGGCGGCCGACCATTCCGGTTGCCGGAGAGAGAACTGGCTCGTGAAAGGCGCGGGCGTCTGACCGATCGATCCACCCAGGTGGCGGCTCGCCGTAGCCATAGGAGTTCGGGGCCGTATTCCGGTGGCACCCCCTGAACGTCGGCCAGTTCGCCGCAGAGGTCGGGATGGCTCCCGTGACCCGTGCCAGTGGCAAGGTCCACGCTGTGGGATTCCGGCCAACCTCATCGAAGAGGAGTGCCCGGCCAAGGGATGCCGCCCGCTCCGGGTGACCGGCGCCAGACTGGGCAAGGTCCCGCTGGAGACCAGCCGTGGCACGATCCAAGTACCCGCCTGGGTGTTCACCTTCGAGGGAGTCGAGCAGAGGAAGGTTCATGTGGCGGTCGACCCCTCGGCCGTCACCGCCCGTCCCGAGCGGGTGCAGGGGGACGTCGAAGAGGTGATGGCGTTCGACCTTGTCGCCGGCAAGCCGAACGAACTGCTTCTCCGGTACGGCTACGGCGCCTGCGACACCATTCACGGGGCACGCGCTTACGAGACCAGCCGACTGGTGGTGGTCGACGTGGACGAGAGAAGATCCGACTCTGTTGAGGCGTGCCCGGCCATCCTCAAGACAGCTACGATCACCGTCACGCTGGCGCGGGAGCCGCGCTTCGAGATCGAAGCCGTCAAAACCGATACGTGGACGGGGTCGTTCCATGCCAGCCAGGGGCGAGTGTATGCCGTGGAGATCATCGATGCGCGGGAGTATCCCCGCATCTTCGATCTCGGTGCGACGGACGTTGAGTGGCAGGTCCGCGTTATCCTGCGCGACCTCGTCGACCACGATCCCGAAGATGATGTCGACCTTGACGACTGGGACCCGTTGGCCGATGACGACGGGGATAGTAACGTCGGTGACGGGCCCGACGGCCTGGAGGAAGTGGTGTTCCAGCTCTGGACACCACTTGAGTCGAAGTAGTGAAGCCCCTCTGCCGTTCACTCATCACGAGTTCGCCTGAGTGACCAACTGATGCGGAGCACTTACGGAATGATCAAGAGTGGGATGATCATCCCGCATGTAGTTTCAGCAGGCCAAGTCAGCAATCCCGGAACAGGAACAATCGCGCTCCTAAAGCGGGTGTCGCATGTTCGAATCATGTCGGGGCACTGTTCTGGTCAGCCACTTAGCTCTTGACCTGGGGCTCAGCCCGCCCCCTTTTAACGATCACATGTAGCCGATTGCCGTCATATGCAGCCGTAGGTCAAAGGTCACGGAACAAGCGCGGGACGATCTTGGAGATGTTTCGCCAGGTCGTCACCAGCAACTCAGCCATTAGCGGTACGAGTCGACGCCTTCCGCCGGCGCGACTTAACCATGAGGTCGCGGCATGAGAGTGCACGCATCCGCCGCGTTCTCCAGCGTGTCGACCGCAGCGATGCACACGTCATGAGATGGCGGTGAGTGCAGGCATACAGGCCCGTACGACCGAAAACCGCTTGCCTCGCGTGGTGGGCTCAGGGAACGTGGTGTCCATGACGCTCTGACGGACAGCACCCCGCCACTCCGAGATGCCACGGCGCCGACGCGCCCCGCAATGCTGTCAACCCATACCCCTTTGAGGGAAGAGAGCCTTTTTGTCTCAGCAACACTCCCGGCAGGAGTCCCCGCTGCCGTCCACCACGGCCATGGGTCCGGCCACCGTCACCGTGTTCGCCTCCCCCGCGAGCTGGATCGAGTCCGACGCCCTCGCGCAGTGCCACCAGGTGGCCACCCTCGACGGCATGATGCACGTCGCCGCCATGCCGGACCTGCACCCCGGCAAGGGCGCCCCCATCGGCGCCGCCATGGCATCGACCGTGCTGTACCCGTTCCTGGTGGGCTCCGACATCGGTTGCGGCATCGCCGTGTTCCCCATGAAGCTCAAGCGCGCCGTACCCGAGAAGCTCGCCGCCCGCTTCCCCGACCTCGATCGCGCGCTGGATCCCGAGCAAGATGCCGACGACCCGGCCTGGGCCGTTGCGAAGGGCGATATCCCAGCCGGTCACGTCGAAGGTCTCGGGACGGTCGGCCGGGGCAATCATTTCGTCGAGCTGGCGCGGATCGGGACCGTCTTCGAGCCGGGCCACGCGAGCCGTCTCGGACTCGCCGCCGACGACCTGGTTCTCATCGTCCACAGCGGTTCCCGGGGGCTGGGCGAACGGATCCTGCGGGCGCACACCGCGGTCCACGGCGCGGGCCCCGCCCCTGATCCCGGCGCCTACCTGGCGATGCATGACGACGCCGTACGCTGGGGATCGCTCAACCGGCGGTTGATGGCCGCCCGGGTCGCCCATGCCCTGGGGGCCGAGCCCGCCGAGCCGCTCGTCGACCAGTGCCACAACCTGGTCGAGGTCCGCGACGGGGTCTACCTGCACCGCAAGGGGGCGGCGCCGGGTGACGGCCGCGACGTGCTCATTGCCGGTACGCGAGGCACCCCCTCCTACCTCGTGGCCGCCCACGCCGGGCCTGACGCCAACCATTCCGTCGCGCACGGCGCGGGCCGCAAGATGTCGCGTGCGGACGCCCTGCGCCGGGGCCGGGCCAAGCACACGGTAGAGGAGCTGCGCCGCACGCCGGTGGGCTCGCTGGTGGTGTGCGGAGACCGCCAGCTGCTCTTCGAGGAGGCGCCGACGGCCTACAAGCGCATCGAGCAGGTGATCGCCGACCTCGTCGACCATGACCTGGCCACGCCCGTGGCCACCACGGTCCCTCTGGTCACCTACAAGACACCCGATCTCGGATCCGCGCCCCGGCGGGACCAGCGCCGCAAGCGAGGCGCGCGGTGAGCGTCCACCTGCTCCTGTCGGCCGGGCGTGGCCCGCAGGAGTGTGCCTGGGCGCTGGCCCGGCTGCTGCGCCGCTTGGAAGCCGACGCCACCCGGCAGAACCTGGAAACCCATCGGGCCCAGACCGTTCCCGGTGACCGGCCCGATACCTACCGATCGGTCCTGATCCAGATATCGGGAGCCGGTGCCGAGGCGTTCGCCGCCTCGTGGACCGGAACCCTGTGCTGGCAGGCCCCCAGCCCATACCGGGCCGGCACAGGCCGGAAGAACTGGTACGTCATCGCCCAACCGTGCCGGGTCGACACCCCGCGCACGACGTTCGAGGAAGCGGACGTCGACATCGTCGCCTGCCGCACCGGCGGCCCCGGCGGTCAACATCGAAACAAGGCCAGCACGGCGGTACGGGCGACCCACCGGCCCTCGGGGATCGTCGTCGTGGTCGACACCGAGCGGCAGTTCAGCCTCAACCGCCGCATCGCCATGCGGCTGCTGCGACAGCGCATCGAGGACGGCGACGAGACGGCAGGGCGCGCCGTCACCACCGCCCGCTGGCGCGTCCACGATGAGCTCGTACGCGGCAACCCCACCCGCATCGAACGCCCGGAAATGCCGAAGCAGGACCTGGCTTCACAGGAGCAGACGCGCCGGCGACCGTGACAGTCCACCCGACCATGCCCTACCGCAGGAGGAGAATCGCACCCAGAATCGCCAGGGCAAAAGCACGCGCGGCGAGGACCTGCCGGCACGATCGCGGTATCCCGCGCCGTGAGCAGCCCAAGGAAGCTCACCGAGAGTGGACGCAACCGTGGAGGCCCCCAAGCCTGGGAGCGCAGGGCACACCCAGGGCACATGGGCACGAGATGCAGCGCGAAACGATGAGAACCAGTGAACGCCGAAAGCCCGGCTCAGAACGCCTTCTAGGAGATCAGCGCAGGTCGGTCATCATGACGGATCAGATCTCGATGTTCTGAGCTGCCAGTCTTTGCCATCGGCTTCTGACTGCCTTTCCCCACGGATCGGAAGGTCCGAGCCTTCGTCGGTCGGCCCTGACGATGCACCCGTGGTAGCTCTGGGTCGGTTCGTTGCCCGGTTCCTGATCTTGTCTCACCCGTCTGCGAAGATCTTGAACTCCATTCACCTGAAGTGACGGAGTTTCACGACATGAGCGATGGGCGGCCTGCGGGCTCCGACGTGTACGGCTACTACCGGCGTCTGCTCAAGGATCACTGGCTGGAGATTGCCATCTGCTGGACCGTTGTCGTCCCCGATGACGGGAAACCGTTCACGCTCGCCGAGATCGGAGAACGGGTGAGTGGCGGCGCGAGCCATGAGATCCGCGAGGCGGCGCGTTTTGAGGACGACTACTCCGACGGGTCCGGCTGGGCGATGCTGGTGGGGCGTTCCGGCTCGGGGACCGAGTTGTTCGAGTACAACGGTTTCCATGGCGTCTATCCTCCGGTGCTTCCGCGTCTCAGCGTCGGTGCCCGGGCCTACAGCGTCTACTGGAACGTGAACGCCAACAATCGCATCGGCTTTGCCGCCGACGGGGAGATGCTCCTGATGGTCGATGCCATGTACCCGGAGGAATGGACGCACGAGCCGAATTTGGCACGTTGGCCTGAGTTGATGGCCATGGCGCCGCACTTCAGATGGAGGAAGGGGAAGAGCTGGCGGGCGGCGGCGCTGGCGACGATCGAGCTGACCACGGGGGCCAGGTTGAGCCAGGAGTGGCTTGACCAGGAACGCCCGTATCTCACCTGCCAGGATCCCGTGGTGGACTGAGCGGGGGCAATGGCTGTGGGATCCGAGCGGCCCGGAGAAGGCCCTCGACGCCCTGAGACGTGCAGAACTCCGCGCACCGGGTCCACATCTGCCGCCTGACCTGGATAGGAGCCCGCGGACCTGGAGAGTGCCGGTGCCGGTGCCGGCCTTCGTCTCGACCGACCCGATCCGGCGGCTTCCCACGACCCGCTGGATCGAGATGCGAAGGCGGCGGATGACGCCGGCCACGAAGTTCAGTCATGGTTGCGGTGCGCCCGCTCCACTGAGGAGGATCCCGTCACCGAGCCTGAGCTGGAGCGGCATGGTGAGTCTCGCCGTGTTCTGGGCCACCGGAAAGCCCTCCACGCTCCACGTTATGCTCGCCGTGCAGTCGCCCGCGCGCAGGCTCATCAGGCGACCGTTGCGAATGCTCGCCTGGAGCAGGCCGACGCCGAACTCCAGGTCGATGCCGAAGCCGACGCGGGCCACGTACTGACCCTCGATGTACACGTCGACGTAGGGGGCGTGCTTTGACGTGATCGTGTGTCCGGTCAGGCGCACTATTTCGGTGCTTCCGGGTTGTTCGACGCTCCTGCGTGCGGCGAGCCCCAGCTCCCGGTACTGCAGCCAGCCGCCGAGCAGGACCGTGCCCAGCTCGATGCCGCGCAGTAGTTCGCCGCCCGCGTCGGCGACCCTGCCGTTGAGCGCGCCGCGGAAGGCCGAGCCCGCTCGCTGGGTGCCGTCCTCGACCTGCTCGAGCGTGCGGCGCGCGTCGAGGGCCCGCGACAGCTCCGCCGCCGCGTCCCTCGGGTCCGGGAAGAGCAGGAGATCGGCGGTGCCCGGCTCGGTTTCGATGTGGACTGTCACGATACGACCTCTCTCAGTTCCTGGCGGCCGGGGTCCGCGAACAGTTCCACCCGAATGTCCGGCACCGGGGCGGACGGGGCCGCGCCGGGCGGCGGAGAGCCGGTCAGGTGGATTTCCAGGCGCGGGGCGGGATCGGGGTGCGGATCGCAGTGGATCGACGGCACCTGCTGGGGCTGGGTTTGAGATGGGAGCTGGGGATACGGCAGGGTTTGGGCCGGGGCCGGGGCCGGGGCCGGGGCCGGAGACGGGGACGGGGACGGGGCCTGGTGCGGGTCGCTCCCTCGCACGGTACGGCGGGCCCGCAGGGTCCGGGCGACGAGGACGAGGACGAGGGCGATTGCCAGTCCCGGGAGCACGATCCCTACGAGCGCTACGGGGATCAGCGGTGAGGAGGAGCCATTGTCGGTCCCGGGGATCTCCCCAGGGCCCGTTTTGTTTCCGTCGTCGTTCGGGTTTGGCGTCTCCGTCACCGCCTCCCGCAGCGACACCGTCACGGTCGCGCCCTCGGAGACCTGGCTGCCGGCCACGGGATTCTGGCGGTCGATCTTCCCCGTCTCGGGCGAATCGGGATCCACGCTGAGCACCAGGCCGGCCTCCGAGAGCTGCAGCCTGGCCGCTGCCGGGTCGAGTCCGATCAGCGGCGGCACGGTCACCTGCCGCCCCGGCTTCACGGGCGTTGGAGGAGGAGTGGTGACCTCGGGCTGGGGCGGATTCGGGGAGATCAGGTCTATTCGCACGGTCGTGCCGAAGCTCACCAGTCGGCCCGCGGGCGGATTCTGGCCGGTGACCTTCCAGTCGGCGCTCGCGCTCGCCGGCTGCGGGTCCTTGCCCAGGCCGGCGGCGTCGAGAGCGGCTTCGGCGTCGGTGCGGGAAAGACCTTGCACATCTGGGACCTTCGGGCCGACCGTGAGGACGACCGTGTAGGCGACGTCGTCCCGGGCGGCGATGCCACGGTCCGCCGAGCAGTCTTCCACCACGTAGTCGATGACGTAGGACGTCGAGGTCGGCAGGAGGGTCTGGGGAAACACCTGAATGTTGATGTCCGCGTCCGGCACGTTCCGAAGCGTGTCTATCGCCACCTGGAGCTCCTGATGCAGTACGTCGGGTGGCTCACAGCCGTCGGGCGCGATCGGCGTGGGGGACGGTAGCACCGGGCTCAGGAACACGGCCAATGACACGGCGAGCATCGAGAGGTGGCGAAGCATCGGCTACTCCGCGGGGGATGCGGTCATGACGCCCGGGACCCGGCTGGTGTTGGACATTTAATTCACTCCCCTTGAACGAGGTCACTTACCCAGGGCGATGATGAGGAAGAAGAGCACGATCAGCACGGCTCCCGCCACGACCGCCCACTTCACTTTCCCTCCCGAACCTTCCGAGGTGGCC
Organism: Streptosporangium sp. NPDC002607; assembly: GCF_053592655.1. Taxonomy (NCBI): domain Bacteria; kingdom Bacillati; phylum Actinomycetota; class Actinomycetes; order Streptosporangiales; family Streptosporangiaceae; genus Streptosporangium; species Streptosporangium sp. NPDC002607. The sequence continues at coordinate 14,401 of NZ_JBSFWD010000081.1, forward strand.
GGCACCGGAGGCGTGACAGTGATCGGGGCCGGTGTCACGGCCGACTCGCCCGTCGGCCAGGGCTTCTTGATGAAGCCGTCCACGTTGACGTAGAGCCGCTCCCCGATGACCATCCTCGGCCACACCGCGGCCGCCTCTCGGAGCCGCTCCCGCACACCGGGCGGCGGCAGGGTACGGCTGCACTCGATGAGCGTGTCGGCGAGGGCCGACGGCATGACCCTCCGGAGGACCACCGGATCCGGCTGCCAGGTTTCGACCGTCTCCTGGACGCAGCGCACCACCGCCCAGGCGAACTTGTAGTGGTCCGAGGTCACGTCGAAGGCCACCCCACGCTGCTCCACCGGAAGCTTCCACTGCTCCGGGTCGACGGGAGGCATCGCGCCCTCACCCAGGAGCGGCACGCAGGAGTCGCAGTCGAGGAGGTACACCTTGGGGCGCGGATCGATCGTGAAGACGGCGTTGCGCAATTGCAGATCCCCCACCGCGTACCCGTGCTGGTGCAGCCAGGTGACGGTGTCCAGCAGCTCACCGAGCACGGCCAGCTTGTACGGCGGCTCGTAGTACGCCTTCTTCACCTCGTACCGTTGCGCGATCCGCCTCGCACGCTCCGGGCTCCGGGTGAGCTCGTCGAGGTGACGCGGGGTCTCGGTCGCCTCGCCCGAGCCGGAGGTCCGCTGTTCGAACATCGACCTTTCGGCGAGCCTGATCAGGATGCCCTCGGCCCTGGCGGGCGTGCCGACGACGGCGATCGGCCAGGCGCACCTCTCGTCCAGCACCGCACGCTCCTCGTCCGGGAGCTCCCTGCGCCAGCGGATCATGGAATGCAGCGCGGGGACGCGCACCTCGTCGGCGGTCTCGGACTTGTACCTCTTGAACAGGTAGGTGCGCTGGTCGGGGGCGATGCAGAGCCGCAGTCCGTCCGTCTGCCCTCCGTCGCGGAGCACCGGCCCCTCCCCGGTGAATGTCAGCTCGCCGACGCGGACGATCATCGGAAGATCCGTCACGGCACGGCCGTATCGTGGCGTCCGGCCCAGATCGCGACCACCGTCCGGTCGTCGTCGAAGGTGGAGAGGCGGAAGTCGACCTCCCGGACGAAGTCGACCAGGCTCGGCGGCGTGCGCCAGGTCTGGGACAGCCGCTGGGCCAGCGGGGTCCGGCCGCCCGCGACGCCCGCGGCGAAGCCGTCGCTGCTGAGCACCAGCAGGTCACCCGCGCGCCACGAGAACATCCGGACCTGGATGTCGGCGAGGTCGCCCGGGATCGCCGCCGTCACGTTGTCGCCGCTTCCTCCCTCGCCCGCCAACGCCTGCCACCGGCCGCCGGTGACGAGGATGGCCGGGGAGTCGCCGACGGCGGCGCACACGGCTTGCCCCTCTCCCTCCGAAGGGAGGACGGCCACGGTCAGAGTGGTCCCGGGCCGTGCGGAAGGGGCGCGTTCGGTATTGGTGCCCGGCCGCGGCGAGCCCAGGGACTCGGTGGTCCGCCGGACCGTGTCGGACACGTAGGCGAGCACAGATTTCCAGTCCCAGCTCTGCGGGCGTTCACCGGACCGCAACGCGGAGTCGATCCCGTCCAGCGCGGCCCTGACGGCGACCGTGGACGCGATCTCCGCGTGGCGCGCGCTGCCCAGGCCGTCGGCCACGACCGCGATGACCCAGCGCTCGTCGTTACTGAGCCGCACGCCGTACGCGTCCTGCCGGGTCTCGCCGCGGAAGCTGTGCGTGCGGCCCCGTACCGTGGCGGCGCGCACTGTCGTGCCCTTGACCAGGCCTCCGTCGAGTGCAAGCCCGGCATCGGCCGAGGTGGTGCTCCAGGGCAGGTGCACGGCGATCCGCCTGGGCTCGGGACCGACGACCACGCGGGTGTCCTGCGTGGCGGCGGACCGCGGCGCATTGGGAGTCGCCACGTCCGGCTGCCTCCCCCCACGCACGGCGGTCGTCGCGGGACGCCAGCCGAGGAGGTAGAGCGCGGTGAACGCCGCCGCCCCGCCCAGCAACAGGGCCAGGATCATCTGTGCCAGAGGGAACCCGGACGACGTCGACACGTTGTCGCCCGCCCAGCCCCTCGCCACGTCGGCCGACCTCTTCCCGTTGTTCTTCACCTCGGTGAGCAGACGGTCGACGACCTGCGGGGTGAGCGCGTCCGTCACCTCCTGGAGCACCCGCTCGGCCTCCGGATCCCCCTTGGCGACCTGGTCGCTGGCGAACACGCTCAGCGTCCGAGGGGGCAGGATATTGTCCGGGTCTTCGAGCGGGACGAGGTTCCCCTTCTTCGAGCCGGCCGGGACGATCGCGCCTCCCGTGAAACCGGACTGTGTCAGGGCGGCGTCGAAGTCGGCCTGACTGCTGACGGCGAGTCCCCGGTCGGTCAGCGCCCGGTTGAACACGCCGAACTCTGGCGGGACCAGGACGGTGACGTGGGCCGTGTTCTGGTACTTCTGCGCGAATTCGGTGATCGTCTGGACGTCCTGCTGCAGCGAGGGGGACACGGCGAGCACCGCGCGGCTCTGGATCGCCGTCCTGCTCACGAGTGTGTGCCCGGGGAGAGCGGTGGGGAGTCGCTGGTCGTCCGGCGTCGACGGGGTCGGCGACGCGGCCACGAGCACGTCGAGGTCGTAGTCGACGGCGACCCGTGCGTCGTCCGGCTGCTTCGCGTAGTCCGCGACCTCGGCCACCTTCTTGGCGACGCCGTCGATGCCGGCCCGGTCGAGCGCGGCGGCGTAGATCTCGGCGACGAGCTGCTCCCGCTCTCCCGCCCGCGCGTTGACGATGATCTGCCGCCCCGAGTCGCCGGACCCGCCGCAGCCCGCGACGGCGAACCCGATGACGAGGGTGGCGACCGCGCTGGTACGGACCCGGCCCGGCGGGCCCATCAGGAGCCTCCGCACGGGAGCCGGCGCATGCCGGCCGGAATCGGGATCACGAAGTCGGAATTCCTGATCGAGCTGCCGATGCTGTCCTGGACCGCCTGGGCTATCGCCGCCACCACCTTGACCGCCTGGATCGACTCGTCCGCGACGTACGCCAACGGGTTGTTCCGGAAGGATGTCGCCACCTGGCAGAGGGTCTGCTCGGTGACCTGGCCGAAGCCCATCGCCGTGATGTGCGGGCGGTGCGGGAACGCGGGGTCGGTCAGCCTGGCACGGGCGCGCAGCCAGACCTCGGCAGGCTGGCGGCCATTTCCGACGAAGGGCTCGCCGTCGGTGATGAAGAAGACCACCGGGGTCTTGAGCTGGTACTGCCCGGCCAGGCGGGCGCAGTCGGCCTGGATGAGCTGCCGCAGGGTCAGGAACACCTGCTCGTAATTGGTCTGACCACCCTTCGGCAGCGCGGGGATGTTGCTCGCGTCACAGGGCCGGGTGAGCGGGAGCACCACGTCGGCCCTGTCATGGAAGGCCACGATGGACACGTGCGCGGCCTCGCTCACCCCCGGATCACCGGCCTCGAGCTGAAAGAGCAGCTCCCCGACACAGTTGGAAAGGATGTCGAACGGAGTCTGCCTGCCGTCCTCGCGGGGGGCGTGCATCGAGTGGGACACGTCGCACGTGATGTAGAAGGGAAATGCCCTCGGAAGGGCATAATTGTAGGTGGGCTCCGGAGAATGCGACACGGCGACTACTCTCCTCAAGATCGCTGACGCGGACGGCCCGAGGTACGCGATACGGGCCCCCTCACCCCATTAGATACGCCGTGAAGGCCCCAGCATTACTCATTTTCGGGAACTAATAGCTGCGGCACGGTGACAGACTCTGACAACGCCGGTCTGTAGGGTCGGGAGTTGGCGCGGTTCGTCGTTTTTCATCGATGATCCACTCCAGGTCGAGCGCCGGGCCAGGGCGCACACCAGGACCGAACCGGAGCAGAAACGAGCAGAACTCCCGAGGCAGAGGCGTACCGATCACTTCTTCAAGCGCGCTGACCTCGGCTGCCGGTAGAGGGGTAATCGTCGAGGAATCGGCGATCTGGGCGAGTTCTTCCCCCAGCGCATCCAAGCTGATCTTTGATCGCATGATATTTCCTCGGTACTCCCACGCCGGGTCGGAATAGCGATCTATGACGCGAAGGGATTCGCCAGCCCACTGGCCAGACCCTTTGAAAGTAGGAATGGCCCTTTGCTATCCGTGCAGCATGTTGTCCCGTGATCGCTTGTTGCTCCCGGTTTTCGGCGGCGTCGGAAGCAGCGAGTGCGGGCAACTGCTCCTATCGCGGGTGCGAGGTGGGTAGCGTCTGTCTCCGTTGCCACAGATGATCTAGGCTGGGCGCCTCCATCCACGATGAAGCGGCGGCAATCTTGCTTCCAATACCACTCTTTCGACGCGGACTGGAGTCCTGGGGAGGAGATGGCCTCGATGCGGAACGGCTCCGGAGACGAATACTCCATCGTCTTCTCCGCGGCGGGCGCCTACATCTGCGGCTTCGACCAGCCCGTACGGCAGCGACGGGCCGTGGCCGGGGGTACTCGACTCCGTCCCCCATGTCTTTCGCCACTGTGTCGAAGAACCTGCGTTCTGCGACGAGGACGGCATGCCAGTCGTGACCGCTTCTCTGTGGCGGGAGGCCGGTGACGACTGCTGGCGGGTGGGTGAGATCGAGTACCCGGACGGCGAGAGCGGCCCCGATGGGTCGGCACACCTGTTCGAGTTGCTCATGGATCCGTCGCCGGAGGCGTTTCAGCGGTTCGCTGAGGATTACTACGGAGTCATCGTGTGCTGTTCCGCCTCGAAGGTAGGACATGTCTCCAGCGTCTTACCCATGGAGATCGACCGTTTCGCCCCAACCCCGATTTACCAGCACAGGTCGCCCGGATCATCCGTGAGCGGATCAAGGCGGGCGAGTTGAAGCCGCGTGATGCGATCCCGTCGGAGTCGAGCATGGTTGCTGATCGCGGGATCACCGGGGACACAGCGCGGGCCGCGGTCGCCCTGCTCCGTGACGAGGGCTACGTGGTAACGATGCCGCAACGAGGATCGTTCGTCGCCGACCGGGAAAACTGGCCGGCCAAGTAAGCGGCACCCCAGATCAGGGGACACGTCCGGATACTGCCCAAGCTTGAAATTGCTCACTCTGAGTAGTCATATGGAGCGTGCAGTAACGGACGGGGCGGTCCGCAGCAGGCGGGACGCCCCTGCTCAAAGGAGAGAACCGCGGATGAACCGCAACACGATCGCCGCCGCACTGATTGCCCTCGGCTCCGTCCTGGCCGCGCCCGTAGCCGCCGGCCCGGCCCACGCAACGCTCCTAGCCGACCCCGTCGGCGATCTGGTCAACGGGATCACGGCCTCCAGCGACTCGCCCCCCGATGATTTCGACCCCTTCGACTCCCGCTCCGACTCTGACAGCAAGTCTCGCTCCGACAGCAAGTCCGACGGCAAGTCCGACAGCGACTCCGACAGCGACTCCGACAGCAAGTCCCGCTCCGACAGCAAGTCCGACAGCGACTCCGACAGCAAGTCCCGCTCCGACAGCAAGTCCGACAGCAAGTCCGACAGTGACTCCCGCTCCGACAGCAAGTCCCGCTCGGACAGCAAGTCCCGCTCGGACAGCAAGTCCGACAGCAAGTCCGACAGCAAGTCCGACAGCGACTCCGACTCCGACAGCGACTCCGACAGCGACTCCGACAGCGACTCCGGCTCCGGCTCCGGCTCCGGCTCCGGCAGCTAGACCCGTTCTTCGCACATCGCCCCGTTTGACCTGTGGTGATTACTCACGGAGATAGAGGTTGCACCACTTTGACGGTAGCGATACGGCATGTGCGAAGAACAGGGGCAGCGGGCCGTGGAAGGCAGGGAGGGCGGCGAAGGACTTCGCGACCGACGCCTGCGGCACCCCGGTTCACGTCCTGCCCGACGATGATCGGCCCCGCCCAGCGCTCTCGCAGGCAACCCGCCATCCCTGCCGCCCAGGGCGGTTTTCAGGGGTTGTGGCGGCACCCGTCCAGGGCTGCCTAAAGCGCCTGGGTTGTAGGTCAGGAGGGGTCTGGAAAGCCTGGGCGGAGGATCTGGAAACCAGACCCCTCCCACCTGGATCTAGACCCTTCCTCGACCGGTCTTAGACGGTGATCTAGGCCCTCTCCAGCTCTCGGGGGCCGGCGGATCTATGGTCACGTAGGCGATCGGGCCGCCGGACGTGGATTTGAGGCGTTTGCCAAGAAGGAGCTCGGCGATTCGCAGGTCGTCGGCTGTGCCGATCGTGATCATGTTCCCGGACGCTGTTGCCCTCATGCTGACCGGAAAATGACCATCTCAGCCGGGCATGCGGCAGCGAACCCCGGCCATCGATGTGAGTCAGGCGGCCTGGGGCAGGGGGAACCGCCCTGGCGTCGGCGAGCGAGGAACCGTGAGGAACCGTGAGGAGAAATTCTCTCTGTTCGACGGTCCAGAACGGGCAGTCGGTGGACCACCGCTCAAGGACCGGGGTCATCATGATCACTGCTGAGGTGTAACGAGCCCGCCGCAGCCGGGAAGAGACAACCAGTACCGGTGCCGTACAAAGGCAGGAGCAAGCCGTCCGCACAGAAGCTCATGCCAAGCTGCACGCCTCCGCAGAGCGGGCGAATGCGCAGTTGAAGAGCCGGCGGGTACTGCGGAAGCTCCGCCGCTGCCCCCTTCGCGCAGGTCAGCTCGTCAAAGCGACCTCATCCCTCAGACCCGCGAAGCAGGATGAAAACGTTCATCCCGCCAAAGTCGGAGTGCTTCGCCGCTGCTCTAGGATTCGCTCTTCCCGGCGGTCAATCCGGGTGGTCGGTTGGCTCCAACATGGGCACGAGGAACTGCCGGGCCACCGTGGCCAGTTGCTCGTCGTCGTCGAGGTCGATGATCTGACTGGGGATCGCCAGGAAGGAGGCGGAGATCCGGACCATCAGTTCGGCCACGAGGTCGGTGTCCAAGTCGCTCGACACGTTGCCCGCGCGTTGCTCGTGGCGGAGCTGGCCTGCGACGAACTGCCGCACGGTGGCGAGGGTTCGGCCCCCGTCGCTGATCATGGAGGGTACGACCAGATCCGGTTCCGCGGTGATCAGGCCGCCGATCAACGGGTTACGCCGGATGGCGCGCAATGAGCTCACAAAGCCAAGAACCGCCCGATCAGCGGCGGTATGAGCTTGTTCGATGTCGATGAGGAACTGGTCGAAATATCGGCGGAATTCTCGACGTACCACATGTTCGACCAGCGCGTCCTTCGTGGCGAACCGCCGGTAGACCGTGATCCGCGAAACCCCGGCCCGGCGGGCCACGTCCTCCATGGTCGACCGCCGGATACCCATGCGGCAGAACTGCTCATACGCCGCGTCGAGTATGCGCGCACGGGTCTCGTCCATGTCGTCAACCTGTTCGACGGCATCAATGTACGCGCGCTCCAACAGCGACTCCGAGTCCGACGGCGCCATGAGCACGGACAGTGCAGATTCCACGATCACCTCCTGTGATTGATTCTGCCTCAATCCCTGACAGTCGCTGTCACGGTCTTGTGATGTCCGACACTGTGTGCTGTATTGGTGATACTCAGATTCATCTTATGTTTCATCGTATCAGCAATGCTCTCGGCCTCACGAGGAGAAGGGACGAAGGCATGGACAAACTCAGCAGGCGCGACATGCTCCGGGCCGGCGGGACGTTGGGCGCATTCGGTGCGCTGAGCATCGCGACCCCCGCGCAGGCGCGCGTGTGGACGTGGTCGCCCAGTGGTTCGGTGGTGGGCACAGGGGCAGGCCTCGACCCGCGGTGGGTATGGGACCCGGAGGCCGACACGCTGGTCGCCTCGCTGATCGACCGGGGCGAGGTGCCCAGGGTCAACACTCTGCTGCGGACCTGGACCAAGAACGGTCAGCCGTTGCCGGCCGGACTGCCGGCGGACCTGAAGGCCTTCATGGAGAAGGCCCGTCAGCTGCCGGCCTGGGCCGACAGAGGCAAGATCGCCGCCGCGGCCGACTTCAACAACAGGCGGGGGCTCTACACCGGCGTGCTGTACGGCTTCGCCAGCGGCATGATGAGCACGGTCATCCCCAAGGAGGCGCGGGCGGTCTACTACTCGCAGGGTGGTGCGGACATGAAGGACCGCATCTCCAAGACCGCCAAGCTCGGGTATGACATCGGGACTCGGAACGCTTATGACGCCGATGGCGAAATGATCGTGACCTGCGTCAAGACCCGGCTGGCGCATGCGGCCGTGCGCCACCTGCTGCCGAAGTCCCCGCACTGGCAGGGGTCCGCCGACGAGGAGATTCCGATCAGCCAGGCGGACATGATGGTCACCTGGCACAGCCTGCCCACGACCGTCATGAAGAATCTGGTCGCGTGGAAGGTGCCGATGCCCGCCGGCGACTCCGCGGCCTTCCTGCACACGTGGCAGCTGGCCGCGTACATGCTCGGCATCAAGGAGGAGTACATCCCCGCGTCGTGGACCGAGGCCAATTCCCAGGCCAAGCAGGTCCTGGACCCGGTGCTGGCCCCGACACCCGAGGGCATCAAGCTGGCCAACATTCTCCTGGAGCTCGGCGCCACGATCGATGCCGGCCTCCTCACCAAGCGCGTACTCGGCTCGTTGACGCGCTTCATGCTCGGCGACGAGATCGCCGGGTGGCTGAGTATCCCCAGGTATCCGCTCTGGGATGGGCTTCTCAACACGTTCTGGGGACCCTTCATCGCCGTCCGCGAAGGCGTGCTCAAGGTGTTCCCGGGGGCGGACAGCACCTACTGGCTCTTCGATGAGCTCCTTCGCAAGGTACTCCTGGCCTACCTGTCCGGAGCGCAGCAGATCAACATCGAGATTCCGCTGACCAACAACCCGAACTACCCGAACTCCTGAGCCGGACCCTCGGCCCAGAAGCGGAGGAAAGCCCCGGCCTGGCTTGCTTTCCGTAGGCCAGGACACCGCTGCGAATTCTCGGGCCCGGAATCCAGCAGAGTCCGGGCCCAGGCCTTCCGCCCCGCCCGTCCGAGTCCCCTGTGTGGGCGGCCATGGTTTCCCGTATTGACCGTTTCCTGGGTGTGCCGACGCCCCAGTCATATCTGTTCACGAATACCCGAAACAGGTTCTAACACGCCTGAACACTCATGACCGGTGACTGATATCAACGGAGCGCTACGAGCAGTTGCCGCCGGGTTGAGAAACGGGCTCTTGGTTATCGATCCGGGGAGTCGGTCGGTTCCGGCATGGGCGCCAGGAAATATCGGGTCACCCTGGTCGGCTGCTTGCCGGCATGGAGCGTGACAAGCTCGCAAATCATCCAGAGCCATCCGGTCAGCGGAGGTACGGGCTTGTTCGATATCGATGAGAAACCGGCCGGAGTGCCGAGGTTTAGCCGGAAGCAGCGAAGCGATCAGCTGTTTCTTCAAATGTTTCCCGATCAGCTTGCGCCCTTGTTGAGATACAAATAAACCTGATATGTATCATCGTATCATCGGCGTGCGGAACTCAGGAGGAGTCCGGCATGGCAGAGCTGAGCAGGCGCAAGATGCTGATCTCAGGTGGAGCCCTGGGGGCGCTCGGAGCGCTGGGGATGGCGTTCCCGGCTCGGGCGACGCCCTGGACCTGGGCATCGAGCGGTTCGATCGCGGGTGCCGGCGCCGGCACCGATCCGCGGTGGGTGTGGGACGAGGAGGCCGACCCGCTGGTCGCCTCGCTGATCGATCGAGGCGCCGTCCCCGAGGTCAACCGCCTGCTGTGGAATTGGACCCGTAACGACCAGCCCCTGCCCGCAGGGCTGCCGGCGGACCTGCGGGACTTCATGGAGAGAACACGCCAACCGCCGTCGTGGGCGGACCACGGCAAGCTGAACACCGCAGCCGAGTTCAACAAGTCCAGAGGGCTGTACCTCAATCTGCTCAACGGCGTGGGTGGCGGCATGCTGAGCACCGCCATTCCCAAAGAGGCCCTCTCGGTCTACTACTCCAAGGGCGGCGCGGACATGGAGGACCGCGTCGCCAAGACAAGCATCCTGGGATTCGCCGTCGGCGCCCTGAACGCGTACCGGCCCGATGGCTCCTGCGTGGTCGAGGCGGTGAAGACCCGGCTGGTACACGCGGCGGTACGACACCTACTGCAGCAGTCCCCCCACTGGACCGGCGACATCCCGATCAGCCAGGAGGACATGCTGGTCACCTGGCACACCTTGCCGACCTTCGCCATGCGCAAGATGCTCGAATGGAAGGTCCCGATCAGCGCCGCCCACTCCGAGGCGTACCTGCATGTGTGGCAGGTGACCGCGCACATGCTCGGCGTCAAGGACGAATACATCCCCGCCACCTGGGCCGCGGCCAACGCTCAGTCGGACCAGATCCTGCCCCGGAACATGGGGCCGACGCCCGAGGGTTTGGAGCTGACCGACATCCTGCTGGGTCAGCTCGCCGAGCAGACCAGTCCCGCCGGCATCAGCCGGCCGCTGTGCAACGCGCTCGCCCGGTACCTGGTCGGCGACCAGGTGGCCGACTGGGACGGCATCAAACGCGAGCCGGTGTGGGACCTGCTGATCCCCACCATCTGGCCGAAACTGGTGAGATTCCGCGAGGGCCTCATTCCGCTGCCACTGGTACCCGAGACCGCCTGGGTCCTCGACGAAGCCGTGCGGAAATACATCCTGTTCTATCTCACCAAGGCCAAGGAGACCAAGATTGAGATCCCCACGACCAACCGTCCGGGTTTGAGCTGAATGATGATGGGATCGAATGGTGGCGGGCTGGACGAGGGCATCGGGCGGCGCCGGTTCCTCGGGTACGTGGTGGCGGCTCCGACCCTGGTGGTCGCCGCCGAACTCGGCCTGACGCCGGCGCCCGACGTCCGGCTGCCCTCACCGGAACTCACGGAACTGCTCGACCTCAACGACGTGATGACCGCGGCGGCGCTGCCGACCTCGGGCCTGATCTCGGTCGAGGTCAACCGGGACGGCACGGTGTCGTTCGCGTTGCCGCGGGCCGAGGTGGGGCAGGGCATCACCACCTCGACGGCCATGCTGATCGCCGAGGAAATGGCCGTGCCGCTGGAACGGGTGCGTGTCACACTGGCCGACGCCCGGCCGGAGCTGGTGTTCAACCAGCTCACCGGCGGGTCGAACACCACCATCGCCACCTATACCCCGATCCGGGTCGCCGCCGCCATCGCCCGGCTCCGGTTGCTGGCGGCCGCGGCGACCGAACTCGGTTCCGCGGTCACCGATCTGACGCTGAAGGCCGGGGTGATCACCGATCGCTCCGGTGGCAGCGTCGACATCGGTGCGCTCGCCGAGAAGGCCGCGAGCACGCGGACCCGGCAGGTGTCGGTGGAGCTCACATCACGCGAGAACTTCACCGTCATCGGCAGACCGCACAACCGGATCGACGCGCTGGACGCGGTGACCGGGCGCAAGAAGTTCGCGATGGACCTCGACGTCCCGGGCGCGAAGCCGACGATGGTGTGCCGCCCGCCGACCATCAACGGCAAAGTCGGCTCGGTGGCCAACCTCGCCGAGGTCCGCGCCATGCCGGGTGTCACCGATGTCGTGACGATCTCCACCGGGGTGGCGGTGCGTGCCGAGACCTTCGGCCAGTGCATCGACGCCGTACGCGCCCTGCGGGTCTCCTGGAAACCCGGTACCGCGGAAGGAAAATCCGACGAGACCGTGCTCCGGGAACTGGAGGCCGCGGAGCTGCCGCTCGGGCTCAAGCCGCTGACTCCGACCGTCGAAGGCAAGTTCACCTTCTACTTCCGCAGCAACAGCGCGCTGGAACCCAACTGTGCGATCGCCGACGTGCGGGCCGACCGCGCCGAGATCTGGTCGGCGTTGAAATCGCCGCTCGTCGCCAAGCAGACCATCGCCGCCAAGCTGGGGCTGCCGCTCAGCAGGGTCACCGTGCACGTCACCGAAGGCGGTGGTTCCTTTGGGCGCAAGCTGTTCTTCGACGCCGCGCTGGAAGCCGCCGAGGTGTCCCAGCTGCTCGGCAAACCCGTCAAGCTCATGTGGCACCGCGCCGACGACTCCCGCCAGGGCCGCACCCACCCGATGGCCACCTCGCGGGTACGCGTCGCCTACCTCGGCGACACCGTGCTGAGCTACAAGCAGCGGCACACCAGCGTCTCCACGGACCTTGGCCACGGGCTCGGTGAGATCATCACCGCCATGGCCGCGAGGCTTCCGGTGGGTGACATCGGCTTCTCCCAAACGTTCTTCCATCTCAGTCAGGCGATGTCCTACAAGTTCGGCGCCAGCAGCCAGTTACTCAACGAAACCGACAAGGGCTTCAACACCGGCAGCATGCGCAACGTCTACTCACCCGACGTCACCTGCGCCCGGGAGCTCATCGTCGACCGGCTCGCCGCGAGGATGGGCAAGGACCCCTACCGGTTCCGACATGACTTTCTCCGCGATGACCGCTCCCGGGCGGTGCTGGGGAAGGTGGCCGAGGTCGGCGCCTGGGGACGGCCGATGCAGGCCGGCACCGCGCAGGGCATCGCGTTCCACGCCGAGTACAAGGCCGTCAGCGCCGTGCTGGTGGAGATCGACTGCCGACCCGAAACCGTCAACCGCCCCATCCGCGACGGCGTGGCCGGACCACGCATCACCAAGGTCGTAGTCGCGGTGGACGTCGGGCTTGCCGTCAACCCGCGGGGGCTGGAAGCACAGATGATGGGCTGCGTCATGGATGGCATCGCGCTGGCCTTGACTTCCAGCCTGCACCTGCGCGACGGGTACTTCCTCGAAGCGAGCTGGGACAACTACTTCTACACCCGGCAGTGGAACACCCCGCCCGAACTCCAGATCATCGTCATGCCCAGCACCTCCGAGGAGCCCGGCGGCGCTGGGGAACTGGGCGTCGCCGCGTCGATGGCCGCGGTCGCCTGTGCGTACGGTCGCGCGACCGGAACGATGCCCACCAGCTTCCCGATCAACCACGGCACGCTCTCCTTCGCCCCCAAACCGACCATCCCCCCCATTCCCCCATCCCCGACCGACGGCCTGAACCACGCTCGCTGAAACAAGGAGATCTGATTGTCCGAGCACACTTTCCGCGTCAACGGTGAGCAGGTCACCGTCAACGTCGACGGCGACGTGCGCCTGCTGTGGGTGCTGCGCGACATTCTCGGGATTACCGGACCGAAGTACGGCTGCGGTATCAATGTCTGCAAAGCGTGTACCAGCCATATCAACGGCAAAGCGGTCAACCCCTGCGCGATCCCCGTCGCAGATCTCCAGCCGACCGACGAAGTCACGACCATCGAAGGACTTCCGGCCACGGTCGGCAAGGACCTGCACCCTATGCAGCAGGCATGGCTCGACCACGACGTCGCCCAGTGCGGCTACTGCCAGCCCGGCCAGATCATGGCCGCCGTGGCGCTGGTCCGCCGCGCCGCCGCCGAAGGCCGCGGAATCACCGACGCCGACCTCGACGGCCTCCGCAACATCTGCCGCTGCGGCACCTACTCTCGTATCCGCGAAGCCGTCAAAGCCGGCGCCGAGAACATGTGAGGCACATGTGTGCCCGGGGACCCCGGGCACGGCTGTACGTCATGGTGGGTCTTTCCCATTGAAGATCTTCGGCTGTGTCAGCCGGATCGGTGCGCAGTCGGCGGGGCTGCCCGGATCGGTGCCGGGAGCGGGAGACGGCGGAGGCGTCACGAACCATCCGCCGTCTCGGTGTCCGTGAAGGTCACTCCTCCAGCGGTGATCGGCACATCGCGAGGACGACCTGGGACGGATGTGGGTCGAGCGGGGCCGTTCGCCGGTTCGAGATCGGGCGAGGTGGAAGATAATGGTATGTCTGATATCGGCGCACCACATATCGGTGCAGTGTCGAAATGTGGCTCGTATCAACGCTTCTCAAACACCCCCTGGAAGTCTTAAAATCGGCGTGTATGTGATCTAGCGCTTAGAGGTGCAGCCATGCCCGAGCCGGTCATCTTTGGGATCTACCACCTTGGCAAGCTTGGCTGGAATGCCCGGAAGTGGGCCAAAGAGCTGGTGCTCAAGCCATTCACCTACGAGAACAACACCGGTAAAGATCTTTATTGTGCGATGCACCTGTACTCGACCGACAGTTCGATGGGATGGCTTCACGTCCCATCGGGCAGCCGGAAGGTGGTGCAGATACCGGTTCCTCGTCTTGGACGAGCTTCGGTGATCGTCTATGCCCGTACGTCGGGTGGAAAACGCGAATATGGTGGCAGGGGGCTTCTGGCCACTTCATTTCATGTCGCGCTTCCCGCCGGGGGAGGGAAAATCCGTGAATCGCACAAGTTCGCAATCGACAACGCCGGTGCGGACTTCGCGAGCTTGCGCATGAACGCCGGGGGAGCCGAAAGACTGGTCAGGGTCGACGGCCGTGAGTTCTATTTCACCGGCTCCCCTACGTACAGGTATCCACAGGACGTGGAAGCAGCGCCCTCCCGGTATGAAATGGGCTACTAGCGATTTTTGTGGAGCAATTGTCAAGACTTGTGGATGGGAGCCGCACCGACCCGGCGGTGATAGGTGTCTACGTCGACGTTGCTGCCGCACACGACGGTGACGTCGAACCCCCGGCCGCGGCCGGACCAAGCGAGGGCTTGGCCAAGGTTGCCCGCGCTGGCGCACACCACGGCTCGCGAGCCGTTGTCGGCGAGCAGGCTCGCGACTACCTCGGTGCCGCGGGCCTTGAAGCTGCGGACCGGGTTCGCCGTTTCGAGCTTGATGCTCACCGTGCACCCGAGGTCAGGCTCCAGCGCCTCGCAGTGGTACAGCGGAGTGTCGAGAAAAATCGGGTCGATTACCCGGCGAGCCGCCCGGATCCGAGCAGTGTCGAGGCGCGTCTCCTGCATGACACAGCAGCGTAGCGCCACCGGCGCTGTTTCATTTGGGGGAATGCCCGGTGCCCGTACTGGAAGGTGAGTCAGCACCGACGGAGAGGGAATGCTGTGCGATCTGTCCGACCTGCCACCGTCACCGCCCGTTCACCGGTACGAACACCGTCCAGGGACCGGTCGGCAGCGGTATGACGAGGTGGAGCCGGTCAGACATTGTGTCCCACTCCGCACCCTCGCGGTCCTGATGAACGTTGTCAGTGCCGCAATGCAGTATGGAGACGCCGGATTTGTGGTGAGAAAAGGAGTTCACGGTGCCGCCGAAAAACCAGCAGGTGGCGAACCATGAGTTTCTCAAGGACATATACGAGGACGAGTACTACCCCGATCATGTCGTCGACAAGGGGAAAGCGATCCTGCTGGGACTGTGCGAGCGGATCGAGGCGGAGCGGCCGTCGGATCTGACGGCGCTGTACGTGCTGACGGAGGCCGCGACGGAGGAGTTCAACGAGCTGGAGACGGATTTCGAGGCGGCCGGCAGTGAGATCGAGACTGTCGCGCGCGAGGTGATAGCCGAGGACTTCTGGTTCGTGGTGTCGGCATACGGCTTCGCGGAAGCCGATGCGGAACAGTTGATCGCCACCCGGGAATGGTGATCGACGTCCCTATCGCACCAGACGTCCTTACCGAGATGGACGGGGTTGGCGCGCGCCGGGCGACCGCGACACTTGTGGAGGCCGTCACCCTGCGCGACCCGTACCACCGAGGCTCCCTGACCTGGACGTGAACCTCCCCTTCGAGCAGAACAATCGAAGCAATCACCCCGTGCCCGTGTTCCGCTGCCGGTGCACCGGCAGCTCCGGCCGCAGGAGCGCCGCCGCGGCAACGCGGTGGCGCGCCGGTCCTCACTGGCGAACGCCGGGCATCAGCGGACGGCTACACCCAACGGCCAAGGGCGTCGATCGTCGTTTCCGGTGAGGTGTTGAAGCAGAACCGGATTC
>NZ_JBSFWD010000082.1:0-29612 GCF_053592655.1 Streptosporangium sp. NPDC002607
CGCCGATGGTACTGCACCGGGGACGGTGTGGGAGAGTAGGTCGCCGCCGGACAATCTTTTATGAGGGCCCTCACCTTTCGGTGGGGGCCTTCGTGTTTTCCAGGAGAGTTCCGAAAGGTCGGGGCTCCCGCCGGCCGGAGCCTTTCTGTTTTGACGACTGCACGGACCGGGAGAGGCCACGAACCCCTGGTCTCTCTCCCCCGGATCTTGCCGTGGCGAGGAGCGGCAGGCGAAGGATCCAGGGGACAGGATCTAGGCGTGGAGCTCGCCGGAGAGCACGGTCACCGCGCGCCCCGCCAGCTCTACCCGGTCGCCCCGTACGGTCGTGCGGACCACGCCTCCGCGCTGCGACAACTGGGCGCCCACCAGGCTGTCGGAACCGAGCCTGGCCGACCAGTAGGGAGCGAGCGCGCAGTGGGCGGAGCCCGTCACCGGGTCCTCGGGAACTCCGACGCGGGGGGCGAAGAATCGGGAGACGTAGTCGGCGCCCTGTCCGGATGCCCGAGCCGTCACGATGACTCCCCGCGCGTCGACGGCCTCCAGGGCGCGAAAGTCAGGGGCCGTGTCGAGCACGGCGTCCTCGGATTCGACCTCCACGAGATAATCCCAAACATTTTTTCCTCCCCAAACAGGTTTAACTCCGAGCGCATCGATCAGTCCCGCGGGAAGAGGCGTCTCTTGGAGTACTTTTGCCGGGAAATCCATGCTGATTAAACCTGATTTATCCCTGGTCACGGACAGGATTCCGCTCTTCGTTGAGAATTCGAGGGTTTCTGGGACCGTTCCCGTGGAATACAGCACATGCGCCGTGGCCAGGGTCGCATGCCCGCAGAGGGCCACCTCGGTCACCGGCGTGAACCAACGGAGCGAGTACGGCCCGCCGTCCTCCGCTTCGAGCAGGAAGGCTGTCTCGGAGTGCCGCATCTCCGCCGCCACGGACTGCATCCAGGTGTCAGGGACTGGATTGCCGAGTACGCAGACCCCGGCAGGGTTACCCTTGAAAAATTCATCGGTAAACGAGTCGACCGTGTAGATGAGCATGACGCGATGCTAGCGGCGCCGGAGATATCAGTTGAAGTCAAGTCAGGGGATCGGGCAAAGTCAGGGATCGGGCAGACCAGTGCGGTAGCCGTACAAAGTGGAAATAAGCGCTGGGCGTGTCGCATGGCGAACTTCGGGTCGTCGGTTACCGTCCAAGATGTAGGGACAGGCCGGGTACGGCGTGGTCCTGGCGAAAGGACGAGCCGATGGGGGCAGTGCGCAAGGTGGCAAGCTACCTTGGTCTGGGCGGGGCCGAGCAGTATGACGAGTCCTACGACTACGAGGATGAGGTCGAGGGCGAGGACTGGCAGTCTGCTTCGGAGCGCGCGGCCAAGCGCTGGCACGCGATGAACGAGCCCTCACGAATCGTGATGCTCACGCCGATGAAGTACAACGACGCACCGGTCATCGGACAACACTTCCGCGAGGGTCAGACGGTCATCATGGACGTCAGCGGGATGAGCACCGCCGAGGCCACGAGGATGGTCGACTTCGTCGCCGGGCTGGCGTACGGCTGTGAAGGGCGTATCGAGCGGATCGCGGAGAAGGTCTTCCTGCTGGCCCCTGCCGAGGTGGAGATCACCAACGGGTGATTCCGGCGGCGGCCTGGACGTGCGGGGTCCGAGGGATCGGTCCCCGCCGCAGTCGTGCGGCCGAGCCGGGCAGCGCGTTGGCGGTGCCCCGGTCAGGAGCTCAGCCGACCCTGGGGGCGGCGAGAACGCCCGGTGAACGGAGCCGGTCAGCCCGCCCGGGGACCCCGGCGGAGCAGCCGGGTGAGTTCGGCCAGATCGGAGGCCGCTGTCTTGACCCGGCTCTCCGACTCGCGAGCGTAGTCATGCAGGGCCCATACCGCGCCCTGGGCAAGCTCCCTGAGCTCGGAGAGCTGCGTGACGACGTATTCGGCGTCCGCCCGCTCACGCCTGCGCCTGCGCCACAGCAGGTAGCCACCCTCCGCGGCCGGTAGCGGCGCGAGCAGCGCGAGCGGGAGGACGGGAAGGACCAGCGCGACCCCCAGGATCACCGGGGCGAGGGCGAGCAGCACATAGGCCGCCCAGGGCCGGCCGCGGACCGGCGTGCCCTCGGTGACGATGCGCTCCTCGGCGGCGCCCAGCGAATCGGGGTCCGGTCCCTCGGGACGGAGCGTCACGCGGTGGCCGAGGATCGGCATGGTGACCGACTCAGGGGCCTCGGCCCGGGTGGCCTCGGCGAGCTTCTCCGCCGCGGACCGCACGATGGGCGCGGCCACATGCAGTGCGATCGCGGCCAGGTAGGGATGGGAGCCCGGGTGCAGATCGCTGAGCAGGTGGCTGGTGAGCGGTCTCACCGGCCGCTCGGGGGTGCCGGAACCCATCAGCTGGCGGAGCACGGTCAGCGGCTCGTCCTCGCTCCACACGACCGTGGACTCGCCGGAGCGGTCCGTCTGCGCGGCCTCAAGGAACGCGAGGTCACCCAGGCCGGTCCCGGTCTCCTCGCCTGCTCCGGGTGCGCTCTCACGGGCCGAGGTGATCTCGGCGCAGCGGTCGCGCAGGTGGGTCAGCCTGGCGGCGGCCTGTACGGGAACGGCGAGCTCGGGGAGCTCGGCGAGCTCCGCGAAACCGGCCAGAGCCGGTGACACGACGGTCGAGGGCTCGTCGGGGATCAGAGCGCGCAACCACAGGTCGGGCTCGGATGCCGGGGATGCGGCCACCGCGTCGAGCCTGCGGAGAACGAAGATCTTTCCCGCCGGGCCGTACGCCCCGCGGGCTGCGGCGAGCCAGAGAGCCCGCTGGCCGTGGGTCACCGGGCGGTCCAGGGACAGGTCCCCGAAGGCGCTGCCAAGCCAGGAGGCGTGGATACGGTCGCCCTGGCCGGCGACGGCGAGCGCGAGGCAGAGGAAGAGCGCGGTCCGTCGCTCGTCGCGCTGGGCGGCGCGGGCCAGAGGTTCAAGTGCCTCCTCGCCGCGGGTGAGCAGCACGAGGGCCTCGATGGCCGGAGCCAGCCAGTGGCCGGACATGTCCGCGAAACCGGTCGGCAGCTCGGCAGGGACGGTGCCGGTGGCCAGGTCGGTGAGGAGCGCATCGGCACAGCGGTGCAGCTCTGTCCCGGCCTGCGGATTCGCGGTCAGGTCCGTGCTCAAGGCAGAGAACTCCCCGAAGTTGTGACCGATGACCGCGCCAGCGTATTGCGCTTCGGACATCCCCGCGGGGAGGCGCGCCGAACATGACTTTGCCAGATGATCGCCTTGATTTTCCCAATAAAGACGATCATCTGGTGGACAGGTTACATCCGCTCGGGCACGGGGACGCCGAGAAGACCCAGGCCGGTCTCCATGACCTTCAGGGTGAGCGCGCACAGGGCGAGCCGCGAGGCACGGGTGGCGGCCTCGACGTCGTCCTTCAGCACCGGGCAGTTCTCGAAGAACGTGGTGAAGGCGCTCGCCGTGTCGAAGAGGTAGGAGGCCAGCTTGTGCGGTGCCGAGTTCTCCGCCATCTCCTCGACCACCGAGCCGAAGCGGAGAAGCTGGAGTGCCAGTGCGCGCTCGGCCGGGTGACCCAGCACGATGGCTCCGGTCGTCTCGGCCGGGGTCACCCCGCCCCTGCGGAAGATGGAGCGGATGCGGGCCTGGGCGTACTGCAGGTAGGGGCCGGTGTTGCCGGTCAGGGCGAGCATGCGGTCGAAGTCGAAGACGTACTCGCTGTCGTGGCTGACCGACAGGTCGGCGTACTTGACCGCGCCCATACCGACGGCGTGCGCGATCTTCTCACGCTCCGCGTCGTCGTACTCGCGATCCTGGATCACTCCGGCGGCCCTGGTCTCGGCCTCGTCGAGCAGCTCCAGAAGCTTGACCGACTTCCCGCTCCTGGTCTTGAACATCTTGCCGTCGGAGCCCAGCACGCTGCCGATCTGGATGTGCTCCGCCCTGACGTGGTCGGGCAGCCAGCCCGCCAACCTGGCCGAGTCGAACACCATCGACATGTGCAGTGACTGGGTCACGCCGATCACGTAGAGGATGCGGTCGGCCTTGAGGTCCTGGACCCGGTAGCGGATCGTGGCCATGTCGGTGGTGCCGTAGCCGTACCCGCCGTCGCTCTTGCGGATCATCAGGGGGAGCGGCTGGCCCTCGCGGCCGGTGTAGCCGGGCGGGAAGACGCAGAGCGCGCCGTCGCTGAGCACGGCGATGCCGCGCTCCTGCAGCTCGTCGCAGACCTGGGCGAGCACGTGGTTGTACATGCTCTCGCCGGCGATGTCCTCGTTGGTCAGCGTCACGCCGAGCTGGACGTAGACCTTGTTGAAGTAGCGGACCGTGGCGTCCATGAAGATGTGCCACAGGCGCATCGTCTCGGGCTCTTCGGCCTGCAGGGTGACGACCCGGGCGCGGGCCCGCCTGTTGAACTCGGGGTCGGTGTCGAACTTGACCCGGGCCGCCTGGTAGTAGGCGTTGCCCTCGCCGGCCTCCAGCTGGGCGACGGCGGCCTCCTCGCCGATGTCCAGCAGGTGCTCGATGAGCATGCCGAACGGCGTGCCCCAGTCGCCGAGGTGGTTCTGCCGGATGACCCTGTTGCCCAGGTGCTCGTGGACCCGGGCGAGCGCGTCGCCCACGATCGTGGTGCGCAGGTGGCCGACGTGCATCTCCTTGGCCGCGTTGGGCGCGGAGTAGTCGATCACGACGGTCTGCGGCGAGGCGGACACGCCCACGCCGGCGCGCGGGTCGGTGTGGATCTCCGAGACCTGTGCCGTGATCCAGTCGTCGGAGAGGGTCAGGTTGAGGAAACCGGGGCCGCTGACCTCGACGGTGCCGGGGAACGGGTCGTCGGCCCGCCCGGTGAGGTGCTCGGCGATCTCCTGGGCGACCTCCCGCGGGGCCCGTCGCAGGCGCTTGCTCAGACTCATCGCCACGTTCGCCTGGTAGTCGGCGAACTGCGAGGGACGGATCAGCGGGTCTGCGTCGGAGTATTCGGCACCAAAGGCCGCGGCCAGCGCCTGCTGGACGCGCTCGGTGAGGGCGAATTGCGGGTCGGTCATGTTCCAAGGGTAGCGGTTGACCGATCCTGAACCGATTGGATATCACCCTGGCCGGGCCCGGTACGGCGGGATCGCATGACCGCGAAGACGCCGGTCAGCACGGCTCCCGCGGCGATGCCGAGCCCGGCCGCGACGCCACCTGCGGCGGGGTCGCGGAGGGTGAGCGCGAAGAACTCGCGGGTGAACGGGATGGCGAGGGTGAGGGCGAACAACCCGGCCATGGAGGCCACGAGCGCGACCCGCCACCAGACGTACGGGCGGGCGACGAGGGCCAGCACCCACCAGGCGGCGACGAACAGCGTGATCACCGCCGAGGTGCGGCTCTCCGCCAGGGTGGCGGCCCCGCTCTGGGCGATCCAGTACGACAGGTAGACGGCGGCGGCGCAGATGATCCCGGCGGGGACCGCCAGCCGGAGCACGCGTGGCACGAAGCCGCTCCTGGCGCGCTCGTTGCTCGGCGCGAGCGCGAGGAAGAACGCGGGGATGCCGATCGTCAGCGCGTTGATCAGCGTGGAGTGCCGGGGGGCGAACGGGAAGGCGAGCCCGATGACCCCGGTGAGCAGGGAGAGCACGATCGCGTAGAAGGTCTTGGTGAGGAAGAGGCCGGCGACCCGTTCGATGTTGGCCAGCACCCGCCGGCCCTCGCCCACCACGGAGGGCAGGCCGGCGAAGCTGTCGTTCATCAGCACGATCTGGGCGACCGCCCGGGTGGCGCCGCTGCCGGAGCCCATCGCCACGCCGAGGTCGGCGTCCTTGAGCGCGAGCACGTCGTTGACGCCGTCGCCGGTCATCGCGACCGTGTGCCCGCGCGACTGGAGCGCGCCGACGAACAGCCGTTTCTGGTGCGGGCTGACCCGGCCGAAGACGGTGTTGGCCTCCATGATCTCGGCGAGCTTCTCGGGGTTGTCATCCGGCAGGGTACGGGCGTCCACCGCGCGCTCCCCGCCGGGGATGCCGAGAGAGGTGGCGATGGCCGACACCGACTCGGGGTTGTCGCCGGAGATGACCTTGACGGTGACGCCCTGTTCGGCGAAGTAGGCGAGGGTCTCGGCCGCCTCGGGACGGACCCGCTGCCTGAGCACGACGATGGCCGCGGCCTCGATGGTGCCGAGGTCGTCGGGGTCGTGCAGCGAGGCGACCTTCCCCAGGGCGAGCACCCGCAGACCGGTGGCGGCGAGGGCCCCTGCCTCGGTGTATGCCGGGGTGCCGGGCGGCAGGAGGACGTCGGGGGCGCCCAGGACCCAGCAGCCGTGCCCGTCGAACGCGGCGCCGCTCCACTTGCGGGCCGAGGAGAAGGGGACCTTGGCGGCGACGGTCCAGCCGGGGGAGTCGGGGTGGCGGGTCTGGATGGCTCGGGCCGTGGGGTTGGGGTCGGGGTCGAGGTTGGCCAGCGCGCCCAGCGCCTCGGGCACGGGCAGGTCGTCGCGGAGCCTGCGGACCTCACCGAGCTCCATGCCGCCCGAGGTGAGCGTGCCGGTCTTGTCGAGGCAGAGCGTGTCGACCCGGGCCAGGATCTCGATCGCGGGGAGCTCCTGGACCAGGCAGCGGCGCCTGCCCAGCCGGATCACGCCGACGGCGAAGGCGATGCTGGTCATCAGGACCAGGCCCTCGGGGATCATGGTGACGATGCCCGCGACCGTGCTGGTGACCGCCTCGCCGATGCCGGTCCGCCTGCTGACCTGGCTCCAGGTGAGCAGGGCACCGATCGGGATGACCAGCCAGGTCACGTACTTGATGAACCGGGTGATGCCGTCGCGCAGCTCCGAGTGGGACAGGCTGAACGCGCTGGCCTCCTCGGCGAGCCTGGCCGCGTAGGCGTCGCCGCCCACCCTGGTCGCGACGTAGGAGCCCCGGCCGGCGACCACGAAGCTGCCGGACAGGACCTCGTCGCCCGGCAGCTTGTGCACCGGGTCGGCCTCGCCGGTGAGCAGGGACTCGTCCGCCTCCAGCCCGTCGGAGTCAACGGTCTCGCCGTCGACCAGCAGCTGGTCGCCGGGCGCGAGCAGGATGAGGTCGCCGAGCACCACCTGCCGGGGCGGGATCTCGGTCTCCGAGCCGTCCCTGCGGACCTTGACCGGAGCCTCGTTGACGATGGCGAGCCGGTCGAGGGTGCGCTTGGCGCGGAGCTCCTGGATGATGCCGATGCCCGCGTTGGCCACGATCACCAGGCCGAAGAGGCCGTCCTGCCACTCCCCGAAGATCATGATCAGCACCCAGAGCACGCCGATCACCCCGTTGAAGAGGGTGAGGATGTTGGCTCTGAAGATCGCCGAGACCGATCTGCTCGATCGGCGCCTGACGTCGTTGACCTGCCCGAGGGCCACGCGCTCGGCGACCTCCGCCGAGGTCAGCCCACGCTGTGTCACCTGCTCCACACGGCCCCCTGCCGATCGACTGGGACTCAAGGGTACGCGGGGTCGGAGAATTCGGTGGAATACGTCCCCTGATGCGCCGCAAATATCACCGCAGGTTGGCGGCATGTTCGCGCAGTGTCATCGGAGGCGGCGCAGGTGGTGGCCGGGGGTTCGGGGCATGTCACCAGAGGCGGTGCGGGCGGGGTACGGCGGCGAGGCGCTCGCCGATGCGGTTCACCACGCCCTCGTGGGCCAGCTTGGCCGCGAGCGCGCAGGCGGCGCTCACCCCCCTGGCGTGTGCGGCGCCGTGCGCGATGACCACGGTGCCGTTCAGGCCGAGCAGCACGGCCCCGCCGTGGACCTCGGGGTCGAGCCGCCGGTAGAGCTCTCTGATGCGTCTCTTCTGCAGCAGGCCGCCCACCCTGGCCGTCCGGCTCTCCCTGACCGTCTCGCGGAGCTCGGCGAAGGCGTAGCGGACGCTGCCCTCCATGGTCTTGAGCGCCACGTTGCCGGTGAATCCGTCGGCGACGATGACGTCCACGGTACGGGTGAGCAGGTCGTGGCCCTCGACGTTGCCCGAGAAGTCGAGGCCGGGGGCGGCCGACAGCAGTTCGTGGGCACGCTTGACGAGCTTGTTGCCCTTCTCCGGCTCGCTGCCGATGGTCAGCAGGCCGATCCTGGGGTTCTCGATGCCCAGGGCCGTCTCGGCGTAGGCGGCGCCGAGGTGCGCGAACTGCACCAGCATCTCGGGTTTGACCTCGGAGTTCGCCCCGGCGTCCAGCAGGACGGTCGGGGTGGGTCTGGTCGGCAGGGCGACGGCGATGGCGGGCCTGAGCACGCCGGGCTGGCCGCGGAGCCGGAGCTTTCCGGTGGCCACGATCCCGGCGGTGGACCCGGCGGAGACCACGGCGCAGGCGTCACCCCGCCGGACGAGGTGGCAGGCGACGGCGATGCTGGAGCGCGGGCGGCGCAGGCTGGCGAGGGCACCCTCGTCCATGGCCAGCGCCTCCTCGGCCCGGACGATGGGGATCTCGGCGGTCGCGTCGTGGTCGGAGAGCGCCTCGGACAGCGGGCGGGGGGCGCCGACGAGCACGACGGAGATCCCGTGCTCTCGCACCGCCCGCACGGCTCCCGCCACGATCTCGCCGGGGGCGTGGTCACCGCCCATTGCGTCAAGGGCGATCGGCATGGTGCCGGGAGCATTGGTCTCAGGCAAGCGGTCACCTCGTGCGGGATGGTTTGTCCGCATCGTAGGCGGCCCCGGGAGCGGAATGTTCCGCCGGGGTGATCAGGGAGTGCCGGGGAGATTCCAGTCGGTTCTCTCCCGGGAGACGATGATCTTCCCGAAGGTGGCCCGGCCGACGACCCGGATGACGGGGGAGCCCTCGCCGCCCCGGCCGCCCGAGACGTGTCTCTTGGCGAACATGCCGCTGACCTCGTCGATGACGTGGGCGTTCTCCGGAACCCTGACGATCAGCTTGCCGCAGAGGGAGTTGACCTCCAGGGTGATCTCCCTGCCGGGGAGCACGGCCTCGGACAGGTCGACGATCAACGCGCCGAAGGTGGCGCTCAGCGTGGTGTGCCGCCCGGCGAGCCAGCGCCCGCCACGCACGACCTTGCTGAAGACGGCTCCGACCTGCTGCCGCTCGGTGGCGGATTCGCGGCCGGGGGCCACGACGTCGAGCAGGTCGCCGGTGAGGGGGGCGAGGTCGTCCACGGTGACGGCGCGGTAGGCGATGTCCAGGCGGTCGGCGTGCTCGACGCTGGTCAGGCGGCCGGTGGCGAGCGCCTCGCCCAGCACCGCGGCCACGCGGTCGCGATCGGCGTCGGAGGCGCGCAGAACGGGGTCATGAGACGTCATGACGCGAGTGTACGACTACTTAAGATATATCGCGAGACTTGTTCGTCGTCTGTGGCGGCGGGGAAGCCGGTTGGCCTCCCCGCCGTCTCAGCGACCCGGGCGTCGCACGGAGGTGCGGCGGGCGATCTCAGCTTGGAGCCTGGCCATCTGCCAGTGCAGCTCGATGAGCTGCTCGGTGAGCTGGAGACGTGGAATCTCTGATGGGTCCTCGACGGACAGGTGGTCGATCGCGGTGGACAGCTCTCGCATCGCGCGCCCCCACTCCATGACGGCTTCCTTGGATCGAAACAACGTTCGAATCATACCGGAACACCGAACACGCTGTCAGTCCATTGCCTCCTGTGTCACGCCCAGTCGGCTAGCTCTCGTACTCGGGGACGACGTATCCGCGGGCCAGAGTGTGGGCGGTGATGTTGAAACCCAGCACGGCGGCCGAGGCGTCGGCGCCGAGGCCGAGCTTCTCCACGTCGAGGGCGTGCACCGCGAAGATGTAGCGGTGCGGATATCCGGGGGGCGGCGCGGCGCCGCCGTAGGCGGTGACGCCGTAGTCGTTGCGGCCGTGCACCCCCACACCGCCGTCACCGGCCCCCGCGCCGGCGGCCAGCTCGGTCACGTCCGCCGGGATGTCGAACAGCAGCCAGTGCCAGAACCCGCTGCCGGTGGGCGCGTCGGGGTCGAAGCACGTCACGGCGTAGCCGAGGGTGCCCTCGGGCGCGCCGGACCAGCGCAGGTGGGGCGAGACGTTCTGGCCGTTGAATCCCCAGTCGTTGAACACCTGGGCCGGAGCCAGGCGCTCTCCGTCGCGGATGTCGTCGCTTTCGACGGTCAGCGCGGGAACCTGGGGCAGGAAGTCGTACGGAATCGGTGGCCGGGTGGACACGATTCACCTCCGATGGGAGCGTCTTTTCGGTCGCTCCTCATCTTGCCCGGCGATCAGACCTTGTTGTAGGCGGCGAGGACCGTCTGCGGGTCGCCGTCCATCTTGATTTTGCCCTTGTGCAACCAGATGACCCGGTTGCAGGTCTCCTCGATCACGTCGAGGTTGTGGGCGACCAGGAAGACGGTGCCGGCCTCGTCGCGCATCTTCTTGATCCGGTCCTGGCTCTTGCGCCGGAACTCGCGGTCGCCGGTGGCCAGCGCCTCGTCGATGAGCAGCACGTCGTGGGACCTGGCCGAGGCGATGGCGAAGCGGAGCCTGGCGCCCATGCCCGAGGAGTAGGTGGACATGGGGAACTGTACGAACTCCCCGATGCCGGAGAAGTCGACGATGTCGTCGTACTTCTCCTTGACCTGCGCGGGGTTCATGCCCATCGCGTAGCAGCCGAGCACGATGTTGCGCTCGCCGGTGAGCTCGCGCATCAGCGCGGCGTTGACGCCGAGCAGGGAGGGCTGGCCGTTGGTGTAGACGGCGCCGGAGTGCGGGGGCAGCAGCCCGGCGATGGCGCGCAGCATGGTGGACTTGCCGGAGCCGTTGCGGCCGATGATGCCGATGGCGTCGCCGTGACGGGCCACGAAGGAGACGCCGCGCACGGCGTGCACCTCCTTCATCTGCGGCCGTCCCTGGCGCTTGACGAGGCGCATCAGGGCGTTGACGGCGTTGCCCTTCTCCACGTCGCTGGCCGCGCCGTAGACCCGGTAGATGATGTGCAGGTCGTCCACGATGACCGTGGGGGTGCCCTCCTGGGCGTCCTTGGCGGGTTCGGGGTTGGGATGCACCCTGACATCCGTGCTGGGCACGGCGGGCTCCTCGGCCTTCACTCGGGACAGCTCCTCGGTCAACTCAGCCACGGCCGTACTTCTCCTCGGCTCGCCAGAAGTACCAGAAGCCGCCGAGCAGAGCGAACACTGCCCAGAATACGCAGACCGCCCAGATGTAGGGCCGGGGCGGGTGGGTCTGCATGAGCAGGTCCCGCATGAGCTCGATGTAGGCGGCGGCGGGGTTGAAGTACATGATGTCGGCGACCAGTTGGGGGAGGCCGGCACCGTTGGGCCCCACCACCTTGTCCTCGATGGAGAAGAAGACGCCGGAGGCGTAGAGCCAGGTGCGCATGATGAAGGGCAGCAGCTGGTTCAGGTCGCGGGCGGTGGAGCCGACCCTGGCGAGCACCAGGCTGGCGCCGACGTTGAACATCGTCTGCAGTGCCAGGGCGACCGGGATCAGCAGCCACAGCAGGGTGATCGGCTCTCCGGTGACCAGCACCAGGGCGAACAGCACGCCCATCGAGATCAGGAGTTGCTGGAACTCCTGGATCGTGTAGGCCAGCGGGAGCGCGGCGCGCGGGAAGTGCAGGGCCCGGATCAGCGACAGGTTGCCGGAGATCGCCTTGGCGCCGCCGCTCACCGAGCGCTGCGTGTAGGTGAAGACGAACATCCCGGTGATGAGGAAGGCCGGGTAGTTGGTGATGCCCTTGCTCGCGCCCAGGATCAGGCCGAACATCAGGAAGTAGATCGCGGCGTTCAGCAGCGGGGTGAGGACCTGCCAGAGCTGGCCCAGGGCTGAGTTGCTGTACTTCGAGACGTTACGCGAGGTCGCGTACGTCATGACGAAATGCCGTCGTTCCCACAGCTGGCGTAGGTAGACGAGCAGACTCGGGCGTGCGATGGCACGCCGAAGTCCGTAACGCGCGGCGAGCTTGGCCAGCGGCTCTGGGGTGCCGTTACTCGGGCCGCCCGCCTGGGCGTCCGCGATCGCGGATTCCGGCTGGCTCATGGCAAGGACTCTATTGGATGTGGGTGGATGAAGCGCCTGCGGCGGCGTCCTGCCGCACACATTGGACGGGATCTCCGGGAAAGAGGTTCCAGGGTAATTGTGCGCTCCGCCTGCGAGCGACCGGCTCTTTCGCGCCCCGGCCAGAGTGGGCCCAGCTCGGGGGCAGGGAAAGGCAATGGATGCGAGCACTATCGGCATGAGGGTAGTTTGGCCTGACCGTTATTGATATATGTATCCCTGCATGTCCTCTTTAGGGGCGTCTGGGATCTTGGCTTCGTCGAGTTGGCGGACATACAACGCCGAACCGGTTCATGCGTGACCGAACTGCAACATCACAGATGCGAATCGGTGTGGAGCGGTGCGGAACAGCCGCGACCGGCCGGTGTGACGTCAGTGCCCGGACCGGGGTGGCGGGAGGCAGGGACCAGAAGATCCTCCTTCGTGCTGCTCGGGCTGCGGATCTCCGTGTCGACGCGAGCCTGAAAAAGGAGGGTCTACCGCAATGCGCGTTACCAAGGGTGCGCGGCTCACCGCCGGCGCCGCGCTACTCGCCCTCGCGCTGGCCGCGTGCGGCAACTCGGCGTCCTCGGGCGGCGGTACGGCCTCGGGCGACCTGCCGGTTCGGATGGAGCTCGGCGAGCCGCAGAAGCTCTTCTACCCCGGTGACACCACCGAGTCCGAGGGGGCGGAGGTCCTGGCCGCCGTCTTCGCGCCGCTGGTCAGCTACGACGAGAACAGGCAGGTCGTGGACGAGGTCGCCGAGTCGATCGAGTCGAAGGACAACAGGGTGTGGACGGTCAGCCTCAAGCCCGGCTACACCTGGCACGACGGCGAGAAGCTGACCGCGCAGAACTACGTCGACGCGTGGAACTACGCGGCCAACCAGGACAACGCGCAGAGCGCCAACGGCTTCTTCAGCCGGATCGACGGCTGGGCCGACCTGAACCCGGGTGAGGGCAGGACCGTCTCCACCAAGAAGATGAAGGGCCTGAAGGTCGTCGACGAGAGCACCTTCAGGGTCACCCTCAGCAAGCCGTTCTCCCAGTTCAAGACCATGCTGGGCTACACGGCGTTCTACCCGCTGCCCAAGGCGGCCTTCGGCGCCGACGGCAGGATCACCGAGGAGTACGCCAAGAAGCCGATCGGCCAGGGCTACTTCCAGTTCGACAAGCCGTTCAACAAGGGCACCGACCAGTCGATCGACCTCACCCGGTACGACAAGTTCCCCGGGACGAAGCCGAAGTTCACCAAGCTCCAGTTCAAGCTCTACACGAGCTCGGAGACCGCGTTCAACGACCTGGCCGCGGGCAACCTCGACATCCACGACTCGCTACCCCCGTCCGCGATCGCCAGGGCCAAGTCGGAGTTCGGCGAGCGCTACCTGGACCAGGCGGACGCCGGCGTCGCCTACATCGGCTTCCCCATGCAGTACAACAAGACGTACGCGAACGTGAAGGTCCGCGAGGCCATCTCCATGGCCATCGACCGCGAGACCATCGCCGACAAGGTCTTCTCCGGCACGCGGGCCGCGGCGGACGACTTCATCAACCCGCTGCTCGACGGGTACCGTGCCGGCGCCTGCGCGGCCTGCGTCTACGACCCGGCCAAGGCCAACGAGCAGTACACCGCCAACAACGGCCCCAAGACCCTGGAACTGGGTTACAACTCCGACGGCCCGCACAAGGAGTGGATCGAGGCCGTCGCCAACAGCCTCCGCGCCAACCTGGGGGTCGAGGTGAAGGTCAAGCCGTTCGAGAAGTTCGGCGGGATCCTCGACGAGCTCGACGCGAAGACCTACGGCGGCATGTTCCGCATGGGCTGGGCGATCGACTACCCCTCGGCGGAGAACTACCTGACCCCGATCTTCTCCACCATCGCGATCAAGACCGGTGCCAACTACGCCGGCTGGTCGAACCAGGAGTTCGACGCGCTCCTCGCCAAGGGCGACTCCGCCCGGACGCAGGAGGAGGGCCTGAAGTTCTACCAGCAGGCCGACGACATCCTGATCAGGGAGATGCCCTACATCCCGGTGTACTTCTACCGGACCAACGGCGCGTTCTCCCAGAACGTCAAGGGCGTGAAGATCGATCTGCTCAACCAGATCAAGTGGACCGAGGTCGAGAAGACCGGCTGACGACCGGCTGAGGGCCGGGCGGGAGCCCGGCCCCACCGGCAGCCCGGGGGTGATCTCACCGCACCGCGCGATCCGCCGGTCCGCGAATCACCCCGGGCACGTACGGGAGGCTTGAATGGGCCGTTACGTTCTCCGGCGCCTGATCCAGGCGATACCAGTCCTGCTGGGCGCCACCCTGCTCATCTACGCCATCGTCTTCGCGCTGCCCGGTGACCCCATCGCGGCGCTGGCGGGCGAGAAGCGCATCGCCCCCGACATCGTCAAAATCCTGCGAGAGCAGTACCACCTGAACGATCCGTTCCTGGTGCAGTACTGGCACTACATCGCCGGCCTGCCGGGCGGCGACTTCGGCACCACCTTCGCCGGCGTCGGGGTCGGAGACATCATGGCGGGCAAGTTCCAGGTGACCATCAACCTGGCGGTGACCGCCCTGGTGATGGAGGCGGTCATCGGCGTGGGCCTCGGCCTGTACGCCGCGCTGCGCCACGGCAGGGCAGGCGACTCGCTGATCCTCGCCGCCACGCTGGTGCTGATCTCGGTGCCCGTCCTGGTCACCGGCTTCGTGCTCCAGTTGCTGCTGGGCGTGCGGCTCAAGCAGGCCGGGATCGACCTCTTCCCCGTCGCGGGCGTGTCGGAGGGCTGGCGCAGTTACCTGCTGCCCGGCTTCGTGCTCGCCGGGACGTCGATCGCCTACCTCACCCGGCTCACCAGGAACAGCCTGGTGGAGATCATGCGCGCCGACTACATCCGCACCGCGGTGGCCAAGGGCCTGCCCAGGAGCCGGGTCGTCGGCCGGCACGCGCTGCGCAACGCGCTGATCCCGCTGATCACCTACCTCGGCGCCGATCTCGGCGCGTTGATGGGCGGTGCGGTGATCACCGAGACGATCTTCAACCTGCCGGGAATCGGCCAGCAGCTGTTCACCTCCGTCTACCTGCGCGAGCAGCCGGTGGTCGTCGGCATCGTGACGGTGCTGGTGCTGATCTACATCCTGGCCAACCTGGTCGTCGACCTGCTCTACGCCGTGCTCGACCCGAGGATCCGCTATGAGTGACGCCCTTGCCCCGGTCAAGAAGCGCCGGAACGGTGGACCGGGAAGGCACGTGAGAACGTCCAGGCCGTCCAGACCGCCCAGGGCCGCGAGCCTGTGGACCGACGCCTGGTACGACCTGCGCCGCCGGCCGCTCTTCGTCGGCTCGGCGGTCCTCATCGGTGTCCTGGTGGCCATGGCGGCGTTCCCCTCGCTGTTCACCTCGGTGAACCCTTTCGACGCCGCGACCTGCGATCTGGCCCAGGCCAGGCAGGGCATGAGCGCCGTGCACTGGTTCGGCACCGACAACCTCGGCTGCGACGTCTACTCCCGCGTCGTCCACGGCGCCCGTAACTCGATGGTCGTCGGCCTGAGCACCACGGTCGTCACCGCGCTGGTGGGTGGTCTGCTCGGCCTCCTCGCCGGGTTCAGCGGCGGTGCGCTGGACACGTTGCTCTCCCGGATCACGGAGATCTTCTTCGCGATCCCGTCGATCCTCGGCGCCCTGCTCATCCTGGCGATCTTCCGCACGGGCAACGTGTGGACGGTCATGCTCGCGCTGGCGGTGCTGGCCTGGCCGATGACGTACCGGATCATGCGGGCGGCGGTGATCACCGCCAAGGGCCAGGACTACGTGCTCGCGGCGCGGGCGCTCGGCGCCTCCGCGCCGAGGATCATGTTCCGGCACATCCTGCCGAACGCGGCCGCCTCGGTGATCGTGGTCGCCACGATCAACCTGGGCACTTTCATCGCCGCCGAGGCCGGCCTGTCGTTCCTCGGGGTGGGCCTGCGCTCGCCCGACATCTCGTGGGGGCTCATGATCTCCGACGCCAGGGAGCGTTTCCTGGAGGCTCCGTGGCCGCTGCTGTTCCCGGCACTGTTCCTGAGCCTGACGGTGCTGGCCTTCATCATGCTGGGCGACGCCGTCCGCGACGCCCTCGACCCGAAGCTGCGGTAGGGGGACCCGTGAAGAAGACCTCGACACCGGTGGTGCCGGCCGGCCAGGCTCCCGGCGGCGAGCCGCTGCTCGCCGTCGACGACCTGCACGTGGAGTTCACGACCAGGCAGGGCGTGGTCAGGGCGGTCAACGGGGTCAGCTACTCGCTGAACCCCGGGGAGACGCTCGCCGTGCTCGGCGAGTCGGGCTCGGGCAAGTCGGTGACCGCACAGGCCATCATGGGCATCCTCGACACGCCGCCGGCCCGCGTTTCCCGAGGGGAGATCCGCTTCCGGGGCACGGACCTGCTCAGGCTGCCCGAGGAGGCACGCTCCCAGATCCGCGGCCGGCGGATCGCGATGATCTTCCAGGACGCGCTCTCCGCGCTGAACCCGGTGTTCACCGTCGGCTTCCAGATCGGCGAGATGTTCCGGGTGCACCGGGGTGCCTCCAGGCGTGACGCGGAGAGGAAGGCGATCGAGCTGATGGACCGGGTCCGCATCCCCGGTGCCAGGCAGCGGGTGCACGACTACCCGCACCAGTTCTCCGGGGGGATGCGCCAGCGCATCATGATCGCGATGGCGATCGCGCTCGACCCGGAGGTGCTGATCGCCGACGAGCCGACCACGGCCCTCGACGTGACGGTGCAGGCCCAGATCATGGAGCTGCTGGCCGAACTGCGGCGCGAGAGCGACATGGGCCTGATCCTGATCACCCACGACCTCGGTGTGGTGGCGGACGTCGCCGACAGGATCGCGGTCATGTACGGCGGGCGGATCGTGGAGAAGGCCCCCGTGCACGACATCTACCGGAAGCCCGCCCACCCGTACGCCAAGGGCCTGCTCGACTCGGTTCCCAGGGTCGATCGGAAGGGGCAGGAGCTTTTCGCCATCAAGGGCATGCCGCCGAACCTACTCGACATGCCCTCGGGCTGTTCCTTCCACCCCCGGTGCCCCTACCGCCAGAACGACTGCGTCACCGACACGCCCCCGCTGTACGAGATCGGCCCCACCCGCGCCAGCGCGTGCCACTACTGGAGGGAGGTCCTCAATGGCAGCCACGAGTGAGCCGATCCTTGAGGTTCGTGACCTGGTCAAGCACTTCCCGCTGACCCGGGGCGTCGTGGTGCGCAGGCAGATCGGCGCGATCAGGGCGGTCGACGGGGTCTCCTTCGACCTGCGCCGGGGCGAGACGCTCGGCATCGTGGGGGAGTCGGGCTGTGGCAAGTCCACGCTGGCCAAGCTCCTGATGGCGCTGGAGCGGCCCACCTCGGGATCGGTGAGGATCAACGGCAGGGAGGTCGCCCAGGCCAGGGGCGGCGAACTCAAGCGGGTCCGCCGCAACATCCAGATGGTCATGCAGGACCCCTACACCTCGCTGAACCCCCGGATGACCGTGGGCGACATCGTCGGCGAGCCGTTCGAGATCCACCGGGACGTGGCCCCCAAGGGCGACCGGCGCCGCAGGGTGCAGGAACTCCTGGAGGTCGTGGGGCTGGACCCCGACCACGTCAACCGCTACCCGCACCAGTTCTCCGGTGGCCAGCGCCAGCGCATCGGCATCGCCCGAGGGCTCGCGCTCCAGCCCGAGATCATCGTGTGCGACGAGCCGGTCTCCGCGCTGGACGTGTCGATCCAGGCGCAGGTCGTCAACCTGCTGGAACGGCTGCAGGACGAGTTCGGCCTCGCCTACGTCTTCATCGCCCACGACCTGTCGGTGGTCCGGCACATCTCCGACCGGGTCGGAGTGATGTATCTGGGGAAGATGGTCGAACTCGGCAAGGAGACCGAGATCTACGACCGGCCCGCCCATCCCTACACCCAGGCGCTGCTGTCGGCCGTGCCGGTGCCCAACCCGGAGGGGCGGGAGCGGCGCGAACGGATCATCCTCCAAGGCGACCCGCCGTCCCCGGCCAACCCGCCGTCGGGCTGCCGATTCCGTACGCGGTGCTGGAAGGCGGCGGAGATCTGCGCCGTCGAGGAGCCGCCGCTGCGGATCCGGCCGGGCACCGCGCACGCGAGCGCCTGCCACTTCGCCGAGACCCACGACGTGACACACGCGTAGCAGGGTCAGGAGAAGCGGAAGGCGCGGCCCCCACAACGAGATGTGGGGGCCGCGCCCTGCTGTGCTACGGCAGGATGCCGCCTTACTAGAGGATGTCGACGCCGACGCCGCCGATGCCGACGAGGCCGCCGATGCCGACGCCGTGGCCGACTCCGCTACCGCTGCTGATCACGTTGCCACCGCCGACGATGTTGTTGCCCCGGCCGATGCCGCCACCGAGGATGCCGCCGCCGATGCCGCCCCCGTAGACGCCGCCGCCGTAGACGCCGCCGCCGTAGATCCCGCCGCCGTAGACGCCGCCGCCGTAGATCCCGCCGCCGTAGACGCCGCCGCAGCCGGCCCCGTAGACGCCGCCGCCGTAGATGCCGCCCCCGTACACGGGAGCCGCGACCACGGTGGGAGCCGCGACCACGGCGGTCGGGCAGGCGACGGCGAGCGGCGCGCTGACGACGCCGACGCCGCAGCAGTCGGCCTTGGCGGCCTTGGCCTTGGCCACGGACTTGGTCGCGGCCTTGGTGGTGGAGGTGGTGGAGGACGTGGACGCGGAAGCGGCCACGGCCGGTGCGAGGACGGCGATGCCGACGCACGCGGAAGTGATGAGAAGACGACGAATCATGTGTGGTTCCCCCTGGAAGGAAATCGCGGCAGTGTCTGGGGTCTCTGGAACGGACCGTCTGCGCGCGGCTACTCAAAGTAACGGGAGTGAGACTATCCAGCGACATGCTTTGGGGAGGGTCAAGAATGGTCAGCTTGTGGCAATGATCGAAGAGCCGTGGCCGAACAGACCCTGGTTGATCGCCAGCCCGATCCGGGCGCCTTCCACCTGCCGGGCTCCCGCCACGCCCCTCAACTGCCAGGTCAGCTCGCAGACCTGGGCGATGGCCTGGGCGGGGACCGCCTCGCCGAAGGAGGCCAGCCCGCCGGAGGGATTCACCGGGATCCGGCCGCCGAGCGCGGTGTCTCCGGCGCGCAGCAGCTTCGCGGCCTCGCCCCGCGCGCAGAGGCCGAGGTCCTCGACCCAGTCGAGTTCCAGCGCGGTGGACAGGTCGTACACCTCGGCGAACGACAGGTCGTCGGGGCCCAGGGCCGCCTCCTCGTAGGCGGCGTGGGCGATGGCGGCGCGGAACGGGCGCTCGGGGGGCGGCACCGCCGCGGTGGAGTCGGTGGCGAAGTCCGGCAGTTCGAGCACGGTGCTGGGGAAGGACGGTGTCACCGTGGAGACGGCCGCGAGCCGTACCGGGCGGCTCACGCCGTGGCGGCGGGCGAACTCCGCGGAGGCCAGGACCAGCGCGGCGCCGCCGTCGGAGGTGGCGCAGATGTCCATCAACCGCAGCGGGTCGGCCACCAGGGGGGAGGCGAGCACCTGCGCGGCGGTGACGGTCCTGCGGTAACGGGCGTTCTCGTTCGTCGAGCCGGCGAGGGCGTTCTTCACCTTGACGGCGGCGAAGTCCTCGGCGGTGTCGCCGTACAGGGCCATCCGCCTGCGCGCGTAGAGCGCGAAGTACGCCGGGTTGGTGGCGCCGAGCAGCCGGAACCTGAGCCAGTCGGGGTCGTCGGGGCGGTCGCCGCCCACCGGCGCGAAGAACCCCTTCGGCGTGGAGTCGGCACCGACGACCAGCGCCACGTCGCAGAGGCCGGCCAGGATGCGGGTCCTGGCGATGTCCAGCGCCTGCGCGCCCGAGGCGCACGCCGCGTAGCACGAGGCGATGCGCGCCCCGTTCCAGCCCATGGCCTGGGCGAAGGTGGCGCCGGCGACGAAGCCCGGGTAGCCGTTCCTGATGGTGTCGGCACCCACCACGAACCGCACGTCCGTCCACTCCAGACCCGCGTCGCGCAGCGCGGCCCTGGCCGCCGCCACCCCGTACTCGACGAAGGGCCGCCCCCACTTGCCCCAGGGGTGCATTCCCGCGCCGAGGATGACGACGTCGCTCATGAACTCTCCCCGTTCTGCCGCTCCGCTGTGGTGCCGGGGGTGCCGGGGGCGCCCCACATCCAGACCAGCGGGCCGTCGGCGAGCGGGCCCGTGGTCAGTTCGAGCTCCATGCCCACCCGCAGGTCGTCCACCGTGAGGTCCTTGACCTGGCCGAGCACGACGATCCCCGTCCCCGCCAGTTCCACCGCCGCGAGGGTGACGGGAACATAGGGATCGGCGGTCACGAACGGGGCGGGCGGCGGGTAGCAGGAGTTGGTGTAGGACCACACGGTGCCCCGGCGCGGCATGCGCGTCTCCGCCAGGTCCTCGCCGTCGCAGTACGGGTTGCGGCAGAAGCCCGTCCGGGGCGGGAAGTAGACGGTCCGGCAGTCCGCGCAGCGGGTGCCGAGCAGGTGCGCGGTGCCGCCGTCCACGGTGAACCAGCCGTTGATCACGGGTGCGGTCATAGGGCCAATATGACACAAGCGCTTGCTAGGTAACATCCCCCCTTCGGGGAGCGGGCCCGGCGGAAATCCGTGGGCCGGCCGCCGACCCACATGTCATGGCGCGGGTGAGAGACGCACGCGGGCTCCCGGCGGCAGGCCCAGTCGTTGGGAGGCGTCGCCGGAGTTGATCGCCAGCGCGACCAGTCCGACCGAGTCGGTGAAGGCCACGACCTCCCCGGGAGGGACCGCGGTGAAGGACTCCCTGAACGGCACCGCGAGCCGCCATCCGCCCAGCCAGACCACCAGGGTGTCTCCCGGTGAGACGCCCAGCGTCACCAGGTCGGCGGCGCCGATCGACAGCTGGACGTTGCCGTGCCGGTTGACCGACAGCACCTCCCCCTCGGCATAGTCGTCCTGGACCGTCGAGGTGGGCGCGGGCAGCGAGATCAATCGGTTTATCGGGATCTCCGGCCCCAGTTCGGCTGGCTGCCGCCCGATCGCCAGATGCGCCGCGACGGGCGCGAAGAGGTCGCGCCCGTGGAAGGTCGGCGAGAGAGGAGGCAGGAAGAACTCCTCGTTGGACAGCTCGTAGGCGGCCCGCG
The DNA here is from genome assembly GCF_053592655.1 of Streptosporangium sp. NPDC002607. Lineage (NCBI taxonomy): Bacteria > Bacillati > Actinomycetota > Actinomycetes > Streptosporangiales > Streptosporangiaceae > Streptosporangium > Streptosporangium sp. NPDC002607. The sequence goes on from NZ_JBSFWD010000082.1 coordinate 21,094, forward strand.
CGCCTCCGCTGGTGTGGATCGCCCACGACAGCAGCCCGTTGTCCGGGCCCAGGAACACGTGGTCGCCGGCCTCGACCGCCACGGCCCTGCGCGAGCCGCTGGGATCCACCGCGGCGACGTGCACGCCGGGAGGCAGGTAGGTGATCGTCTGGGCCAGGATCGCCGCACCGCGCCGTACGTCTCCCAGAGGCACCAGATGGCACACGTCAATGATTCGCGACTCCGGAGAGATTCCGATGATCACGCCGTGACAGGCGGCGATATAGCCGTCTTCCAGTCCGTAGTCGGTGAGAAGGCTGATGACAGAGGTCACACTTGGTGACTGTACGGCTCCGCATCCGTCATGAACAGCGCGAAATTCCGGACTATTCTGACTTCGGGCCGCGTGTGCGCGGTGTCATCGCCATGTGCCCCGACCGAGGAGGAAGCCATGGACACCGAGCCGACCCCCGGTGACAGTGCCGGCGGCGGGGCTGCCCGAGAGCCCGCGTCGCGTGCTCTCACCGACAGGGAGCGGGAGTTGCTCGCCTTCGAGCGCCGGTGGTGGCGTCATGCGGGCGCCAAGGAACAGGCGGTCCGTGAGGCCTTCGACATCTCCGCGACGCGCTACTACCAGCTGCTCAGTGAGCTCATCGAGCTACCAGCGGCACTTGCCCACGACCCGATGCTGGTCAAGCGCCTGCGCCGGCTCCGTGAGACGCGACGGAGCGACCGAGCCGCCCGGAAGACGGGCTTTCGCCCCTGATGCTGGGTACGACCGGCCGGGCAACCGGCCGCGGAGGGTGGGACTGATGAGGCGCGCCCGGATTGGCCGAGAAGCCGGAAAAGATGGCTTGCGTTGCTGATCTCCGGGTACGACCGGTCAGGCGGGCGATCGCCGGAGGGCGAGGCCGATGAGACCGTGGAGACGGAGAGGAACCGGACATGACGGCGAACTCGCCCGACGGGCTGAAGGCGATCGTGGCCGACCCCGGGGGAGCGGTGATCGGGCTCGACTTCGACGGCACGCTGTCCCCGATCGTCTCCGACCCCGCGGAGGCCAGAATCCACCCTGGTGGGCCCGAGGTGCTGGCCAGGCTCGGCGGCCTGGTCGGCGCCGTGGTGGTCGTGACCGGCCGCCCGGCCGCCACGGCCGTCGAGTACGGCTCCCTGGCCGGCGTGCCCGGCCTGGTGGTGCTCGGACACTACGGCCTCGAACGCTGGGAGGCGGGCGCGCTGGCCGCGCCGCCCGTCCACCCGGGCCTCGACCTGGTCAGGGCGGGGCTCCCCGCGCTGGTCGAGGGGTGGGATGGGGTCAGGGTCGAGGACAAGGAGCGGGCGATGGCCGTGCACACCCGGCAGGCCGCCGACCCGTGGGCGACGCTTGAGGCGCTGCGTGAGCCGGTCGCCGCGCTGGCCGCCAAGGCCGGGATGGTGGTGGAGCCGGGCAAGTTCGTGCTGGAGCTGCGCCCGCCGGGGATGGACAAGGGGGTGGCGCTGAGCGCCTTCCTGCGCGAGCGGGCCGCCAGGTCCGTGCTGTTCGCCGGGGACGACCTGGGAGATCTCGCGGCGTTCGCGGCGGTACGAGCCTCCGGGTTGCCGGGGGTGACGGTGTTCAGCGGGTCGCCCGAGATCGAGGTGGAGGCCGACATCGTGGTGGACGGGCCCCCGGGGGTCCTGGAGCTTCTCAGCTCGATCGCCGACGCCATCGAGGGAGAGGCGCCCCGCTGAGCGGGTGAGGCCGCAGCCGGATGGGCGTTACCGCCGCCCCGCCCGCTCAGGCGCGCCTGCCGGAGCCGATCAGTAGCCCTCCGACGGCCAGCCCGATCAGGACCGGGACCATGAGGAACGCCTGCTGGGTGCCGAACCCGTCGGCCAGCGCGCCGAGCAGGAACGGCCCGCTTCCCACCGCCAGGCCGGCGAAGATCGAGGCCAGGGCCGAGGCCTGGTCCCGCCGCCCGCCGGAGGCGGCCAGCACCCGCGACAGCGCCATCGGGAAGTGCAGCGCGACCCCCAGCCCGGATACGGCCAGGCCCGCGTAGGAGAACACCGGGTCCTCGCTCAGCCAGAAGATCGCCCATCCGGCGGCGGTGACCAGGAGCGCCCCGATGAACAACACGGTCGGCGGCACCCGCAGGGCCAACTGCCCCCCGGCCAGCCGCCCCACCGCCAACCCGGCGGTGAACGCCGCGACCGCGGTCGCCGCCACCGCCGCGGGCAGTCCGGTCTGGTCGGAGAACAGCTTGGCCGCCCACAGGTTGAAGCAGAACTCCATCGCGACGCAGCAGAACAGCACGGCCCCGGCCAGGTAGAAGCGCCAGCCGAAGCGGGACCCGGCCTCCGGGGCGGTTCCGGCCGCCGCATCCTCCCGCTCCGGAATCCAGACGCGCCCCATGAGCAGCGCGAGTAGCACGGCCAGCACGGCGGGCACCAGTAGCGCCGCCCGCCAGCCGAAGGCGCTCTGCGCGGCGGCGCTGACCACGAAGGGGACCCCGATGCCGACGATCACGCAGACCGCGTTGGCCTCGCTGATCGCCGCCGGGCCCGCGGGACCGTGGTGGTCGTCGAGCGCGGCCATGCCCGAGTACAGGGTGATGGAGGCCATCCCGCTGGCGACGCCGTAGCCGAGGAGGGTGATCGGCAGCGTGGTGGGGCCCGCCGCGACCAGGAGCGTGCCGACGCTCATCCCGGCCAGTCCGGTCCAGGTGACGGCCCGGCGGCCGATTCTCCCGGTCAACCAGGGAAGGGCGAGGCCGGTGATGATGCCGCCCAGGGCCATCGAGGTCCCGTGCAGCCCGGCGACCGCCTGGGAGATGCCCTGGTCGATGCGGAGCAGTGGGAGCGCGGCGCTGAGGCCGTACAGATAGGTGGCGAAGACACCGAGCTGCAGGTAGATCAGCCAGGTCGCGCGGTCGCGGATCAGCCTGACGGGGGCGATCGCGGTCAATTCAGGCTCCCCGTAGGTAAAAAAATTAGATAGCCGCGAAAACTATCTCATGAGGGCCTGAAACTTCCCGTTCTTATCCGAGAGCGTCGAGCTGCTCGGCGAACCACCGGTGCGGCGGAAGCGCGGTCGCCGCCGTGGCCAGCAGGGCGCCCCTCCTGGCACGCTCGGCCTCGGGCATCGTCAGCCCCTCGTGTAGCGCGGCGGCCGTGGCCGAGACGTCGTAGGGATTGACGGTCACCGCGTGCTGGCCCAGCTCGGCGGCGGCGCCCGCCTCTCGCGACAGCACCAGCGCGCTGCCCGGCGACAGGATCGGCCCCTCCTTGGCCACCAGGTTCATGCCGTCGCGGATCGGGTTGACCAGCAGCACGTCGGCCAGCCGGTAGGCGGCCAGCGAGCGCGGGTAGTCGTCGTCGACGTTGAGGATCAGCGGGTCCCAGTCCTCGGTGGCGTACTCGTCCTCGATCTCCTTGGCGCAGCGCTGCACCGCCGCGGTGTACTCGCGGTATTCGGGCAGGTCGTGCCGGGACGGGTAGGCGAAGGCGAGGTGGGTGACCCGGCCGTGCCACTCCGGGTGGGCCGAGAGGAACTCCCGGTAGGCGACCAGACCCCTGACGATGTTCTTCGACAGCTCCGTCCTGTCGATCCGCACGATCAGCCTGCGGTCGCCCACCTGGGCGCGGAGCGCGGCCATGTGCGACTCCACGTCTGGCTCGGAGGCCCGTGCCCAGAGTGCCTTACCGTCCACGCCCAGGCTGTGCGTGCCGACCCGGGTGGTCCTGCCCTCGTGCGTGACCGTACGGCTCGCGCGCTCGACCCGGGCGCCGAGCACGGTCTCGCAGCAGTCCATGAACGCCCCGCCCCAGCGGGCGGTCAGGAAACCCGCGTGGTCGGCGCCCAGGATGCCCTCCAGGACCTCGGCCGCGACGTCGTCGGGGAGCAGGCTGAAGTATTCGGGCGGGGCCCACGGGGTGTGTGAGAAGTGGGCCACCCGCAGGTCGGGCCGCTCCCCCCTGAGCATGGCCGGAACCAGGCTCAGATGGTAGTCCTGCACCATCACCCGCGCCCCGTGCGGGGCATCCTCGGCCAGCGCCACCGCGAACGCCTCGTTGTACGCCTGGTACGACTCCCACTCCCTGCGGAACCTGGCGTCGAAATGCGGTCTGTTGGGGGTGTCGTACAGCAGATGGTGGACGAACCAGAGCGTGGAGTTGGCGACCGCGTTGTACGCGCGGTGGAAGGTCGCCGGGGGGATGTCGAGCATGCGCAGCGCCCCGGTCTCATAGCCCGCCTGATCGAGACGGCCGCCGGGCGCCAGCCGCACCGCTCCGCGGTCGCCGTCGGACAGCGCCGCGCAGACCCAGAGGACGTCGAGGTCCTTCGCGACCTCCGACAGGCCCGACACCAGGCCGCCCCCTCCCCTGCGCATGGACAGGGAGCCGTCCTCGGAGAGGGTGAAGGAGACGGGACCGCGGTTGGAGGCCACCAGGATCGCGTTCATCAGATCCCTTCGCTGGCTAGGGACACGCTTGTCCAGAAGATTAACCGGCGCCCGGCCGGGACGCCCTGCTCTTCGGGCCAAGGAAGAATGGCGTTTATTTAAGTGTGTCAGCTCTTGTCGGTAGCTCAGTTAGTACGTCCCGGTTTCATGACTTTCCGGGGATGGATCGGAAGCTCGGCGCCGCTGCCGGCACAGGTCGGTAGGACCGGAATCCGGCCCGGGGCGTTCCGGGGGGCGTCCGCGTGGCGTGTGGCTTTTGGGGGCTTAGGGGCAACGGCTGGATTAGGGTGGCGTTGCCCGTGGGGCGCTCTCCCCCTCTTGCTGTGGAAGCCGAGGTCGAGGAGGGATTCATGTCCCGCAGACATGTCGTCGCCACGGGCTGCGTGCTGGCGGTCACCGCGCTCACCCTGACGGGCGTGCCGGCCGACGCCAGGCCCCGGGCGAGGAGTGTGGTCACCGCGTCCGCCTGGAAACCGCCGTCGGGCATGCTGGAGGCGCTCCAACGCGACCTGGGACTGACCAGGCGGCAGGCCCAGGCACGCCTGCTCAACGAGGCCCGCATGATTCCGGTCGCGGCGCAGCTCCGCAGGAGGCTCGCCGACCGTTTCGGCGGCTCGTGGCTGATGGGAGCCGTTTCGCAGACCCTTGTGGTGGCCACCACCGACGAGGCCGACATCCCCCACATCATCGCGGCGGGTGCCCGGGCCGAGATCGTCCCCCGGTCGATGGCGGAACTCCTCCTGCTCAGGGAGAAGGCCGACGACGTGCTGCCCGCCAAGCCGCGCGTGGCGGGCGTGCGCTACGTCGACGCGAAGAGAAACAAGGTGGTCGTCCTGTCCGCGCAGCCCACGGTGGCCGAGAACCTCATCAAGGACGCGAATGTGGACACGGACGCGGTGAGCGTGGTGTCGTCCACCGAGCAGCCCCAGCCCCTCCACGATGTGCAGGGCGGCGACGCCTACTACATCGGTGTCGCGAGCCGCTGCTCGATCGGTTTCTCGGTGACCCGCGAAGCCCAGGCGGGTTTCGTCAGTGCCGGTCACTGCGGTAAGACGGGTGATGCCACCACCGGCTTCAACCGGGTGCCCCAGGGGACCTTCCAGGCGTCGGTCTTCCCGGGCAAGGACTACGCCTGGGTCGCGGTGAACCACAACTGGATGCCCAAGCCGGCGGTCAGCAACGGCATCGGCGGCACCGTGTCCGTCGTCGGCTCCAAGGTGGCCGTCGAGGGTTCCTCGGTCTGCCGATCCGGCTCGACCACCGACTGGCACTGCGGAGTCGTCCTGCAGCTCGATACCAGCATCACCTACCCCCAGGGTGCGGTCTCCGGGCTGACCCGCACGAACGTCTGCGCCGAGCCGGGCGACTCGGGTGGCTCGTTCATCTCGGTGGACCAGGCCCAGGGAGTCGCCTCCGGCGGCTCCGGCGACTGCACCTCGGGTGGCGTCACCTATTTCCAGCCGGTCAACGAGATCCTCAATGCCTACGGCCTGACCCTGGTGACCGACACGATCACCTCGCCGAGCACGGGCACCTGCACCGGCTACCCGAAGATCTACGTCGGTAATCTGGAGAGCGGTCAGGTCGTCTACCGGCCGAGCACCAGCTACTACCGGGCGACCGTCGCCGGTCAGCACCATGGCTGCCTGGACGGGGACGACGGCGTCGACTTCGACCTCTACCTCGAGAAGTGGAAGGGGACCGGTTGGGGCACCGTCGCCGTCTCGGACAGTTCGGGTCCCGACGAGCAGATCAGCTACACCGGCACGGCCGGTGCCTACCGCTATCGCGTGGTCTCCGTGAGCGGCTCCAGCCCCTACATCCTGGGGTTCACGACACCGTGACAACCGGTCCTGTGCTCCCAGCGGACCCGCTGGGAGCACAGCTAGGAGTGAAAATCACCATATTTCGGGTTCGTGTGCTTTTGTAACAAAGCCGAAGGTCGGCAACGGGGATCTCCGACCGTAGGATGTCCAGCGACCGCGACCGCTGATGGGGGCTCGTGATGGCGCTGGACGAGACGACCGAGGAGCTGGCCCGGGCGGCCGCCCAAGGTGACCACCGCGCGCTCGGCGAGCTGCTGAAGCGTATCGAGCCCGCGGTGCTCCGGCACTGCGGGCGCATCCTTCCCTTCCGGCAGGACGCGGAGGAGGCCTGCCAGGACACCCTGCTGGCGGTGGCACGCAACATCGGCCGCTTCGAGGGGCGCGCCAAGTTCAGCACCTGGCTGCACATCGTGACCGCCAACTGCGCCAGGACCACCTACCGTTCGCTGAAGCGTCGCGCCGCGGAGCAGAGCTCGGACGAGTTGCCGCTGCAGAAGCCGGACGTCGCCAGGGTGAGCGTGATCGCCGGGTCCAGGCTGGACCTGCTCGACGTGATGGAGGCCCTGGAGGCGGAGAAGCCCGATCTGGCCCAGGCACTGGTGCTGCGCGACATCTGCCAGCTCGACTACAACGAGGTGGCCGAGCAACTCCGCATCCCGCTGGGCACCGCCAAGTCCCGCATTCACCAGGCGCGCAAGTACGTCCAGAGCGCTCTGGGCGACGCCTACGGCTTCTGATCTCGACGGGTCCGGGGAACGGCCGAGCCGGCCCGGGGGTCGCCCCTCGCGAGAGTGAGGGCGCGCCGGCGAGGCGAGATCCCGATCGAAATCGTCTGCCGCGTGGCGTGTGGCTTTTGGGGGCCTTGGAGGCAACGGCTGGATTAGGGTGGCGTTGCCCGTGGGGCGCTCTCCCCCTCTTGCTGTGAAAGCCGAGGTCGAGGAGGGATTCATGTCCCGCAGACATGTCGTCGCCACGGGCTGCGTGCTGGCGGTCACCGCGCTCACCTTGACGGGCGTGCCGGCCGCGGCCGGACCGAAGGTGACGGGTGTTCCGGTCACCGCGCCCGTCTGGAAACCGCCGTCGGGCATGCTGGAGGCGCTCCAACGCGACCTGGAACTGACCAGGGAACAGGCCCAGGCACGCCTGCTCAACGAGGCTCGCCTGACGGGAGTGGCGGCGGAGCTCCGTGCGAGACTCGGTGACCGTTTCGGCGGCTCGTGGCTGATGGGAACCATCGCGCAGACCCTTGTGGTGGCCACCACCAACGAGGCCGACATCCCCCACATCATCGCGGCGGGTGCCCGGGCCGAGGTCGTCAAGCGGTCGCTGGCGGAGCTCGACAGGCACATAGACGGCCTCGACCAGTCGGTACCCGGTGCCAAGAACGAGGGAAGTGTCCGCTATGTCGATGCCAGGAACAACAGGGTCGTCGTCCTGTCGTCGGAGCCGTTGGTCGCGGAGGACCTCATCGAGGCCGCCGGCCTCGACACGGAGGCGGTGAAGGTGGTGCCGTCCACCGAGCGGCCCCGGCTCCTCAGTGACGTGCAGGGTGGTGACGCCTACTACGTCGGTGTCGCGAGTCGTTGCTCCGTCGGTTTCTCGGTGATGCGCGGGACCCAGGCGGGTTTCGTCAGTGCCGGTCACTGCGGTAAGACGGGTGATGCCACCACCGGTTTCAACCGGGTGCCCCAGGGGGTCTTCCGGGCGTCGTCCTTTCCCCAGAACGACTATGCCTGGGTCGCGGTGAACGCCGGCTGGAGCCCCAAGCCGGTGGTGAGCAACGGCGTCGGCGGTACCGTGCCCGTCGCGGGCTCCAGGCCGGCCCTGGAGGGTGCCTCGATCTGCCGGTCCGGCTCCACCACCGACTGGCACTGCGGTCTCATCCGGCAGCTCAGCGCCAGTGTCACCTACCCCCAGGGCACCATCCACGGCCTGGGCCGTACCAGTGTCTGCGCCGAGCCGGGTGACTCGGGTGGTTCGTTCATCTCGGTGGACCAGGCCCAGGGGGTCACCTCCGGCGGCTCCGGGGACTGCACCACGGGTGGCGTCACCTACTTCCAGCCGGTCAACGAGATCCTCACCGCCTACGACCTGACCCTGCTGACCGACAGCACCGCCAGCTCGTCGGGTGACATCTCCCCGGGCACCGCTCCATCGGGTAAGCAGGACTGCAGCGGCTACCCGAAGACCTACACCGGCACGCTGAACAACGGTCAGTCCGTCTCCCAGCCGAGCCGGTACTACCGGGCCGCCGTCGCCGGTACGCACT
>NZ_JBSFWD010000083.1:0-29115 GCF_053592655.1 Streptosporangium sp. NPDC002607
GTGGAGGTGTTGCGGGGCCGCGGCGGCGAGGTGCCGGCGTTGCTGCGAGGGCTGGCACCGGCGAGGCGACCGGTCCGGGTGGCCGCCGGTGGCGGCGAAGACGCGGGTGAACGCCGGCCCCTGCACAGCAAGGACGCCTTGGCTGAGTTGGTACGCCACCAGATCGCGGCTGTCCTCGGCCACGCGGACGGTGTGAACATCGGTGGTGACCGCGCCTTCAAGGACCTGGGCTTCGACTCGCTCACTACTGTGGAGTTGCGCAACGGCCTGGCGAAACGCATCGGACTGGCGCTACCCGCGACCGTGGTGTTCGACCATCCGACGGCTGATGAGCTGATTACCCATCTCTGGTCGCGGATCCACGGCGCCGCTCCGGACATCAGCCAGCCTCAGGCGAGGGTCGACCACGACGACCCGGTCGCCATTGTCGGTATGGCGTGCCGTTTTCCAGGGGGAATCGATACTCCTGAGCAACTGTGGCAGTTGCTGGCCGATGGAGGTGAAGTGCTGTCCTCTTTCCCTGAGGACCGCGGCTGGGATCTGACGACCTTGGTGAGCCGCAGTGCCACTACATCCGGCGGGTTCCTCACCGGAGTCGCTGACTTCGACCCGGGATTCTTCAGGATAAACCACCGTGAGGCCCTGGCGATGGACCCCCAGCAGCGACTGCTGTTGGAGACTTCGTGGGAGGCACTGGAACAAGCCGGCATCGTGCCCGCGACCCTGCGTGGTAGTGACGTGGGCGTGTTCATTGGCACCAACGGCCAGGACTACCCGACGCTGCTGGCCCAGTCTGAAGGTGACTTCGGTGGCTACGCCGGCATTGGCAGCGCGGCGAGCGTGGCGTCTGGGCGGCTTGCTTACACGTATGGCTTCACCGGTCCGGCGCTCACCGTGGACACCGCGTGCTCCTCGGCGCTGGTCGCCCTGCATCTGGCCGCTCGGTCACTCCGGTCCGGGGAGTGCTCGCTCGCCCTGGTCAGCGGCGTCACAGTGATGACGACGCCAGAATTGTTCGTCGAGTTAACCCGGCAAGGAGTGCTGTCCGGCGACGGGCGTTGCAAGGCTTTCGCTGACGCGGCCGACGGGACAGGGTGGGCTGAAGGCGTGGGCATGCTTGTGGTCGAGCGGCTGTCGGACGCGCGGGCGAAGGGCCATGAGGTGTTGGCAGTGCTCCGGGGCAGTGCCATCAACCAGGATGGCGCCTCGAACGGGCTCACCGCACCGAACGGCGTCGCGCAGCAACGTGTCATTCGCCAGGCGTTGGCCTCCAGCGGCCTGTCCGTGTCCGATGTGGACGTTGTAGAGGCACACGGCACCGGAACCAGGCTGGGAGACCCGATTGAGGCCGACGCGTTGCTGTCGACCTACGGTCAGGACCGGGACCGGCCGTTGTGGCTCGGTTCGGTGAAGTCGAATCTGGGGCACACCCAAGCGGCCGCGGGTGTGGCAGGCATAGTGAAGCTGATCCTCGCCATGCGGCACGGGATTCTTCCGCGGACGCTACATGTGGACGAGCCTTCGTCTCGGGTGGACTGGTCGGCCGGTTCGGTCAGGCTGGCGGCCGATGCGGTGCCGTGGGCGACCAACGGGGGTCCACGACGTGGTGCGGTGTCCGCCTTCGGAATCAGCGGGACCAACGCACACGTCATTCTTGAAGAAGGCGAACAGTCCGGGAATCCGCCCAGCCGAGGGAAGCTGCCCTGGTTGCTGTCTGGCCGCACCGCCGATGCCCTTGGCGCACAGGCGGAACGCCTCCTGGCGGCCGACCCTGACTCGCGTGTGGCTCGACCGCTTGCGGTGTCTCGCACGCACTTCGAGTACCGTGCGGCGGTGCTGGACGGCAACCTTGACGCCCTCGCCGCTCTCGCGAGAGGCGAAGACCATGAGTTGGTTGTCCGTGGTGTGGTTGAGAAGCCGGTGGTACCGACGATCGTGTTCGCCGGCGCGACCGCGTGCACGGAGATGGGCCGTGAGCTGGCTCAGTTCCCGGTGTTCGCGGCAGCGCCGGCCGAGATCGGCGGCCGGTTCGGGGAGGAAAGTGGTTTCGCGTTCGAGGTGGCGTTGTTCAGGTTGCTGGAGTCCTGGGGAGTGAGGGCGGAAGTCCGCGGCCATTCGGGTGGCGAGGTCGCCGCCGCGTATGTGGCCGGGGCGTTGTCGCTGGATGACGCCTACGAACTGGTCATCGCCAAGGCCCAGGACCCTCGTGCCGCTGAATACCGGGTCCGGCCGTTCGGGCAGGACGACGTCGTTGTCGAACCGGGGACCTGCGGTTCACTGTCCAGCTTGGTCAACGCGCTGGCAGGACTCCATGTGCGCGGCGTCGCGGTGGACTGGGCAGCCGTGATTCCGGGCGGGCGGTGCGCCGTGCCCACATATGCCTTCCAACGGCAGCGGTTCTGGCCGCGGGTGGCCCACCACACCATGCCCCCCAGCCCCATCGAAGCCGATGCCCGGACCGAGCCACTGTCGGCGTTGGATCTCGTCCGGACCGAGGTGGCCAGGGCCCTGGGCCTGCCTGGTATGCAAGCGGTGGCGCCGGACAGTGAGTTCACCCGCCTCGGCCTGGACTCGTTGACCTTGATTGACCTGCGCGCCAGGCTGCGCGCCCGCACCGGCAAGAAGATCGAAGCGAGCGCGGTGTTCCGGCATCCGACCTCTGCGGCTCTCGCCCGCTATCTGGACGAACTCGACCAGGGGCCGCAGGCCGAGCCGGGTGTGGAGGACGCGGCGCCGGTGCCGGGTGTGATGCCGTGCGTGATCTCGGGCAGGTCGGGTGAGGCGTTGCGGGCGTGGGCGGGCCGTCTGGCGGTGTATGTGGAGGAGGGTAACGAGCTGGGGCCGGCCGATGTGGCGTTCTCGCTGGCCACGTCGCGGTCGGCGTTCGAACATCGGGCGGTGGTGGTCGGCGGGGATCGCGAGGAGTTGCTGGCGGGGTTGGCCGCGGTCGCTTCCGGCGACTCGGCGGCGGGTGTGGTGCGGGGTGTGGCCGATGTGGATGGCCGGATGGTGTGGGTGTTCCCGGGTCAGGGGGCGCAGTGGGTGGGGATGGGGGCGCGGCTGCTGGAGGAGTCGCCGGTGTTCGCCCGCCGGATGGCGGAGTGTGCGGCGGCGTTGGAGCCGTTCGTGCAGTGGTCGTTGCTGGATGTGGTCCGGCAGGTGGAGGGTGCTCCGGGGCTGGATCGGGTGGATGTGGTGCAGCCGGTGTCGTTCGCGGTGATGGTGTCGTTGGCGGCGGTGTGGGAGTCGCTGGGGGTTCGTCCGGACGCGGTGGTGGGGCATTCGCAGGGCGAGATCGCGGCGGCGGTGGTGGCGGGTGGTCTGTCGGTGCAGGACGGTGCCCGGGTGGTGGCGTTGCGCAGCCGCCTGATCGGTGAACGGCTGTCCGGGCATGGGGTGATGCTGTCGGTGATGGCGCCGGTGGAGCAGGTGCGCGCGGCGCTGGCCGAGGATGATCTGCTGGATCGGATCTCGATCGCCGCGGTCAACGGGCCCCGGGTGGTCACCGTCGCCGGTGACGGGGAGGCCGTGCGGGTGCTGGAGCGGCGGTTGTCGGCCGAGGGTGTCATGCGCTGGCAGTTGGCCGGTGCGGACTTCGCCGCGCATTCGCCGCAGGTCGAGCGGTTCCGTGACGATCTGCTGGTGGACCTGGCGGAGGTGGCGCCGCGTGCGGCGCGGGTGCCGATGCTGTCGACGGCGACCGGGCAGTGGCTCGACGGCACGGAGCTGGACGCCGGCTACTGGTATGAGAACGTGCGGCGCACGGTGGAGTTCGCGCCGGCCATCGGGCTGTTGCTGGAGGAGCGGTATCGGGCGTTCATCGAGGTCGGCCCGCATCCGCTGCTGACGTTGGGGATCGAGCAGGCGGTGGACGAGGCGGGGGTCACCGCGGTGGTCGCCGGGACGTTGCGCCGCGACGAGGGTGGCATGGACAGGGTGGTGCTTTCGGCGGCCGAGCTGTTCGTCCGCGGGGTCGCGGTGGACACTGCGCCAAGCGCGCCACAGAGCCCGCCGGACGTCATCGCGCGCCTGCACCGGCAGTCGGTCGACGCTGGTTTGCTGGACCAGGCGGACGCATTGCTGCGCGGGGTGGCCGAAGTGCGCGAGAAGTCGGCCGAGCCGCCGGCCCTCCGTCTGACACCGTTGAGGGACAGTGGAACCGGGCGTCAGCTGGTCTGTGTCGCGCCCATCGTTCCCACCACCGGCGAGCATGTCTACCATGGTCTGGCCACCGCTCTTGGCGGCCAGTGGGATGTCAGCGTGGTCACGCCTGGCGGGTTCACCGCCGGCGAGCTGTTGCCCAGCTCACGGACCGTGTTGATCGAGCAACTGGCGACCGCGGTCGTGGACCGCACCGTGGCGGGTCCGCTTGTCCTGCTCGGGACATCTTCGGGCGGGTTGCTCGCCCACGAGGTCGCCGCCTGGCTTGACGATCGCGGCCTTGCCGTCGACGCGGTTGTCCTGCTGGATACCCACTTGCTCGACTCGAAAGCCACTGAGGTGTTGCGGCCCAGGCTGTGGCCGGCGTTGCATGCCCGGGAATCGGTGGTCGACGGGCTCGACTGGATCCGATTGTCGGCCACCTCCTGGTATTTGGACCTGTTGTCGTCGTGGCGTCCTCGGCCGACACGAGTGCCCTCGCTGCTGGTGCGCGCGTCTGCGCCGCTGGGCACCGTGCACGACGACGCTTGGCGATCGACGCTGCCCGGGATGACCGACGTCATCGACGGCCCCGGCGACCATCTGTCGATGCTCGAGCAGCACATTGTGGAGACCGGTGGCCGCGTGGCGGACTGGCTCGAACGCATGGTGTTGAACAAAAGGCAGTGAGAGGTAGGTAGACATGTACTACGAGCACCTGAGCGAGTCCGTGTGGATCGCCTATGACGGAACCACTCGCAACGCGACGTACGTGCGGGGTGACATGAGCGGGGGTATGCTCGTCGGCACTCTCGACAGCGCGGACGCCACGAGACAGTTGCTCAGTTACGGCGATGGCGCGGCGAAGGTGGTGGTGCTCACCGACACCGACTCCGGGCAGCACATCCCGGACTACGCCACGACACTCACCTCGGTGGAGACGGCGACGGCACTCGCCAGGTGCCCGCTGCTCGACGCCGTCGAGGTGGAGCGGGGTTCTCCACTCGATGCCTATCTCGGGAGATCCCAGCGCACACACGGAATCGCGGCTCGGCGATTAACACCTGATCAAACCTTCAGCGGTGCGGCCGACCTCAAACTCGGCCACACACTTGTCGAGGTTCAGGACATCGGGCGCGCCTACAGCACCGCTGACACGATCGTGTGGCTTCCTGACGAGGCGGTGCTGATCACAGGTGCCGCTGTCGTCAACGGTGTGCATCCCGCGTCGTGGTCGGGCTCGATCGAGCTGTGGCGTGCGGCTTGCGTCCAGCTCGCGGCGCTACGGCCGACTGTAGTGGTTCCCGGGTACGGGCCGGTCACCGATATCACCGGGATCATCGATCTGCGGGACTATCTCGAGCACCTGCACAGCGAGGCGGAAGTGCGCTACCGCAAGGGAATGCCGGTCGAGGAAGCCGTCGCCGAACTGCCACTCGGCCGCTGGGACCAGTGGGACTGCCGGGAGAACCTGGCGATCACGTTGGCCACCGTCTACGACTCCCTGGGCGACAGCACCGACCGCACGGTCACCGGCGTCCTGACCACCGCCGCCGAGATCGCCGAGGGCATCCGCCGACGGCCGCGGATCGCACCCGTCGCCCCCGGTGAGCGTGACCAGGAAACACTGGACGCGTTGGGCCTCATCGAAGGGGAGAACTCGATCTTCGAGCTGCACCGTGTGAACATCCCGAACATTCTCACCACCTTTGTACGGCACACCAAGCTGTACAAGGAGAGCGTGCCCCTCGCCCGTGGCGTGATCGACGGCGTCCTACCGCCACGACACCGCGAATTGGCGATCTTGCGCGGCGCGTGGGCGTGTTCGGCGATCTACCAGTGGAATCACCACTACCTTGTCGCCCTCAGCGTCGGCCTCACCCGAGAGGAGATCGACCTCATTTCCCGGGACATCTCCCTCGGACCATGGACCCGGCACGAGCAGGCGGTGCTGACCGCTGTGGACGAACTGCACACCGAGTCAGTGGTTTCCGACCACACCTGGGAGACCCTGTCGGAAACCTACGGCGAACGTGAACTGATCGAACTCGTCACCCTGATCGGCGAATACCACAAGGTCTCCTTCGCGCTGAATAGCTGGGGCGTCCCCCTCGAACCGTGGATGGGCCCTTACCGCATCCCCTCCGGCTGGCGCACCGCCCAGCACGGCCGAGCCACTCCCTTGGACGATGTCTCACGCGGTGAGCTTGGCGAGTTTCCGGTAGCAGGTCAGCGTGGCGGAGAGGCCGAGGAAGGCGAGGAGGCGGCTGCCCTTGCGTCAGGACCGGACGGGGAGACGGCGGTAGCCGAACAGCCAGGCAAGGGACCTTTCAATCTTCCACCGGCACCCCGCCCGCATGCGGTGTGGTCGCTGGATAGGCCCGCAGCAGCTCACGACGCCGGGCGTTGACTCTCTCACGATCCCATGGCGACTCCGACAGGAAGAACCCCAGCCGCCACGCCACCGTATTCCGGGCCCAGACGACGGGCTCGGCCCCGGCCAGGCAGGTCGGCGTCTTGTCGCGCTCACGCGGTAGCAGCAGCCCAGCCAGATACTCGCGAAACCCGCGCCGCTGCCCGAACGCGGAGAATCAGGTACTCAGGACGCCCTGGAAGTTGAAGGAATGACTCTGCTGAGTCCCCAGGCGATCAGGCCGGTGATCGCTCCGACGATGACGCCGGTGAAGAGACTGCTGATCGCGGCGAACAGTCGCAGGATGACGGACTGCGTCGCCGGGTTGAGATCGCTCAGGTTCCCGCCGAGTGCGGGCGGGTTGCCGCCGAAGCCGGCGTCCCAGAGCAACTGGTGTCCCGCGGTAAGGAAGACGCCATAGAACAGGCCCACGACGAGCAGGGTGAGGAAGGGGCTGGGCACTCGTTTCCAGAGGGCGACCCCGATCCAGATCATCGGTGGTACGAAGACGAACAGGGCGTTCACGAAGGTGCCCTGGTGGATGATGTCCAGGTCGTGAAGCACGACCCGGGGCGCCGCGAGAAGAGCGAGCCCGATTACCGCGATCATGGGCAGCCCGAGAACCGGGCGTCTCGGGGCGGGCGGCCGAGGTGGTGGGGTGTGCTGATGGGTCATGGCCGCACGCTAGGGAGCGCCATGGGCGCGGCACATCCGTATCCGATCTCGATGCCGTACGTCCAGAGGCGACCCCCGGTGTCGCTTCACGCGGGCCGCGGAGCCGCCGAGGAGCACCCTAGGGTGGATCCATGGTCGACGAGCGGGCACGAAGGAGACTCCCATCCTGGGCCGTCGACGCCCTGATCGGTGCGGGCGTCAGCCTCACCGTGTCGGTCGTGATCTCCGCCGACCAGGGAGGACGGCACGGTCCGGACGCGATCGCGTACCTGTGGGCGGTAGGTCTTGGCGCGCTGATGCCGGCCCGCCGGCGCTACCCGGTGATCGTGCTCGCCGTCAGCACGCTGGGACTGTTCGCCTACTACGCCGCCGGCTATCCGGCTGTCGGGGTCGCCGTCCCGGTCGCCGCGGCGTTGTTCTCGGCGGCCGAGTTCGGCAGGCTCGTCCATGCCGTTGTCACCGCTGCCGTCGTGGTCGCGGTCTCGCTGTTCTTCCGCCTGGTCGAGGGCCAGGATTTCTCGTTCGTCGTCGGCTATGAACTGGCCGGACACATCCTGCTCATGGCCGCGGCGATCGCCCTGGGAGACGGCCTGAGATCGAGACGGACCGCACAGGCGGGAGCGAGGCGGATCGCCGAGCTCACCGCCCAGCGGTATCGGCAGGAAGCGGACGCGCGCGTTCACGCCGAACGCCTGGCCATCGCGCGGGATCTGCACGACTCGATCGGTCACACGACCTCCGTCATCTCCCTGCACGCCGATGTCGCCCGCGAGTCGCTCGGTCACGACGAGACGCAGACCCGCGCGGCTCTCGACCTGATCAGGTCCACCGCCACGCGCACGATGAGCGAGCTGCGCAGAACCGTCGCTCTGCTCCGTGCGCCGGCTGAGAACCCGAGATCGGTCGTCTCGCTGTCGAGCATCGACACACTCCGTGAAACGGCCGCGGCCGCGGGAACCAGCATCGACATCGACATGCGCGTCACCGCTCAGTTGCCCGCGACGGTCGACGCCGCGGCGTTCCGAATCGTTCAGGAGGCGGTCACCAACATCGTCAGGCACTCGTGCGGTACCCACGCCCGCGTCACCGCGTACGACGACGGCACCCTGCTTCACGTGTCGGTGACCGATGACGGTGCGGACCCGGGCGGCGATACCGGGCACGGGCACGGGATCGCCGGGATGCGCGAGCGAGCCGAGGCGCTTGGCGGCACCCTGACAGCCGGACCCGGAACCACGGGATTCACCGTCCGATCCGTCCTCCCGCTGGAGCAACCGTCATGATCAGCGTGATCGTCGTCGACGACCAGGAGCTCGTACGTGCGGGCCTGCGCACACTCCTTGAGAACGATCCGGAGATCACCGTTGTCGGCGAGGCGTCCGACGGCCGCGCCGCGCTCTCCCGTGTCCGGGAGCTGCACCCCGACATCGTGCTGATGGACATCCGGATGCCCGGCATGGACGGGCTTGAGGCGACGGCCGCGATCCGCGCCGACGATTCGCTGGCGGGCTCGCGGGTCCTGATCCTCACCACGTTCGACGAGGACGACGACATCATCGAGGCCGTCACTCTCGGCGCGGCCGGCTACCTCCTCAAGGACACGCCGTCCGACGACCTCCGGAAGGCGGTGCACACGGCCGCGGCGGGCGGAAACCTCCTCTCGCCCACGATCGCCCGGCGCGTCATGGAACACCTCGCCCGAGCCCCGAAACCGCCAGAACCAGACCCGCGACTGGCCGCCCTGACCGAGCGAGAACTGACCGTCCTCACTCGGGTCGGTCACGGAGACACCAACGCCGAGATCGCCGCGGCGCTCTTCATCAGCCCGGCGACCGTACGCACCTACGTCAGCCGGATCCTGACCAAGCTCGATGCCCGGGACCGCACGGCACTGGCCGTCATCGCCCACCGCTCCGGGCTGAGCACCGGCGAAGACGCCCACAATTAGCTCACCTGTCAGGCGGACGATGGTGCAGCGGGCCACCACGATGTGCTCGCGATGCAACTGCCGCCAGACCTTCCGGATCCCGTGGACACCGTAGTTGTCCCGATGGACCCGGCTGATGTGGGCTTTGAGTTCCCCAGCGCGCACGGTGCGGGCGCTGGGCCGGCGGTTGGTGGCGGCATAGATCGCTTCAACTCAACACCACAGCGGAGAGATCGGCGGGGTGGACGGAGGAGAGGCTTCCGCCGCGCTTCCCGATCGGCGTGCGAACTGCTTTGACGACGACCGTGTCTCTGTTCACGGTTGCTCCTTCAGATGGGGCCGGTCGTTAGCGAGGCGCCATCCGGAGGGTGCCGTCCATGCGGATCACTTCACCGTTGAGACAGTCGTGATGGATGATCGCCAGCGCGAGCCGGGCGTACTTCCATCAGTCCTGCTCCTTGCTGTAGGTGGTGATCGTTCCGCCGATGTTCCCGGCGAGCGCGCGGCCGATGACCAGGCGCTGGATCTGGTTGGTCCCCTCGAAGATCTGCATGACCTTCGCCTCGCGCATGTAGCGCTCGACCGGGAAGTCTCGGGTGTAGCCGTAGCCGCCGAGGACCTGCACGGCGTCGGTCGTCACCTTCATGGCGTTGTCGGTGGCGACCATCTTGGCGATGGACGCCTCCCGGCTGAACGGGTGCCCCTGATCCTTCAGACGCGCGGCGTGCAGCGTCATCGCGCGGGAGCTCTGGACGGCCGCCTCCATGTCGGCGAGCAGGAACGCGAGGCCCTGGTGCTCGATGATCGGTTTTCCGAAGGTCTCCCGCTCCTTCGCGTACTCCACGGCCTGGTCGAGTGCCCCTTGGGCCAGGCCGGTGGCGACCGCCGCGATTCCCAGCCGGCCGGAGTCGAGGCCGGCCAGTGCGATCTTGAGGCCATCACCCTCCTCGCCGATCCTGCGCCAGGCGGGAACACGGACGTGGTCCAGCCGCATGGTGGCGGTCGCGGATCCGGTCAGGCCCATCTTGCGCTCGGGCGGGTCCGCGCTCAGGCCTTCCGCGTCGGCCGGGACCAGGAAGCAGGAGATGCCCTTGCGATCGTCGGAGGTCCGCGCCATCACCTGGTAGAAGTCGGCATGCCCACCGTGGGTCGTCCATGCCTTCGCGCCGTCGAGCACGTAGTCGTCCCCGTCCCGGACGGCGCGGGTCCTCATGGCGGCGGGATCAGAGCCCGCGTGCGACTCGCTCAGGCAGTACGCGCCGAGGAGGTCGCCGCCGAGCATGTCGGGCAGCCACGCCCGCCGCTGCTCTTCCGTGCCGAAGTCGACGAGCCCGAAGCACGCCAGGGTATGCACGCTGGCGCCGACGCCGATGCTCGACCAGATCGCCGCGATCTCCTCAAGGACCTGCAGGTACACCTCGTACGGCTGGCCTCCGCCGCCGCACTCCTCGGGGTAGGGGAGGCCGAGGAGGCCGACCGCGCCGAGGGTCCTGAAGACCTCGCGCGGGAACTCCTCGTCGGCCTCGGCCCGGGCGGCCCGGGGCGCGAGTTCCTTGCCGGCGAGGTCCCGGACGAGGTTGATCAGGTCGGCGCTCTCGCCGGTGGGCATGACACGTGATGCGGGCATGGACAATCCTCCGAGAACCAGAATGAGTACCACAGTATCAGCTCTGGTACTCTGTCATAGGGTCGGCGTCATGCCACTTCCAGGGAAGGCTCGCGCGCGCCGCGAGGAGATGCTGGTTCAGCTCCGGGAGCTGTTCCTGACCGAGGGATTCTCTTCGTTCAACATTGGAGATCTGGCGGAACGGTTGCGGTGTTCGAGAACCACCTTGTACGCCGTGGCGCCAAGCAAGGAGCAGATCGTTGTCGCGGCCGTGCGCTCGTTCTTCAAGACCGCGGCGGAACATATCGAGGCCCGGGTCGCGGCCTCCGATGATCCGGCGAGGCGGCTGGCGATCTACCTGGAGGCCGTCGCCGCGGAACTTCAGCCGGCCTCGGCCAGGTTCTTCGCGGATGTGGCCGACTTCGGTCCGGCCAACGACGTGTACCAGGAGAACACTCAGTACGCGGCTCGGCGGGTCCAGGCCCTCGTGACCGAGGGGGTGAAGGCCGGAGCGCTGCGCCCGGTTCACGCGTCGTTCGTGGGGGCCGCCGCGGCCCAGGTCATGGGCGCGATCCAGCGCGGGACGATCCAGGCGACCACCGGGCTCGACGCCGCCGAAGCGTACCGCCAACTCGCCGACCTGGTCATGACCAGCCTGACGGCCGATCCGAAGGAGCCGACCAACATGCGGAGGACAACACCGTGACCACTGATACCGGCAGGGGCGGTCCGCTGACGGGCTTGCGCGTCCTGGAACTCGCCGGGCTGGGGCCGGCTCCGCACGCGGCCATGGTGCTCGCGGATCTCGGCGCAGACGTGGTCCGGGTGGAACGGCCGAAGGGACGGGCGCTGCAACTCGGGAACCCCGGCGAGACCGATGTCGTGCTGCGCGGCCGGCACTCGATCACCGTCGACCTGAAGGAGCCGGAAGGGCGAGCTCTCATCCTGGCTCTCGCGGAGCGCGCCGACGTCATGATCGAGGGCTTGCGGCCCGGAGTGGTGGAGCGGCTCGGAGTCGGGCCGGAGGAGTGCCTGGAGCGCAACCCCCGGCTGGTCTTCGGGCGGATCACGGGATGGGGTCAGGACGGGCCATGGTCCCGGGACGTCGGACACGACATCAACTACATCGGGCTGACCGGCGCGCTGCACGCCATGGGCCGAGCCGGCCAGGCGCCGGCTCCCCCGCTCAACGTCGTCGGCGACTTCGGCGGCGGATCCATGCTGCTGCTGGTCGGCGTGCTGGCCGCGCTCTGGGAACGCGCGCTGTCGGGAAGGGGGCAGGTAGTCGATGCCGCGATGGTCGACGGGACCGCGCTGCTGAGCCAGATGACCATGGCACTTCGCGGCATGGGAGAGTGGCGCGATCAGCGGCAGAGCAATCTGCTTGACGGCGGTGCCCCGTTCTACGACACCTACGCGTGCGCTGACCAGCGGTATATAGCGGTGGGTGCGCTGGAACCCCAGTTCTTCTCGGCACTGCTGGACGGGCTGGGCATCGACGCGAACGAACTCGGGGAGCAGAACGACCGGGAGTGCTGGCCGGAGATGAGAAGGCGCTTCACGGCCATGTTCGCGACTCGCACGCGCGAGGAGTGGGCCGCGCGTTTCGCGGGCACCGAAGCGTGCGTCACACCCGTGCTCACCTTCGCCGAGGCGGCCGAGCATCCACATCTGGCGGCACGCGGCACGTACCTCGAGGTGGACGGTGTGGTTCAGTCGGCGCCCGCGCCGAGGTTCTCCAGAACTCCCAACGCGCCGCCGGCGCGGGTCGACGGCCGGGCGCTGACCGCGGCGGAGATCCTCGGGCGGTGGGCGCAGCCGGTGCGCTGAGCCCGAGGACTTCGACCGGTTCCTAGTTCGAGTCCGGATGCGCGACAGCGTCCTCGACCTGCTCGGCCAGCAGTTCGGCGAGTCTGGCGACCCGTTCGACGGCCTCGACCGCCTCGGCTGCCGGAACCGAAATACTCAGCCGGGTCGCGCCGGCGGCGACGTAGTCCGCCAGCCATGCGGCGATCTGGGACTCCTCGCCCACGCCACACAGGTGGAGCAGGCGAGGGGCCGCAGGGCCGAACCAACGACCGAGGCTCGACTCCAGTTCTTGCCTGGACTGGCCTGCGGACGCGCACCAGACATTGAGCCCGAACCAGTCCGGAGCAGGACGGCCCAAGGCCGCCGTACGCCGGACGATCTCCCGACGTGTCTCGCGATACCGACGAGGCGTGCACAGCAATCCCAGCCAGCCGGACCCGTAGGCGGCCGCGCGCTCGATGGCCGCCTCCCCGGACCCGGCGACCACCAGGGGCGGAGCGGGAGCCGTCGTCGCGATCGACGCCTGCTCCAGGTCGAAGTGGGCGCCGTGGTGGTCGACCACCTCGCCGCGCATGAGCCGGGTCAGCACGTCGAGACTCTCGTTGAGGCGCTTTCCGCGGCTTCGGGGATCGACGCCGCAGTTGGAGACCTCCCTGGGGTCGTCGCCGCCGGCCCCGACGGCGAGGACGAGACGTCCGGGTGCGAACGAGGTCACGGTGGCGAGCTGCCGCGCGGCAACAAGCGGGTGCCGCAGCGCCAGCTGGAAGGCGCCGACGACCACGTGGAGCTCGGGTCCGGCCGTCAAGAGTGCCGTCGCCGCGACGAGACCATCGATACCCTGGCCTCCCCGATAGCTGACGTGATCACCCACCGACACATGGTCAAGGCCGGCGTCGTGGACGGACTGAGCGAACAGCGCGAGATCGGTGGCGGGCGCGGTGAGCAGGTCCGGCTGTATCGCGATCCCCACCGCGCAGGCCCTGCGCGGCGAGGAGGAAAGCGTCGAGGTCGTTCCCACGGTCGTCATCGGTTCGCCTGAACCGGATCGAGGCCATAGAGCTCGTTGTGCTCGCCCAGCGCCGGGGCATCGGGACACGCCGTGATGGCCTGGCCGTCGAAGAGCAGCGGCTGCCGGACGGACCGGTGACCTGATGAGAGGTCTAGCAGCAGCCGGCGCGCCTTGACCTGCGGGTCGTCGAGCACGTCCGGGACACGGCGAACGTGGCCGCAGCTGACACCCCGTCGCTCCAACCGGCCGATGACGTCACCGGACTGCCGCGCGGCGAGCGCGCGGGACAGGAGCGTTCGCAACTGGTCGGCGCGACTCTCCCGTTCGTCGGTGGAGAGGCCGCCCAGGTCACCCAGCCCCAGCTCGTCGCAGAGTGCGGCCCACTGCCGGTCCTCCCCGGCGATCGCGAGCGTCACTGCACCACCGTCCCCGCACCGGAACATCCCGTACGCCGGTTCCCGAGGCGGATAACCCGTGGTCTCGTCGCCCTCCAGGTGTCCCCCCATCCGTACCGCCTGCCAGGCCACCAGGCAGTCGAGCATGGAGACATCGACGTGCGACCCACCGCGAGCCTGACGTGCGAGCAGGCCACTCAGCACCCCGATGACGGCGAAGGCTCCCGCCACGAGATCGGCGGTCGGAACCACGCCGGCGCCGTCCTGAGCCCCGTCCAGCAACCCTGCCCGCCCCTGCACGGTGAGGTCGTGGCTGCCGAATTCACGATCCGGCCCGCTCTGGCCGTAGCTCGACACCGACACGACCACCAGGTCCGGGAAATCCAGCCGAAGCCGCTCCGGGGAGAGGCCCAGCCGTTCCAGAACGCCGGGCCGGAAGCCCTCGATCAGGACATCGGCGTCGGCCAGCATGGACCGGAGGGCCGCCTGCCCCGGCACCGTCTTGAGATCGAGCGCGATGGACCGCTTGTTGCGGTTCAACGCGCGGAAGAGGGCCGGATGACGCCGGGTGGGATCACCGGTCGGCCGCTCGACCATGGTCACCTGCGCGCCGAGGTCGGCCAGCACCATGGTGGCGAAGGGCCCGGGGTACTGCTCGGCCAGGCTGACGACAGCGATCCCCGCCAGAGGTCCGGAACTCATCCGACTGTCCACCGAGGCTCACGGCGCTCGGCGAACGCGCGGGGGCCCTCGATGAAATCCGGATGCGACCAATGGGACCGCACCAGCGACCAGCCGTACTCGGCGGCCTGCGAATAGGGCATCTCGGTCGACGCCCACACGGCCTGCTGGGAGAGGGACACGGCCTGTGGCGAGTTGGCGGCGATGTCCCGGGCGATCTGCAGCGCCGTCTCCATGAGCTGATCGGGCGCGGTCAGCTCGTCGACCAGACCGAGCTGATACGCCCGTGCCGCGGGCAGCCGGAAGTTACGTCCCTGGAGCGTCATGCGGAGGGCAGTGCCGAGTGGGAGCCGCCTGGCCAGGCCGGTGTTCTCGATGCCCCCCACCTGCCCCACGTTCACGTGGCTGTCGAGGAACTCCGCGTGCTCGACGGCGACCACGATGTCGCTGTCCACGACGAAGTGGAGGCCGGCGCCCGCCACCAACCCGTTGACCGCGCAGATGACGGGCTTCCAGACCCGGTTCTGGCGGGAGGTGAAGTGCAGTTCGTCGGTGATGTTGCCGCTGCCCATGGCGACCTGCCCGCTCTCCGCGACGGAGTCGACGTCGACCCCGGTGCAGAAGTGTCTGCCGCCCGCGCCCGTGATGATCACGCAACGGATGTCGTTGTTCATCCGCACCTCCTCCCAGACGGCGCGGAAGCTCGGGAACATCGACACGGTGATCGAGTTGCCCCGGGTGGGACGGTTCAGGGTGATGCGCGCGATGCCGTCGGCGACGTCGAACAGCAGATCGGCATCGGCATCCTCGGGCAGGTCACCGAACGGCACAGGCATGGGAACTCCTGGGTGATTCTCTGGGGTGATTCTGGGTGGTACGGACCGGTCACCGGCCGCCGGCCGCCCTGGAGTGCGTCAGGGGCGTGACCGGAAGGTCCCGCCGCTCCTCCAGGACGTGGTGGTGCAACGCCAGGGAGTGGGCGCGCATCAGCGTCGTCGCCTGGTGCCGGTCGCCTGCCGCGATGGCCGCGATGATCATGCGGTGCGTCTGGAGCACGCGACGCTGCTGCTCCAGCGCGGGGTAACTGGAGGTGATGGCGACGACGTCGGCCCACTCCAGCTCCTGGGTCGACCAGAGGCCCGCCAGGGCTCCGGCCGTCAACGTGAGCGTCGCGTTGCCGCACAGCTGGACGAGCCTCTCGTGGAACTCCCGGCCCACGAGGGTGAACTGGTGGGCGACACCGAGCGCGCGTTCCTGCTTGTCCACCAGGTCGTTGAGCTGCGGGACGACCTCGTGGTGCCGGTCGGGGCGGGACGCCGCGACGCCGGCGCAGAGTGGCTCGATCTCGCTGATGGCGTCGGCCAGGTCGCCGACGGTGACCTCGTTGAAGCGGAGCAGAAGTCCCAGGCTGTAGGTGGTGCCGATCTGGGAGGGCGCGTGAACCACCGCCCCGCCCTGGTTCCCACGACGCACCGACACGAGCCCTTCGGCCTCCAGGATGCGCAGCGCCTCCCGGTAGGACGGCCGGCTCACGTTGAGCTCGCGCATCATCTCCTCCTGCCTCGGCAGGAGCGAGCCCTCCGGCAGTTCCCCGCTGATGATCCTGTTCCGGATCGCATCCGCCACCATCTCCGCGATGGCGGGCTGTGCCATCTGCGGAAGGGTTCCGGCAGTCTGCCGGACCAGGTCGGAGTCGCTGCTCACGCAGCCTCCTTCGGCTTTCCTCAGTCTTCCACCGTCACGGAAACTTACTGTACAAAGATAACACAGATCGCTGTTTGTAGCTGACCAGTCAGGAGACGATGATGACGACTGAAGGTTGCACTCCGATGACCTTCGCGCACGCGTTCTGGCAACGCTCCCGCGAGCGCCCCGACCAGCCGGCACTCGCCATCTCCGAGGTACGGCTCTCCTACCGTGAGCTCTACCACCGCGCCGAGGTGGTGGGCCGGGCGCTTCGCGAACTCGGGGTCGAGCGCGGCGATCGGGTGGCGGTGCTCGCGCCGAACCGGCTCGAAGTGGCGCTGCTCATGGTGGCCGCGGGCACGGCCGGCGTCGCCGTCGCGCCGGTGAACTGGCGGCTCTCGGCCGAGGCGGCCGCGGCGGTGGTGGCGGACCTCGCGCCGAAGGCGGTCTTCGCGATCGGCGCGTTCGCCGAGGTGGCGCGGGCCGCCACGGACGTGCCGGTGGTGGACCTGGATGACGGGGACCCCCGGTGGCTGGGGCTCGGCCCCGGCGACGGGATCGACCCGCACGCGGTCCGCGGCACCGACCTGATCGCCATCATGTCCACCAGCGGATCGACCGGGCGGCCCAAGGGGGTGGCGATCTCCCAGCACGCGATGGTGTCCCGCGCGCTGGTGCTCCACGCCGAACTGGGCGTCCAGCCCTCCGACGCCTTCATCGGCTGGGCGCCGCTCTTCCACATCTCCTCGTCCGACTACCTGTACGCCACCCTCGTCCTGGGCGGCACTTTCGTACTCCTGGAACGCTTCGACGCGGAAGTCATCGCGAATGAGCTGGTCAACCGCGAGGTGGGCTGGCTCTTCCTGATTCCCGGCGTGATCGACGAGGTGCTCGGCGCGCTGGGGGACCGGCGCCCCCGCTCGCTCAGATGCGCGGGCGCGATGGCGGACCTGGTCCCCGCCGAACAGCTCCGTGAAGCCGAGCGCCGGTTGGGCGCGCCCTACCTGAACACCTTCGGAAGTACCGAAGCGGGCCTGGTCCCCGGCGCTTCGGCGGTCACCTGGGCCGGGGGCCGGCCACTTCTCGACAAGCGTCCAACGCTGTTCTGCCAGCACCGGGTGGTGGACGCCGACGGCAGGGACGTCGACCCCGGCTCGGCCGGTGAGCTGTGGCTGCGCGGTCCGACGCTGTTCAGCGGATACTGGTCGGCCGGCGGCCTGTCGAGGGCGGAGTTCACCGACGGCTGGTTCAGGACCGGCGACCTGGTCCGGAGCGGGGACGGCGGCGCGCTCGCCTTCGTGGAGCGGCGCGGACGCATGTTCAAGTGCGGCGGCGAGAACGTGTACCCCGCCACGATCGAGCGAGCCCTGCTGAGCCACGCCGCCATTGTCGAGGCGACCGTCGTACCGGCTCCGCACCCGCGGTTCGGGCAGGTGCCTGCGGCTTACGTGGCATTGGCGAATCCGGCCGACGTACCCGAGGTGGTGGAGGCCGCGACGGCGACGCTGGCCCGCTTCGAACGCCCTCAGGCGGTGCACGTCCTGACGGCGGAGGAGTTCCCCAGAGGCGTGACCGGCAAGGTGGAGCGCGACCTGCTCGGCCCCGCGCACCCGGTCTGCGGGCCCGGCTGCTTCACCACCAACCGTTGACTATCTTCTAAAAGATAGCTTAGATAGCCGTCACCAACCTCACAAGCCAGGGGAGTCGCATCGTGATATCCAGGCCGTCGTCGACCTTCGTCCATGTCGAGGTGGCGGATCGTGTCGCGTGGCTGACGCTCGACCGCCCGCGGGCGAAGAACGCCCTCAACCGCGAGATGTACGCGGCGGTGCGCGACGTGGCTCGCGCCGTGCGCACCGACACGTCGATCGACGCCCTCGTCGTCCAGGGGTCGGCAGGAGCCTTCGCCGTAGGGGGCGACCTCAAGGAGATGCTGGCGTTGCTCGCGTCCGCGAACCCCGCGGCGATCCTGTCCTACGAGGACGATCTGCCGTTCGAGGCGCTGCGGCAGGTTCCGAAGCCGACCATCGCGGTCATCGACGGCCTGTGCATGGGCGGCGGTCTCACCCTGGCCATGATGTGCGACCTGCGCCTGGCGACCGCGACGTCCACCTTCGCCATCCCGGAAGCCCGGGTGGGGATCGTGGACGGGCACCTCCCGCGCCTGCTCCGGGGGCGGGTTCCGGACGCCGTGCTACGTCGCTGGATGTACACGGGTGCGCCGTTCACGGCCGAGGAGGCCATGCGTGCCGGACTGCTGTCCGAGGTCGCCGAGGACGCCGGCGACCTGGACGGCCGGGTTCGCACCCTCCTCGGCCAGCTCAAGGAATCCTCGCAGGCGGCCATCGCGAAGCTGAAGTCGATCTTCAACGAGGCGATGCCACTGCCGTCCATGAGTGATGCCTACGACTCGCTCCTGAGCGAGGAAGCACGACTTCATCTCCAAAGGTTCGGGGCGAGAGTGAAGCCGGATGTCCCACAAGTTCCACAAGGTGATGAAGGGATCGACCAGTGATTCACAAGAAGACGAGGACCGCTGCCGCGGTGGTGGGCGGCCTCGCGGCGGCGATGATTCTGGCGGGTTGCGGCGGCGCAGCCGAATCCTCGTCCGGTGACTACCCCATCGGGATGTCCATGGACCTGTCCGGCGCGATCTCCTTCAACGGCAAGCCGGCAGCGGCCGGATTCCAGGCCTACGTCGCCGACCTCAACAGCCGGGGCGGGGTGAACGGCAAGAAGATCGACCTCAAGGTCCTCGACGACGGCTCCGACGTCGCCAAGGGCCGGGCCAACGTCCAGCAGTTCGTGTCCGAGAAGCGGCTGGCCACGTTCGGCTTCATCCTCTCCAACCTCAGCCTGGCCACCCTGCCCCTGGCCACCCAGAACCACATGCCGATCGTCGGCCTGGGCGGGCCGGCCAGCCTCTTCGACCCGATCCAGTCCTACTACTTCTCCTACGAGCTCAGGGCGGAGCGCCTGGAGTCGGCCATCCTGA
This sequence comes from Streptosporangium sp. NPDC002607, assembly GCF_053592655.1. NCBI lineage: Bacteria > Bacillati > Actinomycetota > Actinomycetes > Streptosporangiales > Streptosporangiaceae > Streptosporangium > Streptosporangium sp. NPDC002607. Next base: position 19,337 of record NZ_JBSFWD010000083.1, read on the forward strand.
ACTACCTCGCCACGCGCGCGCAGGAGGACGGGATCGAGAAGCCGCGAATCGCCGTCTTCTCCGTCGACACGCCCTCCAACCGCGACATGGTGAAACTCGCGACGCAGGACATCACCGGTCGTGGCTGGGAGGTCGCGACAGTCCAGTACATGCCCGTCGCACCCACCGACGTGACCGCGCAGGCGTCCGAGATCAAGGCAAGCCGTCCCGACTACGTCCTGATGAGTCACAACGACGCCGGATCACTCGTCGCGGTGCGCGGTCTGCGCGCGCAGGGCGTCGACGTGCTCGTGGTGAACCAGTGGGCCGGCTCGGCTGACGCCACCCTGAAGCAGCTCGGCGACAAGTACGCGGCGTTCCGTACCTACGCGAGCCCGACCGAGAGCGGGATTCCCGCCGTCGACGCGATGAAGGCGGCGGCGACCAAGGCCGGCGAGGCGAAGAACATGACCAACCCGTACTTCACGCAGGGCTGGGTCGCCGGTTCTCTGCTGGAGAAGACCCTCCAGGCTTGCGGCGCGGAATGTTCGACCGGGCAGAGCTTTCGGGACGCCCTGGAGAAGCTCGGCGAGATCGACACGAACGGCCTTTCCGGGCCGCTCCAGGTGAGCGCCGAGAGCCACGAGCTGGTGAAGACCGTGCGCTTCTTCACCTGGGACCAGAGCGCCGACCAGGCCAAGCCGCTGACGGACTGGGTCAAGGCCGTCTCATGATCGTTTTTTCCCCGCCGCGGAGGGTCCGCCGATGCTGACCCTCCTGCTCGGCGCGCTGACGCTCTCCGCCATCTACGCCCTGGTGGGCTTCGCCTGGGTGCTGCTCCGGCGCACCAACGGCATCCTCAACCTGGCCACCGGCGCCCAGCTGGCGCTCGGCGCGTTCATCTTCAACCAGTACGCCACCAGCTGGGAGTTGCCGTGGCCGGTGGTGGTGCTCGGCACCCTGGCCACCGTCGCCGCCCTCGGCGCCGTGACGCACTGGGTGATCTTCAGGAAGCTGTCGGGACAGCCCGAGTTCGCGCTGGTAGTGGCCACGCTGGGCCTGGCGAGCGCGCTCAAGGGCGTCAGCTCGCTCACCTGGGGCACCGAGGCGCGCGTCATGCGGGAACCGGTGCCGAGCCAGGTCATCACCTTCGGCGATGACATGTCGACCACGCTCTACGGCCTGTGCGGGCTCGGGGCCGCCGTCCTGGTGTTCGCCGCGGCGCACACCTTCTTCAAGTTCTCCTCCGTCGGGATCCGGATGCGGGCCGCGGCCGAGAACCCCGTGCTGTCCGCACAGGGCGGCATCGCCGTCGACTGGGTCTACGTCCTGGGCTGGGCGATGGCGCTCACCGCGGCGGCCGTCGCGGGGATCATGTACGCCTACCAGACCGCACTGAGTTTCCACGGCGTGGAGGCGCTCGGCATGCGAGGTCTCGCCCCGGCGCTGATCGGCGGCCTCACCAGCATCCGGGGAGTGATTCCCGGCGCCCTGATCGTGGGCCTGGCCGAGACGTTCGGCACCAAGTTCTTCGGCGGACCGGTGCAGGACGTGGCCGCCTGGATCGTCATCCTCGTGGTGCTGCTGATCCGGCCCCAGGGATTGTTCGGAGACAAGCAGGTGCAGCGGGTATGACGACGGTACGGACCCTCTTCAACGCCGCCGCGACCACGAGCGAAGGGCGGGGCCCCGCGCTGCGGCGCATCGCGGTCCTGGCCCTGATCTGCATCCTGCCGATCGCCCTGCGCGACTACCAGCTCTCCCTGGTGACCACCGCCCTGATCGCGGCACTGGGCGCGCTCGCCCTGACGCTGGTCACCGGGTTCGTCGGCCTGGTGACCGCGGGAAACAGCGCGCTGCTGGCGCTCGGCGCGTACGGGGCGGCGATCGGAGCGGTGCAGCTGGAGCTGCCCTTCCTGGTCGTGCTCGTCGGATCGGTGCTGGTCGGCGCCGTGGTCGGGCTCCTCGCGGGCCTGCCGGCGCTCCGGGTGTCGGGGATCTACCTGGCCATCGCCACCCTCGCCCTGCACTTCATCCTCATCTTCGTCTTCAACGAGTACCAGACCCGGGCGGTGGGGTCGGCGGGATTCTTCCTCCCGACGGCCTCGATCGGCGGGCTGACCATTGACACGGCCATCAAGTGGTACGTCGTGCTCGTCGTGGTGGTGCTCGCCACCTGGCGTCTGGTCGAGAACCTCAAGAAGAGCAAGTTCGGTCGCGCGTGGATGCTGATCAGGGACACGCCGCTGGCGGCGGCGAGCCAGGGGATCTCACTGCCGGCCTACAAGCTAGCGGCCTTCGTGGTCTCCTCCGCGATCATCTCGATGTCGGGAACGTTCCTCGCGTACTTCCAGCAGGCGGTCTACATCGAGAACTTCACGCTGGAGCTGGCGATCCAGTACATCGCGATGATCATCATCGGCGGTATGGGGTCAAGTGGCGGAGCCATCGCCGGTGCATGCTTCGTCGTCCTCCTGCCCCCCCTGCTGTCACGAGCCATCGCGCTGCTGCCCTCCGACGCCGTGGTGGCGGGGTTCCTCCAGCAGAACCTGGGCGACTTCCAACTGATCATCTACGGCACCCTGGTCGTCGTGTTCCTGGTCTGGCGCCCGGACGGGTTGGCCGGTCTCGGCCGGAGGATGGCGACCATGCGGCTGCCGTCCCGGAAGGAGGCCTGATGAACGGCCCGTTGCTGGAGGTCCGGTCCCTCACCGTCTCCTATGGCGGTGACAGCGTCGCGGTGGACGGGGTGGACCTGGTCGTGCACGAGGGCGAGGTCTGTCTTGTGCTGGGCGCGAACGGGGCGGGCAAGACGTCTCTGCTCCGGGGGATCGGCGGGTTCGCGTCGAGCGAGTCGGGGCGGGTGCGCGGCGGACGGGTGATGTTCGCCGGCGCAGACGTCACGGGCCTGTCGCCGCGCGCCATGGCCAAGCGTGGACTGGTGCTCGTCCCGGAGGAGGCCAAGGTCTTCGCGAGCCTCACGGTTGACGAGAATCTCCGGGCCGTCCCCATGACCGGTGGCAGGGCGGCGCGGCGGACGCTGGTCGACCAGGTCACCTCGATGTTCCCGTTCATCGCCGAGCGGCTGAGCCTGCCCGCCGGGCAGCTCAGCGGCGGGGAGCGGCAACTGCTGGGCATCGCGCGGTCGCTGCTGCTGAAGCCGCGGCTGCTGATGGTGGACGAGGCTTCGCTGGGCCTGTCGCCGATCGCCGTCGAAATGGTCTTCGACATGCTGCGCTCGGTGGTGGCGTCCTGGGGGACGACCCTGCTGGTGGTCGAGCAGAACGTCCGCGCCGCGCAGAGCATCTCGGACAACGCGTACGTGATGGAGACCGGGGCGGTGGTGCTGAGCGGCCCCGCGCGCGACGTGCTCGGCAGCGAGCGGGTACGGCAGACCTATCTCGGACTGGAGGTGTGAGAACGATGTCGGCGGAAGCGGGGAACATGTCCCCCGGCGACTCTTCGGCGGTGCGAACCGAAGCCCTCGACGTCTGGCTGGGCGGCACGCACGCCGTGCGCGGCGTCACCGTGGCGTTCGCGGAAGGGGAGACCTCGGGCCTGGTCGGCCCCAACGGCGCGGGCAAGAGCACGTTGCTCAACTGCATCAGCGGACTCGTCCCCGCGAGTTCGGGCGAGGTCTACCTGTACGGAGACCGGACGACCGGGATCAAGCCGCATCAGCTCGCGCTGCTGCGGATCGGCCGGTCCTACCAGGGCGCCCAGCTCGTCGGCGAGCTCTCGGCGGTGGACAACGTGATGGTGGGCGACCATGTGGGTCTCCGCACCGGCCTGGTCTCGGCCGCTCTCGGCCTGCCCAGCGCCCGCAGAGCCGAGCGCGCCGCCCGGGACCGCGCGCTGCACGCGCTCGAACGGGTCGGTCTGTCGCAGTACGCCCACCGGCCCGTCAAGGAGCTTCCGTACGGCATCCAGAAGCGGGTGGACCTGGCCAGGGCGCTGGTCAGCGACCCGCGGTGCATCCTCCTGGACGAGCCGATGGCCGGGCTCTCGCGCGCGGAGAAGGAGGAGGTGGTGGAGGTCCTCGCCGGCCTCCGGGTGGACGGCGGGCCGACCCTGGTCGTCGTGGAGCACGACATGCGGGTGATCAACCAGCTCTGCTCGGACGTGGTGGTGCTGGCCGCGGGAGCCGTACTCGCGGTCGGGCCGCCGGAGACCGTCCTGAACTCCCCGGAGGTCGTCGCGGCCTACATCGGACGTGGCGACAGCCGCTCGGAAGAACAGGTGGGTAGCGAGTGAACCCCCTTCCGCGGCTTCTGGACACCTGGCTGGGCGGCGGTGCCGCACTCCGGGTGGACGGCGCCGACGTGCCGGAGGCGTCGCTGATGAGCAGGGTGTGCGCGGTCGGCGAGCAGTTGCGTTCGCTCGGGGTCGGCAGCTCGTCCCGGGTCGCGACCCTCATGGACAACAGCGAGGAGGCGATCGCCGTCTGGTTCGCCTCGGCGCTGCTCGGCTGCCTGGAGATACCGCTCAACACCAACTACCGCGGCGAGCTCCTCACCTACCTGCTGCGCGATTCCGGGGCGCAGGTCGTCTGCTGCGACGCCCAGCACCTGGCCACCGTGCTGGCGTGCGTGGCGGGCACCGACGTCCGCCACGTCCTGGTGTCCGGCGGCGCGGCCGAAAACGTCCCCGGGAGGACGACGGTCCACGCGCTGGCCCCCGCGTCAGGTGCGACGGACTTCGGGAGGCTCGCTTCGGCCACGGCGTCGGGTGTGGTCCTCTACACCTCCGGCACCACCGGGCCGTCCAAGGGCGTACATCACTCGCAGGAGTCGTGCGTCGAGCTGGCCCGTGCCGTCGCGCGGCTCAACGGCTACGGTCCCGGCGACACCCTGCTCAACTTCTTCCCGCTGTACCACCAGAACGCCCGGTACACGGGCGTCGCCGCCGCGCTCGTCGCCGGGTGCGGCTTCCAGCTCGACCGCACGTTCAGCAGCTCGCGGTTCTGGGAGATCTGCCGCGCGGGCGAGATCACCGCGTTCAACTACCTGGGCTCGGTGCTGGGGATGATCCTCAAGGCGTCGCAGGAACTCGGCGACACGCAGGCGCGTGACCACGCGGTCCGACTCGCCTGGGGCGCGGGGGCGCAGCGCGAGGTCTGGGCCCGGTTCGAGGCCCGCTTCGGCGTGGCCATCACCGAGGTGTACGGGCTGAGCGAAGCGCCGATGGCGACGATCAACCGCTCCTCGGATCCCTCCCCCGTGGGATCCGTAGGTCGTGAGGGGGACCTTTTCGAGGTGCGGGTGATGCGGCCGGACGGCCGGCAGGCGGACCCGGGAGAGGTCGGCGAGATCTGCCTGCGCCCCAAGCGGCCCGACATCTTCATGCGGGGGTACCTGGGCAAGGACGGGGACACCGTGGCGGCCACCCGGGACCTGTGGTTCTGGTCGGGCGACTCGGGCTGGCTCAACCCGGACGGGGATCTGTTCTTCAGCGACCGCATCAAGGACGCGATCCGGCGCAAGGGGGAGAACATCTCGGCCTGGGAGGTCGAAACCGTGCTGCTCGCGCAGCCCGGTGTCATGGACTGCACCGTGTACGCCACCCGCCCGGACGCCTCCGGCGAGGACGAGGTCGCCGAGGACGAGGTCGCCGAGGAGGAGGTCATGGTGGCCCTGGTGCTGGCGTCCGGGGCCGACCTGGACGAGGTGATCGCGCGCGCCGCCGAGGACATGCCCCGCTACGCGCTTCCCCGGTACTGGCGCGTCCTGCCCACGCTTCCCCGGACGCCGACCCACAAGGTGGAGAAGGCGCGCCTGCGGGCGGAGGGCCTGACCGCCGGCGTGGTGGACCGCCTGACAAGCAACGATTCAACGGACAGGTGAGTGAACCAAGTGGACTTGGACATCAAGGGCCGGGTGGCGATCGTCACCGGCGGCAGCAAGGGCATCGGCCTGGCCGCCGCCGAGGAGCTCGGCCGGGCCGGCGTCAGGCTGCTTCTGTCGGCTCGGGGGGAATCCGAACTGACGGCCGCGGTGGACCGGCTGCGGGACATGGGGATTGACGCCGTCGCGCACGTCGCCGACGCCGCCCGGCCCGGTGCCGTCGACGGCATGTACGAGGCCGCGATCGCCGCGTACGGCCAGGTGGACATCGCGGTGTGCGTGGCCGGCGGCGGGCACGGCCCGCTGCGCACCTTCAGCTGGGAGGAATGGATCCGGCTGTACGAGCTCAACGTGCTCAGCGCGGTGGCTCTGGCGATGAAGTGCGTACCGGCCATGCGTGAACGGAAATGGGGCCGTGTCCTCTTCGTGGGATCGACCGCCGCCCGGGAGGCCGACCCGCGCTGGGCGGCGTACGGCGCGGCGAAGGCCGCACTCCTGCACACGGCGAAGTCGCTGGCCCTCGCCTACGCCAAGGACGGGGTCCTCACCAATTGTGTGCATCCGGGCCTGACCCGGACCGAGGGAATCGTGGCGGGCTACCAGGCACAGGCGGAACGCCTCGGCTCGACCCCCGAGGAGGTCGAGCGCCGCATGCTCGAACTCCAGCCCATCGCGGCGGGACGGGTCGGCGAGGCCCGCGAGATCGCGGACGCCATCGCCTTCCTCTGCTCGGCACGGGCGTCGTGGATCGCGGGCGCGTCGCTCCAGGTGGACGGGGGAACGATCCGTGTCACTCCCTGAGCAGGGTACGGATCTCGCCGGCGAGGTGCGGAACTGGTGCCGGTCCCAGGATGCCGCCGGCTGGCGCGACCGCATGAGCGCGGCGGACCCGGCGGAGCGGGCCCGGCTGCAGCGGGCGTGGTTGCTCCTGCTGGCCGAACAGGGCTACGCCGTCCCACACTGGCCCGCGGCCTGGGGCGGCGGCCGGTCGCGAGCCGAGCAGCTCACCATCGCCCGCGAGCTCATCCGGGCCGGCGCCCCCCGGCTGGACATGTACTTCGTCGCGCTCTACCACGCCGCGGCCACGCTCGTCACCGCCGGCTCGGACGAGCAGCGGGAGGCGTACCTGCCGGCGATCCGCAACGGGCAGCGGTGGTGCCAGGGATTCTCCGAACCCGGCGCGGGCTCCGACCTGGCGAGCCTGCGCACCCGCGCCGAGCGGCGCGGCGACCACTACGTCGTCAACGGCCACAAGACGTGGTCCAGCAGCGCGGAGTTCGCGGAGATGTGCCTGCTGCTCGCCCGCACGGGCGGTCCGGGACGGGCCGGCATCTCCTACTTCCTGCTCGACCTGTCCTCGCCCGGCGTGTCCGTCCGGCCGATCCGGAACGCGAGCGGGCACGACGAGTTCTGCGACGTCTTCCTCACCGATGTCGAGATTCCCCTGACGGCCCTGGTCGGCGCGGAGAACGAGGGCTGGCGGATCGCGAACGCCACCCTCGGCGAGGAGCGCGGGCTCACCATGCTGGAGCGATCCGAGGAGATGGTCGCCGGCCTGCGATACCTGACGCTGGAGGTGGCCGCGCTGCCACCCGAGGAGCGGGGCGCCGCCCTTGAGGCGCTGGGGGCCTATGCCGAGCGGGTGGAGTCCTTCCGGCTGCTGGTCGCCCGCGTCCTGGACGCCTCGGTCGACGGTACGGACACCGCCGCGGCCTCCATCCTCAAGATCGTCTACAGCGAGCTGCTGCAGGACATGAGCAGGGAGGGACTGGCCATGGCGGGACTGGCCGGGCACGAAGGACAGCATGGCTGGTCGGGCACGTGGCAGACCGGGAACTGGTTCGACGACTACCTGCGATCCTGGGAATGGACCATCGGTGGCGGCACCAACGACATCCTCCGCAACGTCGTCGGCGAGCGCATCCTGGGCCTGCCGCGAGGAGGCTCCCGATGACCGACGAGCGTTCGAGTTTCCGGCAGGTCGTGCAGCGGGTGCTGGCCGACTCGTGGCCACCGTTGGCCGAGTACGCCTCCGGTGTGCTTCCGCCGAACGCGGAGCGGCTGCGTAAGGTGTCGGACGAGCTGGGCTGGTGGGAGCTGGAGGACGAGGACGGCGGGTTCGGGTTCGCCTCGATCGCCATCCAGGAACTGGGCGGTGCCCTCGGCCCGGGAGAGCTGCTGGCGGGCCTGTCCGTCAACCCGGTGATCGGCCGCCTGCCCGGGCTCGCGGCGGATCCCAGCGGGGTGGCGTGCTCGTGGCGCGACTCCGAACCGCGCCGGAACGCGGCGCCGAGGCTTGACACGCGGGGCGGCGAGGTACGCCTCTCGGGTGAGGTCTCCTGGTGCCTGGGCGCCACGGACGACGTGGCGCACGTGCTCGTTTTCGCGGCGGACGCCGGCGAGCCCGTGGCCGTCCTGGTCAGGTCCCGCGGAGACGGTGCCCGGCTGGAGCCGATGAGCGGCTCCGACCCGACGCGGAGGTTCTGGCGCCTGGTCATGGACGGTGTTCCGCTCGACGAGCCAGGGGTCCTCGCCCGGGGTGATCAGGCGCTCGCCCTGCTACGCGCGGTCGAGCAGCGCATCTCAGTGGCCCTCGCGCTCGACAGTCTCGGGATCGCCAGGAGCGCGCTCGCGCTCACCGTGGCGTACGCGAAGCTCAGGGAGCAGTTCGGGGCGCCGATCGGTTCTTTCCAGGCGGTCAAGCACCGCTGTGTGGACATGTTCGTCCTGGTCGAGTCGGCCGATGTCCTGGTGGAGGCGGCGGTGGCGACGGTGGCGTCCGGCGACCCGCTCGCGCGGTCCGGCGTCACGTCGCTCGCCATGGCCAAGGCGGCGAGCTGTGACGCGGCGGCCGAGGTCACGCGGCTGGCCCTGCAGACCCACGGGGGCATCGGTTACACCTGGGAGCACTCCTGCCACCTGCTCGTTCGGCGGGCGAAGCTCAACCAGGCACTTGGCGGGAGCACCCGGTCGCTGCGGCGGGCCGTGGCCGGCGGTCTGCTGGACGGGGTTCTCCCGGCCACGCAGGGGCCTTCCGCCACTGACGGCACAGATATTCCAACGCGGGGTGAGAGGAGATGACAGCCGTGCTCGACTTCACCATGGGGGAGTCCGCCGCCGAGCTGCGTGGCAGGCTGCGGCGGATGGTGGCCGAGTTCTTCCCGGCGGACTTCCTGGGGGCCTTCACCGACGATCCCGCCGACCTGGCGATGACGCAGCGCTTCTCGCGTCTGCTCGCCGACGAAGGACTGCTGACGGTGGCCTGGCCCCGCGAGTTCGGCGGCTCCGACGGATCGGTCTGGGAACAGACGGTGGTCCGCGAGGAGATGTGGGCGCACCACGAGCCACGGGGGGCCCAGTACATGGGACTGAACTGGGTCGGCCCCGCGATCATGGCCTACGGGACGGCGGAGCAGAAGGCTCGGCACCTGCCCCCCATCGCGACGGGTGAGGCGATCTGGTGCCAGGGGTTCAGCGAACCGGAAAGCGGATCGGACCTCGCCTCCCTCCAGACGCGCGCGGTGCGGTGCGGCGATCACTGGGAGATCACCGGGCAGAAGATCTGGACCTCCTACGCCGGCATGGCCGACTGGTGCGTCCTCGCCGCCCGGACGGGCGCCAAGGACAGCGGCCGGCGGGGCATCTCGCTCTTCCTGATCCCGATGGACCGCGACGGCATCACGGTCCGGCCGCTCCGCGCCATGCTCGGCCCGCACCACCTCAACGAGTGCTTCTTCGACTCCGTCGTCGCGACCGACGGCGAGATGCTCGGCGAGCTCGGCGCGGGCTGGAGCGTCATGAAGGAGGCTCTCGCCCACGAGCGCGTCGGCATCGCCAGGTACGCGCGCTGCGAACGGCTGCTGTGGTTGCTGCGGGACGTGGGGCGCCCCCCGGGGGGGGGGGACGACCGGCGCCGGCGGCCCGGGGGGGGGCCGGCGGGTGGTGATAACCCAGGCG
>NZ_JBSFWD010000084.1:0-27381 GCF_053592655.1 Streptosporangium sp. NPDC002607
GGTGACCGGATCAGGTTGCTGACCGCCGGGGGTGGCGGGCACGGGGATCCGTGCGAGCGCGATCCGGAACTGGTCCGCCGCGACGTCGCCGAGGGCTATGTCTCTCCCGACGCCGCCCGCAGGATCTACGGGATCGAGGCCGTCCGATGAACGACGTGGTCATTGTCAACTGCACGGTCACCGACGCCCGCGCCGGCGGCGCTCCGTCGGCCAATGCGTCGGCCGAGGCTCCGAAGAGCGCCGCTCCGAAGAGCGCCGAGGGGCGGATCGCGGACGCGGCGGTGTGGATCCGGGACGACCGGATCGCGGCCGTGGGTCCCCGCGAGCAGGTCCTGGAGCGGGTGGGGGAGGCCCCGCGGCTCGATCTCGACGGCGCGTACGTCACCCCTGGCCTGGTCAACATGCACACCCACCTGTCCCTGTCGCTGCCGGGCCAGGGAGGCGACAGCGTCAAGAACATGACGGCGCACGAACTCGTCCTCTACATGGCCGACGGTGCCCGTCGTACTCTGCACTGCGGGGTCACCACGGTGCGGTGCGTGGCCGAGAAGGAGCACGCCGACTTCGCGCTGCGCCGGGCCATCGAGTCGGGCAGGGCGACCGGGCCGCGCATCTTCACGGCGGGCCAGGCCCTGGTCTGCACCGGCGGCCACGGCCACGAGGCGAGCGACACCATGGAGTGCGACGGAGTCGACGGGTTCCGGCGCGGGGTGCGCACCCAGGTCAAGGCGGGTGCCGACCTCATCAAGATCATGATCTCCGGTGGCATCGCCGGGGAGCACGAGAGCATCGACACCCCGCAGCTGTTCTCCGACGAGATGGCGGCGGCGCTGCAGACCGCGCACGCCTGGGGCCGGAAGGTCACCGCGCACGCGGGGCCGGCGGCGGTGATCGCCGAGGCCGTCGAGCTGGGCCTCGACTGCGTGGAGCACGGCTACCAGCTCACCCCCGAGGTCGCGAAGAGAATGGCCGAGCGCGGCACGGCCCTGGTGCCGACGCTGCTCGTCACCCGCTGCAAGGAGTTCTTCGACGAGCTCGGGGTGCCGCAGTGGATGCAGTGCCGCTCGCTCGGCGCGGGTCCCCGGCATCTGGAGAGCTACGCCATGGCCCTCGACGCCGGGGTGGACGTCCTGCTGGGCAGCGACATGCCGCCGTTCTGGGACTTCGAGGGGACCAACGCCTCGGTACGCGAGCTGGAGTGCATGTCCGAGGGAGGTCTCGGCCCGGCGGGAGCGCTCTACGCGGGCACGCTCGGCCCGGTGCGCTGGCTCGGCGCCGACGCCGACCTCGGCACCGTCGAGGTCGGCAAGTACGCGGACCTCATCGCCATGGACGCGGACCCGCTCGCGGACACCTCGGCCTTCCGGGGGGTCCGCTGGGTGATGAAGGGCGGCCGGGTCGTCCGTGACGACCGGTCGGGATGGGAGAAGCAGTGAACGCGGTTTTCCCGGGGTCTGAAGATCGGGGCATCTGGGTGAGGTACCGGTGAACGGCTCGATGAACGGCCCGATGAGCGGCTCTGTGAACGACGCGGAGGCCGCCGCGATCGCGGCGGGCATCGACGACATGTACGACGCCTTCCTCGCGGCGGACCGGCGCCGGTTCGACAGCCACCTGCACGCCGAGGTGACCACCTGGGAGACGCACCTGCCGGGACCGCTGCGTACCCGGTCGGAGCTCGACGCCTACCGCGACGAGAGGGACGGCTCGGGTGCCCGTCCCGCACTCGACAGGCTGGCGGCCGAGGACAAGCGGATCGACGTGTGGGGCGACGCCGGGGTGGCACGCTACCTGCTCGTCGCCGAGGCGCCGGGTGAACCCGCGCAGTACAGCCGGGTGACCGACGTGCTGCGCAGGACCGGCGGCGACTGGCTCATCGTGCACCACCACTCCGAACTGCTCGTGCCATGAGCGGGGGCACGGGCGAGGACATCAGCGAGGGCACGGGCGAGCGGGGGGCGGGCATGGCAGCCGACGGTGACATGGAACTGTACGACCTGCGGGTCGTGGTCGACCGCATCGAGGGCAGATCCGTCTGCGGCATGGAGGTGGGCGACTGCTTCACGCTGGAGCGGAGCGCGCACCTGCGCCTCCCCGACGGTGAGCACTTCTGCGTCTACGCGCTCGCCTCGGTCCTGCCGTTCCTCGCCGCCAAGCAGCGCGACCTCGCCCAGGGCGACTGGCTGGCGCAGGACTCCCACTTCAGCTGCCCCGACCCGGAGGAGCGGCTGGTGATGCGGGTCGAGCGGACCCGCCGCCGCCGGATGAACTCCGCCGACCTGACCTGAGGTGATCCCCCGATGAGCACTACCGAGATCGGTCTGGGCCTGCAGAGCGACAAGCGGGCCGGTGACTACGCGCGGCTCGCGCGCCGCGCCGAGGAGCACGGCTTCGACGTGCTGAGCGTGTTCGGCGACCTGATGTACCAGCCGCCGATCTTCCCGTTGCTGGAGATGGCCGCCGCCACCGAGCGGGTGCGGCTCGGTGCGGCCTGCCTCAACCCGTACTCGGCGGCGCCGTACGAGATCGCCGGGCAGCTCGCCGCCCTTGACCTGGCCTCGCACGGCCGCGCCTACCTGGGCCTGGCACGCGGTACCTGGCTCGGCGCCGTGGGCATCGCCCAGCCCCGGCCGCTGACCGCGCTGGCGGAGGCCGTCGAGGTGGTCTACCGGCTGCTGGCCGGCGACGCCGGAGGGTTCGAGGGGGAGATGTTCCGCCTGGCGCCGGGCACCCGGCTGCGCTACCCCGTACACCGCACCCGGCCGCCGCTGCTGCTCGGCGCGTGGGGGCCGAAGGGCGCGGCGCTGGCCGGGCGGATCGCCGACGAGATCAAGGTGGGCGGCAGCGCGAACCCGGCGATGGTCGGGGTGATCGGTGAGCGGGTCGCGGCCGGGGCGACGGCGGCCGGACGTGACCCGGGCGAGGTGGGCGTCGTGCTGGGCGCGGTGACGGTCGTGGACGTCGACGGCGCCGCGGCCAGAGCCAGGGCGCGCAGCGAGGTCGCCATGTACCTCGCGGTGGTCGCCGACCTCGACCCGACCGTGGAGATACCCGAGGAGCTGCTCGGCCGGGTCAAGGAACTGGTCGACGACGGCAGGGACGAGGCCGCCGGGCGGCTGATCCCCGACGACCTGCTCGACCTGTTCGCCTTCTCCGGTGACCCGGAGCAGGTCGCCGCGCAGGCACAGGCCCTCATCGACGCGGGCGCGCACCGGGTGGAGTTCGGCACGCCGCACGGCCTCACCGACGACCGTGGCGTGGAGTTGCTGGGCACCGAGGTGCTGCCGCTGCTGAACCGCTCACCGAGGGGGGCGGCGTAGCTGTTCCGTCCCGTGGATCTGACCGGCCGCGACAGGCAGGGAGGCCAAGAGAGGCAGGGCCTGACCGCGGTGCCTTCGGGTGACGCTACGTCATCCTGAAACCGGATCCCCGTAGAACCTTTCGTCCGCAAAGCGCACTGCCCGAATCGTCTCGTACTCCTAATTTCACTTGAGTTCAGCATGAGTGAACATTGGCGGGGAAGAAGGAGACGATGTGACGAGCGAGCGTGCCGGAGGTCCGGCGATCAGGACGTCGGCGTGATGGCCACGCGGGCCGGGGACCTCCGTGATCCGAGCGGAACCGGCTCGGCAGGACCCGGCCGGGGTGGACCTGGCCAGGGCGGATCCGATGGTTCCGCCGGGCTCGGCGCGTCGCGCGCTCCCGGCGTGTTCGGCGAGGAGGGCGAGTTCGGCGAGCGGGCGGCGCTGGCGGCCGACGCCGAGGACTCGGTCTGCCGTCGCGAGGAGTTCCTGCTGCCGCCCGCCCCCGCCTCCTGCCGATACCCCGAGGTCGCCTACTTCGCGGGCAACTCGCTCGGCCTGCAGCCCCGCGCCGTCCGCGCCGCGCTCGCCGCCGAGCTGGACGACTGGGCGCTGCACGCGGTCGAGGGGCACCACCGGGCGGCACACCCCTGGCTGCCCTACCACGCCGAGCTGCGCGAGGACGCCGCCGCGCTGGTGGGCGCGGCCCCCGAGGAGACCGTGGTGATGAACTCCCTCACGGTCAACCTGCACCTGATGATGGCCACCTTCTACCGCCCGGCGGGCGAGCGCACCCGCATCGTCATCGAGGACCACGCCTTCTCCTCGGACAGCTACGCGGTGCGCAGCCAGGCGGTCCACCACGGCCTCGACCCCGACGAGACGGTGGTCCGGCTGCGCCCCCGCCCCGGCGAGGACTGCCTGCGCACCGAGGACATCGTGGACTACCTGGCCCGTGAGGGACACCGGGTGGCGCTCGTGCTCCTCGGCGGGGTCAACTACCTGACCGGAGAGTTCCTCGACATCCCCGCCGTCACCGCCGCCGGGCACGCGGCCGGCTGCGTCGTCGGCTGGGACCTCGCGCACGCCGCGGGGAACGTGCCGCTGGCGCTGCACGACTGGGACGTGGACTTCGCGGCCTGGTGCTCGTACAAGTACCTCAATGCCGGTCCCGGCGCCGTCGCGGGCTGCTTCGTGCACCGGCGCCACGTGACCGACCCCGAGTTGCCCCGGCTGGCCGGGTGGTGGAGCACCGAGCAGGCGACCCGCTTCGAGATGCGGCCCGAGCTCGTCCCCGTGCCCACCGCCGACGCCTGGCAGATCTCCAACCCGCCGATCCTGGCCATGGCCCCGGTCAGAGTCTCGCTGCGGATGTTCGCCGAGACCGGGATGGCGGCGCTGAGGGAGCGGAGCCTGGCGCTCACCGGCTACCTGGAGCGGCTGCTCGCCGAGGTCGTCCGCGACCGCCCGCTGGAGATCGTCACGCCCGCCGACCCGGCCAGGCGCGGAGCGCAGCTCTCCCTGCGGGTGATCGGGGGCACGGACGCCACCGACGCCGCGACCCTTGCCACCCGGCTGCACGAGGTGCACGGGGTCCTCGCCGACGTGCGGCGGCCGGACGTCATCCGGCTGGCCCCCGTGCCGATGTACTCCACGTTCCACGACTGCTGGCGGGCGGCCGCCGCGCTCGCCGAGGAGGTGAACCCGGTATGAGCTCCCGTGGCGAGGTCGCCGTGGTCGGCGCCGGGCTGGTCGGCTGCCTGACGGCCTGCTACCTGGCCCGCCGAGGCTACGAGGTCACCCTGTACGAGCGCAGGCCCGACCCGCGCCAGGCCACGCCGGAGCGCGGGCGCTCGATCAACCTGGCGATCTCCGAGCGGGGGATCGACGCGCTGCGCCGGATCGGGCTGGAGGAGGCGGTGCTGAAGGCCGCGCTGCCGATGCCGGGCCGGATGGTGCACGCCCCGGACGGCACGCTCAACTTCCAGCCGTACAGCGCCGGAGGGCAGCGGGCGATCAACTCCATCAGCCGCTCCGAGCTCAACCGCACGCTGCTGGAGGCGGCCCTCGCCATGCCCGGGGTCCGCGCCCTCTTCGAGCACCGGCTGACCGGGCTCGACGTCGACTCGGGGCGGATGGACTTCGACACGCCCACCGGGCCCGTCACCCACGGCGCCCCGGTCGTGCTCGGCGCCGACGGCGCCTACAGCGCGGTACGCGGGCGGCTGCAACTGCTGCCCGGCTTCGACTTCAGCCAGGACTACCTCGACTACGGCTACAAGGAGCTGACGATCCCGGCGCGCGACGGCGGGTTCGCCCTCGATCCCGGCGCGCTGCACATCTGGCCGCGCGGCAAGGCGATGATGATCGCGCTGCCCAACCCGGACAGGTCCTTCACCTGCACGCTGTTCTGGCCCAAGTCGGGGCCCGGCAGTTTCGAGGAACTGGACACCGCGGAGCGGTTCGAGGAGTTCTTCGCCGCCAACTACGCCGACGCCCGCGCGCTCATGCCCGACCTCGCCGGAGACTACGCCCACAACCCGATCGGGCACCTGGTCACCGTGCGGGCGCACCCCTGGCAGGTGCGCGGCACCGGTGCCGTGGTCGGCCTGCTCGGCGACGCCGCCCACGCCATCGTCCCCTTCTACGGCCAGGGCGCCAACTGCGGCTTCGAGGACTGCGTGGAGCTCGACCGCTGCCTACAGGAGACCGGCGACGACTTCCCCGAGGCCCTCGCCCGGTACGGTGCCCGCCGCAAGGAGCACGCCGACACCATCGCCGAACTCGCGCTCGCGAACTTCGTCGAGATGCGCGACAAGGTCGCCTCCCGGACGTTCCTGCTGGGCAAGCGCGTCGAGCACGGCCTGGAGCGGCTGCTGCCCGGCCGCTACACCTCGCGCTACGAGCTCGTCTCGTTCAGCACCGTGCCGTACGCCGAGATCCGGCCGCGCATCTCCCGCCAGCGCCGGGCGGTCGCCGCCGGGGCGCTCGGCGCGCTGGCCGCGGTCGGGCTGGCCGCGTCGGCGATCCGCGCCCTGCGCCGTCACTGACCGTGGCCCCGCGAGCCCTGGTCACGCGGGCGGGGAGGGGCCCGTAGGTCATCGGCGGTCACTCCACCACTCGCGAGGCGAGAGCGCGAGCGGTGGAGAAGGTCAGAACAGCCGGGGGGTCACCACGGACACGACGGTGGTGACCCGGTCGGTGTCGTTGAACATGCTGTGCGGGACCGTCGACCTCAGGTGGACGCTGTCGCCCGGGTGCAGCCGGTGCTCGACGCCGTCGACCTCGTACAGCAGCTCGCCCTCCAGCACGAAGGCGAACTCCTCACCGGCGTGCCCGTAGGAGTTCTCCCGCCTGCCGCCGGGTGCGATGTGCACCAGCAGCGGTTCGAGCACCAGGTTCGGCCCCCTGGCCGAGAGCATGCGGTAGGTCTGCTGGCCCGAGATGTACTCGGTGGCGGCCGTCGCGGAGCGGGTGAGCGTGAAGTGGCTCGGCAGCGGGGAGACCGATGGCTGCCTCTCCTCGGTCTCCCCCTCCGGCGGCGCGTCGTTGAAGAACTCCGCCACGCTCCGGTCGAGCGCCGTGGCCACGCTGTTGAGCGCGGTCAGGCCGATGGAGGAGATGCCCCGCTCGACCTGGGAGAGGAACCCGATGGAGAGCCCGGAGTGGGTGGCGAGACCGCGCAACGTCAGGCCGCGCTCCTTGCGGAACTGCCGCATCCGGGCTCCGACGGCGTCTTGGCGGTCCGGCTCCTCACCGCCATGACGCTCCGATGTGCCCACCCGCGGCTCCCTCCGTCAAGCGGCATGGCCGCCTGTTCGCTCTAGCTAAACATATTTCATAACAAGAGTCGTCCTTCGTCAAAAGGGAGTGGGGAATGGCAGACGGTGATGGGTAAGGCGGCGCGGTTTCAGTGGCTCCGCTTGAGCATCGCGTCCGCGAGCGCGTCGGCGGCCTCGCCGAGCCGGCGGCCCACCGCGTCGAGCCGTGACAGCAGCTCGCGCCTGCGCAGGGTGTCCATGTCCAGCGGCTCGGCGAACAGCTCGGCGAGCCGGGCCTGGTAGAGCTGGCGGACCCGGCTGCACGCCTTGCGCGTGTCCAGCACGGCCATGGTGACCGAGCCCGGGGCGTCGATCATCTTCAGCACGGCGCCCTCCAGCTCGTCGAGGCCGTCGATCACCGCCTGCAGGGGCTCGACCGCGAACCGCAGGTCCTCCGGGCCGAACAGGTCGAGCTCGCGCACATAGTCACGGAGCTGGTCCAGCACGTCGTCGATCGAGCGCGAGAGCCGGAACAGGTCCTCCCTGTCGATGGGGGTCGCCAGCACCCGCCGCAGTATCCGCACCAGCTCGGCCCGCGCCTCGTCCCCCTCGTGCTCCACCTCCGCCATCCGGGCGCGCGCGGCGGACCGCTCGATCTCGCCGGCCGCGGTCGAGCGGGCCAGTTCGGCTCCAGCCCGCGCGACGGCGACCTGGCTCCGCACCAGTCCGACGATCCGCCGCCCCGACCGGCCGCGCAGGTCGTCCCAGGCGCGCACGAACCTCCGGGTGCGGCCGTCCTTGCCGCTCACATCAGTCTCAGCGCGAGGCCGCCGAGGCCGCCCAGCGCCATCGACGACGGCAGCGTGACCAGCCATGCCGTACCCACGTTCACGACGCCCTGCCATCGCACTCTCCTCATTCCCTCACTTGCCGCCGAGCCGACCACCCCTGCGGTGATCGACTGAGTCATGCTCACCGGGCTTCCCAGAGCCGAGCTGCCGAGGACGGCGCCGGTGGCCGCCGCCTCCGCGGAGACGATGTGCAGCGGGCGGGTGATGACCAGCCCACGGCCCAGCCGCCCTCCGACACGGATCAGGCTGGTCAGCGCGCCGGCGAGGAAGAGCGCCACCAGGACCGCCATCCACGTCGGCGGGACCTCGATGGGGCCGACCCCGCCGAGCCCGCCGCGGCCCACGCCGACCGCCACGCTCACCACCGCGATCATCTTCTGCCCGTCGTTCAGCGCGTACGCCACGCACTGGGCCGTGTAGGCCAGCAGGTGGGTGCCGGACACCAGCCGCGACATGCGGCGGTAGGAGGGCACCCGGCGCGAGACGGCCCCCAGCAGGTAGCCCAGGATCAGCCCGACCACGGGCGCGCAGGCCCCGATCGCCAGGACGGTGCCCAGGTCGGTCCAGGAGACCGGTAGTCCGGCACCGAGCCCCGCGCCGCCGATGCCTCCGATCACCGCGAGCGTCAGGCTGGTCGGCAGCCCTTTGCCGGTCAGCACCGCGACCACCACCACCGCGATCACCACCCCCACCAGGAACGCCGCCGCGCCGCCGCTCGTGCCGAGCCCGGCCAGCCGCTCGGTGAAGGTGCGCGCGACGGTCACCCCCAGCAGGTAGGGGACGGCGAAGAGCACGACCACCAGGATCGTGGCGGCGGCCCATCCGGGGAAGCGGGGGAACCTGAGCCCGAGACCGATGAGGGTGGCGCCGTCGTTGGCGCCGCTGACCAGCACGAAAAGGATCGCCACGGCGGCGAACGCCAGAGTCCATCCCATCAGAGGCGGTGCCGCCGGTCGTGCTCGGCGCCTGCTGGACACTCGCGTACCGGGTGGCCCGCCGTCATGTGCCTTCCCCGCCCCGGCCGGTGTCGGTCGTGCGGACGGTGGTTCCTGGCGGCACACCGGGGTCGTGGAGGTGGCGGCCGATCGGCTCCTCGACAGGAGCGGAGAAGGCGCCTTTGTGACCAAGGTCCGGCAGAACCGCACGCATGATGAACTCCTCACCCCGGGAAGCTTCAGTTTCAGGTTAACAGAAGGTAAACGAATGGGGGTGTGTGCCGATATGTCAGGACGGCCTGTCATGGCGGTCTACCAGGGGAAACCGGGAGTTCCAACAGCGCGGGGAAGGTGGGCACCGCCGCGAGCGGGCCGGGCGGGAGGTTGTTACGATCGGCCGGTGCCTGACCGGGGGAGGCGGGGAGTGGGCGAGCGCCCGTACGTGCTGCTGAGCTGCGCGATGTCCGTCGACGGCTACATCGACGACCGCACGCCGCAGCGGCTGCTGCTCTCCAACGACGAGGACTTCGACCGGGTCGACGAGGTCCGCGCCGGCTGCGACGCGATCCTGGTCGGGGCGGGCACCGTCCGCCGCGACAACCCCCGGCTCCTGGTCAGGTCGCCGGAACGCGGGCGGGAGCGGGTCGCGCGCGGCCTGCCGCCGTCCCCCGCGAAGGTGACGCTGACCGCCACCGGGAACCTCGACCCGGCCGCCGCCTTCTTCACCGCCGGTGACACGGAGAAGATCGTGTACGCCGCGTCGCCCGCCGTGGCGAAACTCGCCGCCCGCCTCGCGGGGGCCGCGGAGGTGGTCGACGCGGGAGAGCCGATCGACCTCGGCCGGGTCCTCGCCGACCTGTACGGGCGGGGAGTGCGCCGTCTGATGGTCGAGGGCGGCACCTCCGTCCACACCCGTTTCCTGCGCCAGGACCTCGTGGACGAGCTGCACCTCGTCGTCGCCCCGTTCTTCGTCGGGGACTCCGCCGCCCCGCGTTTCGTCCTGGACGGGGACTTCCCCCGGGACCGCCACCGCAGAATGGACCTGGCGGAGGTACGCAGGATGGGCGACGTCACCCTGCTGCGCTACCGGCTGGCCTGAGCACCGTCTACCGGGAGGTCCGGATGAACGACCACGACTGGCTGGGGCTGGCGTGCGACCTGGCGAGGCTGTGCCCGCCCTCCGAGACGGCCTTCTCCGTCGGCGCCGTGGTCGTCTCCGAGGGCGGTGAGGAGATCTCCCGCGGCTACTCGCGGGAGGGCGACCCCCACGTCCACGCGGAGGAGTCGGCGCTCGGCAAGATCTCCCCGGACGATCCCAGGCTGGCCGGGGCCACGGTCTACAGCAGCCTGGAGCCGTGCAGCGCGCGCAGGTCGCGCCCCAGGACCTGCACCCGCCTGATCCTGGACAGCGGTGTCCGGCGAGTGGTGCTGGCGTGGCGGGAGCCGCTGCTCTTCGTCGACTGCCACGGGGCCGAGGAACTCGCGGGGGCGGGGGTGACCGTGGTGGAGATCCCCGAGCTGGCGGGCCGCGCCCGCGAGCCCAACGCGCACCTCCTCCCCGCCGCCCCCGACGCCCCCGACGTCCCTGAGGCCCCCGGCATCCCCGGCTGACCGGCTTCCCGCCCCCACTCCGGGCCCTTCGCTTCTCGCGGTGGGGGCTGTGGTCGCGGGGCGGCCTCGGCCGGCATCCACCGGGCTGCGCGAGCCGGCCGCCCTCATCCCCTGTCTCGCGCGGGGCTTCGCTCGCTGCCTGGCGGGGAGGGCTGGTAATCCTCAAAACAATTACTTGTAGTGATAAAAGCGGTCGGCCAATGCTCTTAACTACCTCTATATCCGATTTTTCGGTTTAAGAGGCGCCACTCTCGGTAGTCACTAGATATCGAATGAGAGGCCCGGCTCCATGAGGTTTCTTGGAAAAAACGCGATATTTCGTGATTTAACGACCGTTCTGTTGGCGGCTCACGTACCGCATCCAGGGCGCGCCGGAGGCCGGCGGTGACCGGCACCGTTCTCGTCGCCCGCCTGGACAACGCGGGCGACGTCCTGCTGGCGGGGCCCGCGATCCGCGCGGTGGCCGCGGAGGCGCGGCAGGTCGTGCTGCTCACCGGGCCGCGGGGCCGGCCAGCGGGCGAGCTGCTGCCGGGGGTGTCGCGGGTGGTGGAGTGGCGCGCGCCGTGGATCGACCCCACCGCGCCGCCGGTGGCCGGCCCGCACGTGCTGAGACTGCTGCGGACCATCCGGGACACGGCTCCCGAACAGGCGCTGATCCTCACCTCGTTCCACCAGTCCGCGTTGCCGCTGGCCCTGATACTCAGGCTGGCGGGTACGCCGAGGGTCGCCGCCGTCTCCACCGACGACCCGGGCTCGCTGCTCGACGTACGGCACGTCGTCGACGAGGAGGTGGACGTGCCGGAGAGCGAGCGCATGCTCGGGCTGGCCAGGGCGGCGGGGTTCGAGCTACCGCACGGAGATCCGGGGGGGCTCGCCGTACGGCACCCGTTGCCCGAGGTCCGCCACCTCACCGGGCCATCGGGCTACGTGGTCGTGCACCCCGGCACCTCGGTCCCCGCCAGGGCATGGCCCGCGGAGAGGTGGGCGCGCGCGGTTCAGGACCTCGTCCGCTCGGGCCGCAGGGTCGTCGTGACCGGTGGCCAGGACGAGCACGGGCTCACCGCGCGGATCGCCGCGGGTGCCGGGCAGCACGGTCTGTCGCCGGGACCCGTCTTCGCGGGCGGCTGGATGGGCGGGGGACCCGCCCGGCTGCGCGGCTGGAGGGTGGACGAGCCCGCCTTCACCGCCGGCTGGGTCGACGGGACGTGTGCCGCGACGGGCGGCCGGAACTGGAACGGCCCCCCGGCCACGTACGGCGGGCAGCGGGGAAGGTCCGTCGTCGACCTGGGCGGCAGGACCACCTTTCCCGAACTCGCCGCGGTGCTCGCCGGGGCGTGCGCCCTGGTCGTCGCGGACGCGGGGCCCGCCCACCTCGCGGCGGCGGTCGGCACGCCGGTCGTCAGCCTGTTCGCCCCCCTGGCCCCCGCCGGCCGCTGGGCGCCGTACGGCGTGCCGGTCGTGATCCTCGGTGACCAGCGGGCCCCCTGCCGGGTGACCCGGGAAGGTACCTGCGCCGTCACCGGTCATCCCTGCCTGTCGTCGGTGCCGAGCGCGCGGGTCGTCGAGGCGGTCGACCACCTGACCTCTGTCAAGGAGACGATCAGATGAGCACCGCTCCGGCCTGCGTGAGTCTCCGCGAGACCGGTGCCGGCGACGGAGGGCGGAGCGCCCCCGCCGGGCCCGAGGCGGACCGCCCGGTCATGGTGGTACTGCGCGGGCTGGGACTCGGTGACCTGCTCACCGCGGTCCCCGCCCTGCGCGCCCTGCGCCGCTCCCACCCCGGCCACCGGGTCGTGCTGGCCGCGCCTTCCGCGCTGGCGCCCCTGGTGCCGCTGATCGGCGCGGTGGACGAGGTGTGCGACGTGTCGGGGCCCGGTCACGTACCGCCGCTCGGCCGGCGCGTGGACATCGCGGTCAACCTGCACGGCGCCGGCCCGCGCGGCATCGCCGCGCTCCACCGCACCGGCCCGGCCCGGCTGCTGACCCACTCCCACCCCGCCTTCCCCGGCGCGCGCGGACCGGTCTGGCGGGACGGCGTGCACGAGGTACGGCGCTGGTGCGACCTGCTCGCCTGGTACGGCATCACGGCCGACCCCGCCGATCTGGGGCTCCGGCGCCTCGCCTCTCGCGAGGAGGAGTCCCGGCCCGTCGTCATCCACCCCGGGGCCGGGTACCCGGCCAGGCGCTGGCCGCCGGAGCGGTTCGCGCTGGTGGCCGCGGACCTGCGGAGGAACGGGCACGAGGTGGTGGTCACCGGGAGCGCGGGGGAGCGGGACCTCGCCGAGCGGGTGGCCATGCTCGCCGGGCTGCCGCCTTCGTGCGTGCTCGCCGGGCGCACCGGGCTGCGCGAGCTGGCCGCGCTGGTGGCCAGGGCCAGGCTGGTGGTCTGCGGGGACACCGGGGTGACCCATCTGGCGGCCGCGTTCGCCACGCCCTCCGTGGCGCTGTTCGGCCCAGTCGCACCCGCCGTGTGGGGACCTCCGGAGACGGGACCGCACGTCGTCCTGTGGGCGGGCGGCCACGGCGACCCCTACGCCTACCGGCCCGATCCGGGTCTGCTGGAAATCGGCGTCCGGGACGTCCTCGGCGCCGCGGCGCGGCTGCTGGAGGCGGCACCCCGGGCGTGGCGCGGGTCAGGCCCGGCCGTGGGCGTCGGCCCGGACCAGGCGCAGGAAGGCCTTGAGCCCGGTGATGACCTCGTGGTTGTCGGTGAGACCGTCCACGGTGTCCTCGAAACGCCGGGCGAGCCCGGTGATCCGGCGCTCCAGGGCCTCGTCGCCGTTGCGCAGGTCGGCGCCGAGCGTCTCGACGTCGTCCCGGAGCCGCTCGGCTGACCTGGTCAGCGCGGTCACCTCGGCGGCCAGGTCGTCCACCCTGGCGACGAGCGAGACGATGTCCTCGCGGGGGTGGTATGCCTCCTTCATCAGCGTGGTGACCCGCTCGCGCAGGTGGGACAGGTAGGCGCCGGCCGGCCGGAAGCAGGTGCTCAGCAGGTAGAAACCGGCGAAGTAGTAGCCCACGAAGGCACCGGACAGGTAGGTGATGACGGCCAGGAGCACCGCGGAGACGATGTGGCCGCCGATGGCGAACCGGCGCATCCGCCCGGCGATCTCCAGCGCCTCGGCCTCGTGCCCCTCGGGTACCTGGATGCCGCGCTCCCTGGACACGTGGATCTCGTGGACCACCTGGCGCGCCCCGAAGTAGAGGTTCCACGGCAGGGTGAGGAGCACGATCAACCAGACGAGGCTGATCGCGCCGAGCCCGAGCGACAGGAACGTGGCGAGCGGGACGTCGGCGTACACGAGCAGCCACGCCGCGACCACCGTGCTGACGAGCGCGACCAGGAAGATCCACCATTTCATGACCCGAGGATTTCGAAGATCGCCAAGCCGGGGGAGAGCGTACGCACTCAGCGGCGGCTGAGCACTCCTACTCAGGTTCGCGCCCGCCGTATCTCCAGACGATCTCCCCGTCCACCCGGCCGCCGGTCGGTACCAGCCCTGCCCCGCGGGCCACGGCCGACGAGGCGGCATGGTCGGGATGGATGGTGGCGACGACGGCCGTGCCGCGTGCCCTGAGCCAGTCGACGAGGGCGACCGCGGCCTCCCCGGCGATGCCCCGGCCCTGCCAGCGGGTTCCCACCACCCAGGCCACGGCCGCGTGGTCGCGGGTCACCGTCGCCTGGACGTAACCGACCAGCCGATCCGGGCCGTCGAGGCGGATCACCCAGTTGAGCCACGACTCGTCCCGGCCCGGTGGCGGTCCGGCGACCAGGCGGGCGTAGCGGTCGCGGAGTTGTTCGGGGGTCTCCGGAGAGCCGCCGATGAAGGTGTGCAGGGCCGGATCGCCGAGCACCTCGGCCATCTCGGCCGCGTGGCGCACCGCCAGCGGTTCGAGCGTGAGCCGGGCGGTCCTGATGGTTTCGGTGTCCATGGCCGGACGAGTGTCCCACGGCCGCCGATCGGTCCGGGTTCGACGGTGCGCGGGCTTCCCCGGCGGAACCGCGGCGCCGGAACCGCGCGCGGTCAGGCGGGGCTGACGGAGCGGTCGACGCTGCCGGGGGCCAGGACGTGTTCGATGACCATGACGGCGGCGCCGATCACGCCCGCGCGGTCGCCCAGCTCGCTGCCGGTGATCGTCAGATGCTGGGTGGCCAGCGGCAGCGACCGGCTGTAGATGACCTCGCGAAGGCCGGCGAGCACCTGCTCCCCGGCCTCGGAGATGTCGCCGCCGACCACGATCACCGAGGGGTTGAAGAAGTTGACGATCGAGGCGAGCACGTCGCCGACCTCGCGGCCCGCCTGCCGGATGAGCTGGACGGCCTGGGTGTTGCCGCTGCGCACCAGACGGACCACGTCGCGGCTGTCCTCGGCGGTCACCCCGGCCGCGCAGAGTTTGGCCGAGATGGCGGCGCCGCTGGCGACGGCCTCCAGGCAGCCGACGTTGCCGCAGCGGCAGACGGTGTCGAGGGCCGAGGCCACCTGGATGTGGCCGATGTCGCCCGCCGCGCCCTGGGCGCCCCGGTGCAGGCGGCGGTCGCTGATGATGCCGCAGCCGATGCCGGTGCCGATCTTGATGAAGATGAGGTGGTCGGCCTCGGGGCGGGCGGCCCAGTGCTCGCCCAGCGCCATGATGTTCACGTCGTTGTCGACGAGGACGGGCGCGCCGAGGCGCGAGCCGAGCCATTCCGGAACGGGGAAACCGTCCCAGCCCGGCATTATCGGCGGGTTGACCGGGCGTCCCGAGCTGTGCTCGACCGGGCCGGGGAGACCGACGCCGATGCCGCAGATCTCGTCCGGGCGGTGGCCGGTCTCGGCGAGCATCTCCTCGAAGGTGTGCTGGAGCCAGCCGAGCGTCTCCTCGGGGCCGCGGTCTATCGGCACCTCGGCCGCGCGCTCCGCCAGGACCGTGGTGCCGAGGTCGGTGACCGCCACCCGGGCGTGGGTGGCGCCGAGGTCGGCGGCGAGGACGACGCGGGCGGTGCGGTTGAACGTGAAGGCGACGGCGGGCCGGCCTCCCGAGGAGATGGCCTCCTCGGTCGGCACGATCCACTGCCGGCTCAGCAGCGCGTCGAGGCGCTGGGCCAGCGTGGACCTGGCCAGCCCGGTCAGCTGGATCAGTTCGGCCCGCGTCCTGGCCCGACCGTCGCGCATGATGTTCAGAAGCGCCCCCGCGCCGGCGATCGAGCCGTTCGCTTCGCTAAGCATGCGCACAGTCAACACTCCTTGTTTCCGCCACGTCAAAGCGACTTACGCCCTCCGCCTGCTCCATTATGCCTATCGGTGATTTTCTTTTGCTTAATCACCGACATAAGGGAGCCTACGTGCCCGGCGGGGGAGGGCCGGCCTCTCAGTGCCCGGAGTCCTCGCCCGCCGCGCCGGGGGCCCGGCCGAGGCGCCTGAAGAAGGCGGCCACCGCGTAGGGGTCGACGGGGTCGGTGAGCAGGTCCAGCATCTCCTGCCTCCGCTCCGGGGCGACCTTGAACGGGTGGCCGAACACGTGCGGGCCCGCCCCGTCGCTCAGCAGCCGGGTCAGCATCAGGTCTCCCGGCAGCGCCTGCCCGGAGAGCAGCTCGTCGGCCAGCGTCACCCGCCCCCCGTCGCCGTCCCCGCCTCCGGCGGCGGCCACGGTGATCTCGTCCCCGGAGACGTCGAGGACCTCCCACAGGCGCAGCGGCGTCCGCCGCCACGACTCCAGCAGCCCCACCTCGTCGTCGCGCAGCCACTCGGCGCGCGCGTCCAGGAACTCGCCGACCACGTCGTTCTCGAACAGGGCCAGGTCCGCCAGGGCGGGCTCGGCCACCCGGACGCTCAGCGCGACCAGGTCCTCGATCAGCCGCCTGCGGGCCGGGCGATAGGCGTACGCGAGCAGCTGCCGGTACAGGTGCGCGGCGCGCTCGGGCAGCGGGGCGCCCGGGTCGGTGCGGCACGCGGCGTACTCGGCCGCGTCGCGCACGGCCGGAGCCAGGCCGGGGGAGAGGGAGAGCACCTCGGAGATCAGCCCGGACGCCTCGAACGAGCGGCCCTCGCCCTCGGCCGACCTGGCGATCAGCAGCAGCGCGGCCGGTTCGGTGCGGGGCAGTGCCGAGGCCGGCGCCGGGCCGAGCGGCTCGCGCTCCACCTCGTCGGCGATCCTCGCCAGCACCGTCTCGGAGCGGGACAGGTAGGTGACGGCCTTGGAGAGGTCGGCGCCCTCGCCGTAGGTGCGCAGCGCGCTGCGCACCAGGGCCAGCCTGATGATGTCCAGCGGCGCCAGGTCGGCGACCGACGCCGTGTCCCACGGCGCGCCCACGATGCCCACCCTGCCGGCGTGCACCTCCAGCGAGGCGTTGCGCAGCAGCGGGGAGAGCGGCGGCAGCGGGTCGGCGAAGGTCTCCGGAGCCTTCATCAGCAGCTCCAGGACCACCACGTCGACCGGTACGCCCGGACTGGGCTCCAGCCCTTCCGCGAAGGCGCGCAGCGCGTCGAGGGCCTGCTCCCCGAACTCCTGGACGACCCGCATCACCCGCTCCGCCGGAACGTCGTCCAGCTCGACGGCCGACAGCTCCAGGACGCCGTCGCGCAGGCGCAGCGCGATCACCTGCTCGGGTTCCAGGTGGGCCAGCCAGCCCTCGGGGCCGGTCAGGACGGGCTCTCCGGTGTCGAGGGAGGTCAGCACCCGGCCGCCCCCGGCAAGCGGCACCCCGTCGCCGTCGGCCAGCCGCGCCCACAGCCGCAGGTCGTCGGAGGCCGGCAGCACCCCGCTCGCCAGCTCGGCCCGGGTGACGAGGTGCGTCAGCACCGCGCCCTCGCTCAGCGTCAGAAGGTCGCTCATCACACCATTGTTCTCGACGTCCGGGCATGACGGC
Organism: Streptosporangium sp. NPDC002607; assembly: GCF_053592655.1. Taxonomy (NCBI): domain Bacteria; kingdom Bacillati; phylum Actinomycetota; class Actinomycetes; order Streptosporangiales; family Streptosporangiaceae; genus Streptosporangium; species Streptosporangium sp. NPDC002607. Next base: position 17,308 of record NZ_JBSFWD010000084.1, read on the forward strand.
GCCGCCCTCCCCGCCACGAGGTCGCACGGGCTCGTGGCGGGGAGGGCGGCCGGGACACCTCCCCGGGGTCCGCTCGGGATGTGTGATCGCCGGGGCTCGCGTGTCCGGTGTGTTCCCGGCCGGACTCGATCGAGTCCGGCCGGGCAGGCCCTTACGGCCTGGTCAGGCCGAGGGTGTAGGAGCCGGAGCCGCTGTAGGCGTGCACCCGTACGCGGTAGGTGCCCGCGGTGCCGCTGTAGGTGAAGGCCTCATCGGGGTTGGGGGAGGTCCCGCTGGCCACGGTCGTCCAGGTGGAACCGCTCAGCTTCTGCAGGTAGGCGTCGTAGTCGGTGCCGTTGGGCCCGTCCAGGCAGACGCGGTGGACGCCCGCGGCGGCGCTGTAGCCGGCGGTGCCGGGCTGGTAGGCGTTGGCGTTGGACGTCAGCGAGCCGGTGTAGGTGCTCTGGTAACCGCTGCACCCGGTGGGCGGCGGGGTCCCGTTGGTCACCAGGGTGAGCCCGTACGCCGAGAGGATCTCGTTGATCGGCTGGTGGTAGGTGGTGCCGCCGACGGTGCAGTTGCCCGAGCCGCCGGAGGTGACGCCCTGGGCCTGGCTGCCGGAGATGTAGGAGCCGCCGGAGTCGCCGGGCTCGGCGCACACGGTGGTGCGGGTCAGGCCGGTGATGGTGCCCTCGGGGTAGGTGACGCTCGTGTTGTGCTGGCTGATGGTGCCGCAGCGGTACTGGGTGGTGGAGCCGGAGCGGCAGATGGAGCTGCCCACGACCTGCTGGGTGGAGCCGGCCACCGGAAGGATGCCCGCGCTGTAGCCGTTCACCACGCCGGTCGGGGTCCAGTTGGAGTTGACCGCGACCCACGCGTAGTCGTTGCCGGGGAAGGACGAGCCCTGGAAGGTGCCCTGGGCGACCTGGTTGTAGCCCTGGGTGGCGGTGCCGGCCGTGCCGCAGTGGCCGGCGGTGGCGAAGCCGCCCTGGCTGCCGCGGGTGACCGAGAAGCCGACCGAGCAGCGGCCGCCCATGTAGAAGGCGTCGCCGCCGCGGACGTCGTAGAGCGGCTTGGGCTTCTCCTGCGAGGCCTCGACGCGGACGAGCGACTTGTCCACGCCGCTGCCGTCCACGAACGCCTGCGCCTCGGCGACGTCACCGGCCAGCACGACGACGCTGTTGCTCCGCACGTCGACGTACCAGGACGGGATCGACTTCGGCGCGGAGGCCACGAGCTGGTCGAGCCGCTCCTTGGCCGTGTCGAGCGTGGCCAGGGAGTTCTTGAAGAGCTTGACCTCCGCGCCCGACCTGGCGAGCGAGGCGATCCTGGTGGAGTCGCTGGTGGCGATCACGAGGTTGGAGGTGGGGCCGGTCACCCAGGCTCCGGCGAAGGAGGTGCCGAGCTGCCCGCGGAGGGCGGGCTCGACCTTGGCGGCGGCGGCCTCGTTGATCAGTCGGGCCGAGGCCTGCTCGCTGGTGCCGCCGAGGTCGCGCCGGATGGCGTCGACCAGGCCCGGAGCCGGCTTGGCAGTGGCCTCCACCAGTGTCCGGGCCTCGGCGAGGGTGTAGGGGGCGGCGGTCTCGCCGGGTCCCTGGTGGGCGATGGCGGGGGTGGCCACCATGGCGACAGCGAGCGCGAAGCCCGCTGTCACGGCACTTCTGCGGAGCATGGGTTCTCTCCTCATGTGGGGGGTGCCGTCAAGGTAACGGTGTGCACATGAGGCGCGCCTCTACCGAATGTCCCCTACCGTCACGTTATGGAGAGGTGCCCAACCCGGGGTTCTCGGTCAGCCACGCGGCATATCGTCTGCTCCGCCCGACCGCGTCGGAGTGCGCGGCCTTCGCGTGCTCGAAGATCGGCATCGCGACCGCGGCGCTGGGCGCCTCCGGGTGCCAGCCGAGCAGCTGCCGCCAGCGCAGCGGGGCGCCGGCGAGCGGCACCAGCTTCAACCCCTCGGCGGGCTGGAAGGTCGCCTGGCAGAGCGCGGCGGCGCGGCCGACCTTGGCCAGGTGCATGCAGGTGGCCACGTCGGTCTCGTAGATGGTCTTGGGGGTGAAGCCGGCGCGGGCGCAGGCCGTGGCGAAGCAGTCGCCGAAGCAGCTGTCGCCGGGGGTGACGGTCCACTGCTCGTCGGCCAGCTCGGCCAGTTCCACCTCCTTCCTGTCGACCAGCGGATGGTCCTCGTTGAGCAGTACGAAGACCGGGTCGGTGCCCACGGTCGACCACACCACCGGTCCCTCCACCGGTGGCGGGCTCTCCCCGCAGGCGCCGATGAACGCGAAGTCGATCCGGCCCAGCATCACCATGGTGGTGAGCTCCTTGGCGGACCAGGAGGTGTAGGTGCTCACGGGAGTGGACGGCCAGGCGGTGGCGAGGCGGTCCATCAGGCCGCCGAGTATCGGGCCGTTGGTGGCGCCCAGCCGGTAGCTGGGGACGTCGGCGTTCGCGTTGGCGAATCGGAGTGCCTCCTCCTGGAGTTCGCGGGCCGCGGGCAGGAGGACCAGCGCGCGTGACAGGACCAGCTCCCCCAGGGGCGTGGGCCGCGCGCCGTTGTGATCGCGTTCGAAAAGAGCTCCCCCGAGAACCCGCTCTATCCGTTTGAGCTGTGCTGTCAGTGCGGGTTGGGCCAGTCCGAGGTGGGTGGCGGCCTTGGTGACGCTACCGGCCTGTGCCACCGCGCGCACGATCTTGAGGTGTCGGAGCTCGAGATCCATACCGGGAACGTAAGGCCGCTACGTTATGCCTGCAATGCAAACTTGTCATGAAATGTGACTCAATTTTGTCGAATCGTTCCAAAGGGGGTTCTGGTCCGGAAATACAGGGCGGCTTGGGGTGGCCGTTGACGCCTGCCGGGGCCGAATCCGGAAGATCCCGATTCCCAGGGTCGAGAGCCGGCGCCGGTGTCCGGCATCCGAGATTCCCGCGATTCGGGTTTCACCTGCGTTTCGGACGCCGGGCATGCCGATATCCGGCGTCCGGGATTCCCGTACGGACGCGAGAGGCGGAGGCGCCGGCGTCCGCCGGCCCCCGAGCCGACGGCCTCGCCCGTCGCCGGGGAGATTCCCGGCGGTGAACAGGTGTCCAGGTCCGGGGGCAGGCCCGTCAGGGCTCGGGGACGCCACGGCGGGCGGTCTACCCGGAGGCGATGATCCTCTCCAGCTGTGCCGTCAGGGAGGGTGCCCCAGGACGGTTGTCGATCTCGTCGTGCGGCACGACGGGTGGTTCGTCCACCCTGATGGCCCGCAGGTAGTCCTCGAAGCGGCCGAGCTTGCCCGCGTCCCTGGCGAGCCCTCTGGCCTCCAGCCGGGAGCGCAGCACCGCGCCGTCCGAGCGGACCCAGAGGAGGTGTACGGGCGGCCCGCCCAGCCGCCCGACCCAGCGCTCCCACACCGCCGCGTCGTGTACCTGGGTGGTGAAGGGGCCTTCCAGCATCACCGGGCAGCCGTGCGAGCGGATCTGCCGGGCGACCTCGGTCAGCCCGTCGTACTCGTACCGCTTGATGTGTTCGTCATACCAGGGGCCTTCGCGTTCCCCGTCGTCGCGGCCGTGGGCGCGGAGGGTGGCGGCGACGAAGCCGCCGTAGACGGTGTCCTTGTCGAGCAGCGCGGGAGGTGGGTCGAGCAGCGCCAGCAGCGCCGCCGCGACCGTCGACTTCCCCGCTCCCGGGGGCCCGCTCACCACCCAGAGCGGCGCCGCCCCGCCCGCGCCCACGTCGTTCTCAGTCCTGCCAGGCCCTGGCCACGCTCTCCGCGGCGGCGGGCGCCTGGGCGAGGCCGGCCTGGAAGGCGGGGCGCCACAGGGCCGGGTCGAGGACGTTGGCGCCGAACACGGCGACCGAGGCCTCGTCGGGGACGATGTGCGCGACCGCCGCGTCCCTCAGTTCGGCCAGCTCGGCCTCGAAGCGCGCCCTCGGTGAGACGTGCGCCAGCGGTTCCAGGATGACCACGGCCGAGCTGCCCGCCGCCAGGTCGGCGTTGGTCGCCGAGCGCACCCCGCCGTCCATGTAGCGGCGCCCGCCGATCTCCACCGGCGGGAACACGCAGGGGACCGCGCAGCTGGAGGCGACCGCCGACACCAGCGGCACCCCCGAGTCGCGTTCCCAGACCACGAACTCGCCGGTCGCCGCGTCGACCGCGGTGATCAGCAGGCGGCGCTCCGGCCACTCCTTGACGGGCAGCCGGTCGCCGATCGTCTCGATCCTGGCGCCGGTGTCCCGCACGGCCAGGGCCAGCTCGCCGACCCTGCGCCGGGCCTCCCGCGGTTCCAGGGACGGGTCGTACAGCACGCCGAAGGCGGCCATGACCGCCTCCATGTCCACCGCGGAGACGGTCGCGGTCTCGGTGTCGGCCTGGACGCCGACCGAGCTCTCCAGGTCGACCTCGGTGGCGATCAGCGTCCCGACCACCGAGCCGGCCGAGGTGCCGACCACCAGGTCGGCCGCTCCCAGCTCCAGTCCCGCCTTGCGAAGACCCGTGACGATCCCCGCCTCCCAGGCGATGCCCGCCACGCCTCCGCCACCCAGCACCAGTGTTCTCGTCATGCGGCCTATTCTTACCCGAACATCCCTCTGCGGCCGAGGGGGAGACACCTCGAGGCTCCGGGCCGGGTGAGCTCTCGTGAACGGCGTGCCACCCGACAACCTCAATGTAAGTTGAGGTCAAGGTAGACTGCCGCATGCCCAACAATCCGGAGATAACCGTCGGCCAGCTCTCCTCGCGCAGCGGGGTCGCCGTCTCGGCCCTGCACTTCTACGAGTCCAAGGGCCTGATCCGCAGCCGCCGCACTGCGGGCAACCAGCGCCGCTTCTCCCGTGACACGCTGCGCAGGATCGCCTTCATCCGGGTCTCCCAGCGGGTCGGGATCCCGCTTCGGACGATCCAGGAGGCGCTGTCCGCGCTCCCCGACGAGCGGACCCCCACCAGGGAGGACTGGGCGAGGCTCTCGGGGATATGGCAGGACGAGCTCGACGACCGCATCAGGCAGCTCGAACGTCTCCGGCACGGGCTGACCGAGTGCATAGCCTGCGGCTGCCTCTCGCTGGACCGCTGTGCGCTGGCCAACCCCGACGACGTGGCCGCGGCGAGAGGGCCGGGTTCGCGGCTGATGATCGCTTCCCGCCGGGAGTGCGCCACCGACTGTGATCCGGAGTAGGTCCCGGAAGGCGCCACGTGCGGGACACCCGCGTACGCCGCGCCCTCCCCGCGCGGCACGCTGCGGTCGGGCACCGATTTGTTAGTTGTCTGTTCAAACTATTGACGGCGCGGGGTCCGGCATGTGAACCTCTGGGCGTTCATGCACGCGCATCATGGGCGGTCGAAGGTCAGGGTCCCGTCACCTGATCGTGCATGGCGGTTTGTCCGTTGCATTGCGAAGGGAAGCCGTACATGCGAAGAAGGCTGTTCAGCATGCTCACCGCCGCCGCGGTGGCGTGCGCGTCGGTCGGTGTGGCCGTCGCGGGCGGGGTCGCTCCGGCGTCCGCGTCCGGGACCGCTGCTGCCGCCGCCGAGACGTACACCTGGAAGAACGTCAGGATCGACGGTGGCGGGTTCGTGCCGGGGATCGTGTTCAACCAGAAGGAGAAGAACCTGATCTACGCCCGCACCGACATCGGCGGCGCCTACCGCTGGGAGCAGGCGAGCAAGACCTGGACTCCGCTGCTCGACTGGGTGGGCTGGGACAAGTGGGGCTACAACGGCGTGGTCAGCCTGGCCACCGACCCGGTGGAGACCAACCGGGTCTACGTCGCCGCCGGGATGTACACCAACAGCTGGGATCCCAACAACGGCGCCATCCTGCGCTCCGCCGACAAGGGCGCGACCTGGCAGGCCACGGCGCTGCCGTTCAAGCTCGGCGGCAACATGCCCGGCCGGGGCATGGGGGAGCGGCTGGCCGTCGACCCCAACAGGAACAGCATCGTCTACCTCGGCGCGCCCGACGGCAACGGCCTGTGGCGCAGCACCGACAAGGGCGTGACCTGGGCCAAGGTCGCCTCCTTCCCCAACGCGGGCAACTACGCCGCCGATCCCTCCGACCCCAACGGCTACCTCAGCCACCGTCCCGGCGTGGTCTGGGTGACCTTCGACCCGTCCTCGGCGACCGCGGGCAACACCACGCAGAAGATCTACGTCGGCGTCGCGGACAAGGCGAACACCGTCTACAGCTCCGCTGACGGCGGGACCACCTGGACCAGGGTGGCCGGCCAGCCCACCGGCTACATCGCGCACAAGGGCGTGCTCGACCACGTCAACCACACGCTCTACATCGCCACCAGCGACACCGGCGGCCCGTACGACGGCGCCAAGGGTGACGTGTGGAAGCTCAACACGACCACCGGTGCCTGGACCCAGATCAGCCCGGTCCCCTCCAGTTCGGCCGACGACTACTTCGGCTACAGCGGCCTCACCATCGACCGGCAGAACCCCGGCACGATCATGGTCGCCACCCAGATCTCCTGGTGGCCGGACGTCATCTTCTTCCGCTCCACCGACTCCGGGGCGACCTGGACCCGGGTCTGGGACTTCACCTCCTACCCGAACCGTAGCTTCCGCTACACGATGGACGTCTCCTCCTCGCCGTGGCTCACCTTCGGGGCCAACCCGCAGCCGCCGGAGACGACGCCCAAGCTCGGCTGGATGACCGAATCACTGGAGATCGACCCGTTCGACGGCAACCGCATGATGTACGGCACCGGCGCCACGCTCTACGGCACCGAGGACCTGAAGAAGTGGGACACCGGCGGCCAGTTCACCATCAAGCCGATGGTGAAGGGACTTGAGGAGACCGCGGTCCTCGACCTGATCAGCCCGCCCTCGGGAGCTCCGCTGGTCAGCGGTCTCGGCGACATCGGCGGCTTCCGCCACACCAACCTCGACGCCGTACCGCCCATGATGTTCACCTCGCCCAACTTCACCTCGACGACCAGCCTCGACTACGCCGAGACCAACCCGTCGATCATGGTTCGCGCGGGCAACTTCACCGACTCCGACCGGCCGAACGACAGCCACGCCGCGTTCTCCACCGACGGCGGCGCCAACTGGTTCCAGGGCACCGAGCCGAGCGGGATCAACGAGGGCGGCACGATCGCGGCCGCGGCCAACGGGTCCAGGTTCGTCTGGGCGCCCAAGGACGTGGGCGTGCACTACTCGGTCGGCTACGGCAACTCGTGGACCGCCTCCACCGGGCTCCCGACCAATGCCGTGGTCGAGTCCGACCGGGTGAACTCCAACAGGTTCTACGGCTTCAGTGCCGGAAAGTTCTACGCCAGCACCAACGGCGGCGCCTCCTTCGCGGCCACCGCCGCGACCGGGCTGCCCACCGAGGGCAACGTCAAGTTCAAGGCGGTACCCGGCCGCGAGGGCGACATCTGGCTGGCCGGGGGGTCGACGACCAGCTCGGGCATCTGGCACTCCACCAACGGCGGCACGTCGTTCACCAAGCTCTCCAATGTCACGAGCGCCGTCAACATCGGCTTCGGCAAGTCCGCCACCGCCTCCGGTTACCAGGCGCTGTACGCGGTCGCCACGGTCGGCGGCGTCAACGGCGTGTTCCGCTCCGACGACGCCGGCGCGAGCTGGGTCAGGATCAACGACGACCAGCACCAGTACGGCAACGCGGGCGAGGCGATCACCGGCGACCCGCGCGTCTACGGCCGCGTCTACCTCGGCACCAACGGCCGCGGCATCCTGTACGCCGACAACGGCGGGGTCGTCCCGCCGGTCGACACCGTTCCGCCGACCAAGCCGGGTACCCCGGTCGCCTCGGCGATCACCTCCTCGGGTGCGACGCTGTCCTGGACGGCTTCGACGGACGCCGTCGGGGTGAGCGGTTATGACGTCTACCGTGAGGCGGGGGCGACGGATGTCAAGGTGGGTTCGTCGGTCTCGGCGTCGTTCGCGCCGACCGGGCTGACCTCCGACACCTCGTACACCTTCTACGTGATCGCCCGGGACGCCGCGGGGAACAGCTCCACCGCCTCCGACCCGGTGACCTTCAGGACCCTCACCGGGCCGGTCGGCGGCGGCTGCACCGCGACCTACACGGTGTCCAACTCCTGGCCCGGCGGCTTCCAGGGCGAGGTGACCGTAAAGAACACCGGCACCTCGGCGACCACCGGCTGGACCGTCAAGTGGTCGTTCCCGAACGGTCAGACGATCACCCAGCTCTGGAGCGGCGTGCACACCCAGACCGGCGCCGACGTCACCGTGAAGAACGCGAGCTGGAACGGCGTCCTGGCCGCCGGAGCCGCCACGTCGTTCGGCTTCGGCGCCTCCTGGACCGGTACCAACGGCGTCCCCTCCAACGTCACCTGCACCGCCCCCTGACGGCGCTTTCCGCGCCCCCGAACGGTGCTTTCCTGACGGCCTGGTCACCCCGGAGGGGCGACCGGTAAGGGAGACCTGCCGGTGCGACCCGTCGCCGAGGCCGGGGGGTCCAGGCTGTCGGACGCACCGGCGCTTCCGGTGCCCCGTGAAGAACCACGGGGCACCGGGAGTCCGTACGGCCCCGCCCACGCCCCGAACGGGCGCGGGCGGGGCCGTCCCGCTTCCGCCGCTCCGGTGGGCGATTCACGGCGTAAGTGCTACCTGTCGTCCTATACGTTGTTCGCGGGTATATCCGGCTGAACGAGGGGGGCCGGGTATCGCGGCCGAGCCGCAGGCGGGGTCTCGCGGCCTCCGCCTGGAGAACCCCATGGCCTCAGCCTTAAGGATGATGTAAGGCGTCAACGGCGGCCGGGCCGCTCGGCAGACCCTATTGTGAAGGAAACCGATTGTCCGGGGGAGAGTATGGCGGTCTCAGACGGGGTGTGCAGCCCTCAGGACGAGACGGGGCGCCCGTCGGAAACCGGCGCCACCGACGCTCCGAACGAGATCGTTGACAGGCGGAGCGAGACCGGTGACGCCGACGTGCTGAAGGATGAGGCCGCCGAGCGGTCCGGTATCCACGGCTGGCTCGACGGGATCAGGTCCACTCGCACCGGACGTCTCACCCTGAAGATCGTCATCGGTACCATCGGCGCGGTGCTGGTCATCGGCGGTCTCATCATGGTGCCCTTCCCCGGCCCCGGCTGGCTGGTCGTCTTCGCGGGGCTGGCGGTGCTGGCCACCGAGTTCCACTGGGCACACCGGCTGCTGGAGTTCGGCAAGCGGACCCTGTCGGCCTGGACGGCCTGGCTGGGCCGCCAGGGCTGGAGCGTCAAGATCCTGGTCGTCCTCGTCGCCGCGGTGACCGCCACCGCCATCGTCTACTACGGCCTCAAGCTCAGCCTCAACCTCGACCTGATCGTCGAGGCCCAGAAGCTCCTCACCCGATAGCCCGCCTCCAACGCGAGGCGGCGCCCTCTTCGGTGACGGCAAGGGCTGCCGCTCTGAGTGGCAATGACGCGGTACGTACGGGAAGCAGAACCGTACTCCCAGGAGTTTTACCCGGACTCGGTCACCTCGTTATCATCCCTGGATGTGACTCTCCGTAGTGTCTCCACGTCCGATCCGCAGGGACGGATCGGCAGAGACGAATAAGGAGAGTGACGTTCGATGCGCGCCCTGTCCTCGATGTTGGTCCTGGCGGCCGCCGGAGCCGTCGCCCTGACCGGCACCCCCGCCCACGCCGATGATGTCAACCTGTCCGCGAGGGTGCAGCCAGGCGAGGAGGTGTTCCTCACGCCCGAGCTCGTCCCCGGGCGTCAGTACAACGGAAACGTGCTGGTCAAGCTGGACAACAACAGCGTGCCCGTCAAGGTCAAGGTCGGCAACTGCCGCGGCCGGTACATCGGGTCGGTGCCGATCGCCGCCAACGACCACGCCGCGTACGTCGCCGCCAGCGCCCCCCAGCCCGCCCAGTGCATCCGCTACCGGGTGAAGAACATGGGTGACACGACGGCCGCCATCACGGGCACCGGCTACTTCTAACCGGTATTGACTGCGACGCTGCGCGTCGCGGTGAGGCCGCTGGGATCCGGCTCTGTACTCACTGCGACGCTAACGCGTCGCGGTGAGGCCGCTCTTATCCGGCTCCTTCCCTCGTCGAGCGGGGCCGCTCGTTCCTCGCGACCCCGCTCTCCTCAGTCCAGTCGCCGGCGCGGCCTCACGGGTAGTC
>NZ_JBSFWD010000085.1:0-25040 GCF_053592655.1 Streptosporangium sp. NPDC002607
ACCTGATCACGCATCGTCTGTCTCTGACCGAGGTCCTGGAGGCGATCGACATCGTCAGCAGGGGTGAGGCCATCAAGGTCACCATCGAGCCCTGAAAGGAAGCCACAGATGCCGGAAAGGACAGTGGCCGTCGCCTCGCGCTCGGGCCTGCACGCGCGCCCCGCCAAGATCTTCGTCGAGGCGGTGATCCGGCAGGGCATACCCGTGCGCATCCGTGTCGGCGGCGGCAAGCCGGTCCCCGCCAACGGCATGCTCGCCGTGAGGTGGCCGTGACGCTGTCCGAGACGCTGCGCGGCCTCGGCATCAGCCCCGGCCGCGCAGCGGGCCGGGTGTACCGGAGGGCGGCTCCACGGCTGCCGGACCCCGCTCCGGTCACGGACACGGCCACAGGGATCACCCTGGCGGCGCGGGGCTGGAGGAGGCCGTAAAGGAACCGGCCGTACGGGCGGCGAAAGCGACCGATCCGGCGGCACGCGACGTCCTGGAGGCGCAGGCCGTGATCGTGGCCGACCCCATGCTGCGCGAGTCGGTCGAGCAGCACGCCGGAGCGGCGATGGACGCCGCGCACGCCATCAACATCGCGTGCGCACACCCGTGCGCACACCATCGGCGGGCGCTCCTGTCCGCGGGCGGCTACTTCGCGGAACGCGGGAGCGACCTCGACGACATCGGGAACCGCGCCGTCGCGGTCGTCCTCGGTCTTCCGATGCCGGGCGTCCCTTCTCCGGGCCACCCCCTCATCCTGGCGGCCGGGGATCTCGCGCCCGCCGACATCGTGTCGGCCCGTGGCGTCCCCGCCGTACGGAACGCCCTCGCCCGCCACTCCACGGCCCGGTGCCGGCACAACGCTCAACTCGCCCGGGCAGCCTGTGGCCCCGATAAAGCACGAAGGGCGGTGCGGGAGGCCTGCTGAGCGGGGCCGGTGCTCGATTCCCGGACCGACTCGGGTGAGTGTCGCGCGGAGCCGGTTTTCGCATTCGGGTTTCGGGCCGGCCGGATCGAAGCATGCTCCCCGTGCCTGATCGATGCGGAGTGCGGCTACTCGTGAAGCGGGATGGTGACCATGTCGGGACGAATCTTCCATGGTGAGGCCAGGCTGGTGGGCCGGGAAGCGGAGTTGGGCACGCTGGTGTCCGGGCTGGACAAGGCCGCACAAGGGTCGGCACGCATGATCCTGATGCGGGGGCCCGAGGGGTCCGGCAAGACCGCCCTGCTGGACGCCTTGGAGCGGTACGCCCGGTGCGCCGGAGCGACGATCCTGCGCGGCTCCTGCTCGCCCGCCGGGGCCCGGCTGCCTTGGCACGCCGCGGAAAGCCTGTTCGGCGGGGCGTCACTCCATGACGAGTACGCCACCGTGCCGCTGTCACACCGGTTGCTCCGGCGCGTCATAGAGGCGACCGCGTCAGGACCGGTGGTCATCATGCTCGACGACACGCAGTGGTGCGACGAGGAGTCGTTGGTATGGCTGGACTTCCTGATGAACCGCGGGTACTACCTTCCGCTGCTCGTCCTGCTCGCCCAGCGCCGTTCCGGCCCGCCGAACTGGCGACGGGCGATTCCCGGTGTCGCCGCGCGCGGGCACCGCACCATCGACCTCGGGCCGCTGTTCGAGGAGGACGCGGGAGAGATGGCCCGGTGGTGGTGGGACGCCGTACCGGAGGAGCCGTTCGTCCGCGCGTGCAACAGCGTTTGCCGTGGCAATCCGTCGCTTCTCGCGCGGCTGTTCGCACGCCTGAGCGAGGAGGATGTGTCGCCTGATGCCCGGGGCGCGCTCCGGGCCGGTGAACTCGGCGCCGAACTCTTCGCCGGGCAGTTGCTCGCGACGCTCGACCGGCAGCCCGAGTACGTGCGCAAGGTCGTGGAGGCCCTCGCCGTGCTGGGGCAGGCCGACGCGGAACTGGTGGGCATGCTGTCCGGGGTCTCGGAGCCGCTGGTAGCCGCCGTGATCGACATCCTGCGTGACGAGGAGATCATCGACGCCGACCTGGCGGAGTTGAACGACGATCATGTACGCACCATGGTGCTGAGCGGCATGCCGGCCACCACGCTCGATCGGTGGCGGGAGCTGGCCGCCCGGCTGCTCAACGACGGCGGCCGGCCGGCCGAGGAGATCAGTGCGCAGTTGGTGCTGCTGCCCAGGCTTCCCGAGCCCTGGATGCGGGATGTGCTTCGTGAGGCGGCGCGTCGTGCCGAGCGGGACGGGTCACTGGGGGTGGCGGCGCGCTACCTGGGCCGTATGGTCGTGGCCGATCCCGCCGACATCGACGCGCAGGCCGACTTCGCGCGGCTGATCGGACATGACGATCCGTCGGGAGCGTACGCGATGCTCCGTGGCGGGATCGAGGGGACCGGTGACGTACGGGGAAGGGCGCGCCTCGCGGTCCAGCTGGCCAAGGTCGCGCCGCCCCTCGGCAAGGAGCCGGAGGCGGTCTCGATATTGAACGGCATCCTGGCGGAACTCGACGGCGTGGTCGCCGACGACCATGAGCTGCGGACGCTGGTCGAGTCGGCGCTGCTGCTGATCGGATGGAGCCGCCGGTCCACCGCCAGGGTGATCTCCGAGCGGGCGATGGCGCTGCCGATACCGGAGGCGCACGCCGTGAGCGAGCGCGAGCTGCTCGCCGTGCGATCGATGATCTCCGCGATGTGCGGTGCCTCGTCCCAAACCTGCCTGGTGCCGGCCCGCCAGGCGCTGAGCGGTGCGGATGAGACTCCCGGTAGCTGGGCATTCGGCGCCGCCGCGTACGTACTCTCGCTCGCTGACGAGGTTGAGGAAGCGGTTCAGGCCATGGACCGGGTGATCGCGCGCGGCGCGGAGCATGGGGACGTCTGGGGCCGGGCGATGGCCTTGTCCACGCGGTCGTGGATCCTGATCGAGGCGGGCGACCTCGACGGGGCCCTGGTGGACGCGACAAGAGCCGTCGAGCTGGCGGACGAGTGGTCGTGGTCGAAAAGCGTCACGGAGCCACGGACGGCCCTGGCGGCGGTGCTCGCCCAGCGAGGCGACCTCGACCAGGCCGCTTTCGTGCTCGGCCAGATGACCTCGCCGGACTTGGAGGAGTCCCTCCTTGACCATCCACGGGTGCTGATGACGAGGTCGTACCTGGCGGAGTCGCGAGGTGACCACGAAGGCGCGCTGTCGTCACTGACCGCCTGTGGCGCGCTGCTTGCCAAGTCCGGTATCAGGAATCCGATATTCGCGCCGTGGTGGCTGGACGCGGCCTGTCTGCTCGCCGACCTGGGCCGCCGGAACGAGGCGGAGGAGCTCGTCGAGCACGGTGAGCGACTCGCCGCGGCCTGGGGGAGCGCATCCGCTCGGGGATTCGCCCTGCTGGCGAGGGGGGCGATCACTGAAGGGAGCGATGGGGTGGAGATGCTCACCGAGACGGCGGAGACGCTGGCGAGCACCCAGGCGCGCTGGTATCTGGTTCGGGCCGAAAGCCTGCTCGGCGAGGCGCTGCTGCGGATGGACGATCGCGAGGGTGCCCGTGGGCATTTCCGCCGGGCCGTGTATCTGTCGGTGCGGTGCGGGTTTCGCGCGCTGGCCGTGAAGGCGCGCGACCGGCTTGTCGCCGCGGGCGGCTGGATGTACCAGGGGGCCGACGGGGTCAAGGATGTGCTGACCATGGGAGAGCGGCGCGTCGCGGAACTCGCGGCGACCGGTGCCACCAACCGAGAGATCGCCCACACCCTGCGCATCGCGGTGCGCACTGTCGAGACCCATCTGACCAGCATCTTCCGCAAGCTGGACGTGAGTGGCCGAACGGACCTGGGGTGGGCGCTGGACGCGCTCGGCAAAGCGGGCCGGATCACGCCAACTGCCGGGTGACATCGCAGGCCGGGCCGGCTCGATCGACGTACGATCAGGAACTGACCGGCAGTGCCGTCGCGCACGGCCCGCCGGTGCATGAAGCGTTTCTACTCGTCACGAGATTCGCTGAACACTGCGCAAATGCCTAGGAATCGACGGAGACAATCAGCAGACCTTCGCGGTGGCAACGACCGCGCGACAAAGCCGCGGGGGTCGGGGATGGCGGTGAGCTCAGAAACATGCTCACCTCCTACCATCGCGCGATCTCGATATCGGTCTCGATCTGATATCGGACGATCTTTCGAGAGCAGGTGAGATCCCCGCGATGTCCCGCAAGAGGCGACAACGGCGAGACGCCGACGGACCGAAGTACCACCCTCTCGCCTTCGGAGGCTGGGGTGACTACAAGACCTGGGCCGAGCACCAGTTCCTGCCCAAACCCATCGAGGACAGCGCGGACGATGACGCGCGGGATGTCGACGCCAACGCCGTCGACGCCGTCGACGCCGCCGTCGTCGACGTCACGCAGGAAGAGACACGCGGTGATCCACCGGAGCCGCGGTTCGACGGCGATGATCACCACGGCGCCGGGATCTTTCCGGATGCGGGCCCCGTGCCGGATGCGGGCCCCGTGCCGGTAACGGACCAGGGCCTGCCGGGGCCGTATCTCGTGCAGCACCCGCAGGACTCGCTGCCGGTCAAAGCGCGGCCGTACGTTCTCACCGGGGGGCGTACTCGCGGTAACGAGCTGCTGCGCATTGACTCGCTGATCTCGGTGACGCCCGAGGGCGCCTGGAGAGCCGACGATCCCGCGCTGCCCCAGGAATATCGCTGGCTCTTCGGCATGTGTCAGGAGCCCATGGCCGTGATCGAGATCGCGGGTCGCCTCAGGTTGCCGATCGGGGTGGTCCTCGTTCTGATCAGCGACGCGATCGGCTGGAACCTGCTCAGGGCGCACCCTGTCGCGGAGGTCGACGGTCAGCCGTCGGTTGAGTTGATCATGCGTGTGCACGAAGGGCTGCGCCGGCTGCGCTGACGCGAGGCCTTCCCGGGCCGATCGGGTGTCGCGGCGCACGCGCGGAGGGGGGCGCGGGCGCCGGCCGTTCCGGGACGGGCAGCCAGAACTAGGGTTTTCTCGACACCGCTCCTGGTTCACTTGCGGCTCGGACAACGGGCGATTCGCAGGGGTGAGTGATGACATTTCCCACATTGGCCGTGGTGGACCGAGCCGAGCCGAACCTTGACCACCGTGACCCGACGGTTCGGATGTCACGGTTGCTGGATCCCGACTCACTTGAGATCATCCACCGGCGTGCGGGCGTGGGGGTGGTGGTCGCTTACGGGCGGGTCAACGGTGCGAGAGTGGTGGTCTACTGCACCGACGCCACGCTGAAGGGTGGCGCGATCGGGATCGACGAGTGCCCGCTGATCGTCAATGCCATTGACCTCGCGATACACGAACGCTGTCCGGTGATCGGCGTGTGGCACTCCGGTGGCGCGAAGCTCAACGAAGGCGTGTCGGCGATGCACGGGATCGGGGAGATGTTCGCCGCGATGGTCCGTGCCTCGGGTGAGATCCCACAACTGTCCGTTGTGCTCGGCCCTGCGGCGGGCGGCGCGGCCTACGGTCCGGCGCTGACCGACATCGTGATCATGTCTGATGCCGCCCGCGTCTTCGTCACCGGTCCGGACGTCGTCCGGTCGGTCACCGGAGAGCAGATCGACATGGAGAGCCTGGGCGGGCCGGACGCGCACGGCCGGAAGTCCGGAGTGGCCCACATCTGCACGGAATCCGAGGAGGCGGCCTTCGCCCGCGCCCGCCAGATCGTCACGCTGCTGGCGAAGCCGGGATTCGTCGACGTGGATTCGGTGCGCGAGGAAAGGCCGCTGCGCCACCTGCTCCCCGACTCGCCCCGGCGCGCTTACGATGTGCGCCCGCTGGTCAAGGCGATTCTGGACGAGGAGAACGGGGAGTCGGGATTCGTCGAGTTGCAGCCCAGGTGGGCGCCGAACATGGTGACCGGGTTCGGCAGGCTCGCCGGACGGACGGTAGGGGTGATCGCGAACAACCCGCTGCGCAAGGGCGGTTGCCTCGACTCGCTGTCTTCGGATAAGACATCCAGGTTCGTCCGGATGTGCGACTCGTTCGGCGTGCCCCTGCTCGTGCTGGTCGACGTCCCCGGTTACCTGCCCGGCGTCGGGCAGGAGTGGGAGGGGGTGGTCCGCCGAGGCGCGAAGCTGCTGCACGCGTTCGCCGAGGCCAGCGTTCCGCGGATCACGCTGGTCACGCGCAAGTCCTACGGTGGCGCCTACATCGCGATGAACTCCCGGTCTCTCGGCGCCACCGCCGTACTCGCGTGGCCGGAGGCCGAGGTGGCGATCATGGGGGCGAAGGCGGCGGTGGAGATCCTGCACCGCAAGAAGCTCGCCGCCGCGGCACAGGGCGAGCGCGAGGAACTGCTGTCCCGTCTGGCCGCGGAGCACGAAAGGATCGCGGGGGGCGTGGCCAGGGCGGTGAGCATCGGCGTCGTCGACGAGGTGATCGACCCGGCGTGGACCCGGTTGCGGCTCGGCGAGGCGCTGGCCGCCGCTCCGGCGCGCCGAGGCCGCCACACCAACATCCCGTTGTGAGCAGGCCGTCGGCCCCTCTCGTGATGACCGGCGCGGAGTGCCTGGTGCTTCGGTGATCCGGTCCCACATCTGCTTTCCGAGTGAAGCCGCAGTATCGGGCGGTAGCTGAGCAGCCGGTTGTGAGCGGCCGTTCAACGGATCATCAGCTTCATGTCGCATCCGCCGGCACGACGACAGAAGCGGTCAGAGGAAGGATCGCAGGTAAATAAAGGCAATCACAGGCAAACCAACGCCAAACGCTTGCAAACAAACATGGAGATGACTAGGGTCTGCTCAATAGGCGATTGGGGTGCTTGAGCTCAGGCGCATGCATCGTCGATTTGAGGTGCGAATGCCCAGCGGAACTGGACACAGAGTCGGAACCGGGGCCACGACCGGGCCGGTCGGGCTGAGGGGCGCGATCCTTCTGCCCGCCCGTGGCGCCGATGCGGTCGTGGCCGAGCTCTCCAACCTTGGTGGCGGCGTCGATCGCCGGCGGCCTTCGGCCCGTTCCCGTGTCACGGCGGACTCCGGCGGGGGTTCCGAAGCGGTCTCGTCGACCACGGGCGAGCCGGTGTCGAGCACATGGCGGCCGACCCCCAGGCGGTCGGTGAGCGTCCCGGAGCCGGGTGCCCGCTGGAGGGACGCCGCACCGGAGTTCCTGGCCGAGCGGGAGGGGCAGATACGCCGGCTGGGCAGGCAGGTGACCGAGCTTCAGTTCGGCCGGTCGAGCATGGTGACCGTGCTCGGAGAACCGGGTACGGGAAGGAGCGCCCTGATCAGGGCGACTGTCGCGCGTGCCCGGGAGGCCGGATTACTGGCCGTCCTCGCCCGCTGCTCGCCCGCTGAGGCCGATCTTCGCTACGGCGTCGTCTCGCAGATCACCTCCGGGCTGGCCGGCACCGGATATCTGGCCTTCGCGCGGCGGTTGTGGGTGGAGGACCAGCCGGCCGAGACCTTGATCCCGGCGCTGTGCGGGGAGTTCGTGGCGCTCGCCCGAAACCATCCGCTGCTGATCGCCCTGGACGACGCCCAGTGGGCGGACGAGGAATCGAAGGCATGGCTGGCGGCCATGACACACCGGCTGCGAGGCGTTCCGATACTCCTGGTTCAGGCCAGGGCCCTCGGCGAAGGCGAAGGCGGCACCACCGGATCGGCCACCGAGCCCGGACCGGTGCCCCACAGCGTGATCCATGTGCCGCCGCTGAGGGAGCGCGGGGTCCGGCAGGTGATCCTCTCCCGGTACACCGGGCCCGTCGACGGAGCGTTCGTGACCGCCGCCACCGAGGCCACGGGGGGCAGCCCGGCGGCCCTGCTCGCCGTACTCGACCATTTCGCGCACGCCTCCCTGTCGCCTGTCGCGCGGTACGTCCCGGTCTTGCTGGAGCGGGCCGCCGAGGTGAGCGGCGACCGGGTGGCTGAGTCCCTGTCCCGCCTGCCCGCGGATGCCCTCGCGCTGCTCCGGGTGATGGCGGTTTGCGAGAACGGCCTCGGTTTCGACCTGCTCACGTCCCTGGCGTCGCCGAAGACGATGTTTCCCGAGCAGGCGCTGTCCGTCCTCGTACGACTGGGTCTGGTGACCGGCGGGGAGGACCCGCGGCCGGTCAGCCCCCTCATCGCCGAGATGGCGCTGGCCGGGATGGACGTCGGGGAGCGGCAGGCGCTGGCGACGCGCTCCGTCGAGCTCGGGTACCGGGCGGTGATTCCGGAGGACCGGCTGGCCCGGTTGCTGCTCAATGCCCGGCCGGTCGGCGCCGAATGGGTGGTGGACCTATTGCGCCGGGTGGCCCGGCGGCGACGTCTCCATGATGATCACGAGGGTGCCGCCGCCCTGCTCGTCCGCGCGCTGCGGGAGCCGGTGGGAGGCGAGCAGCGGCAGCGGCTGCTCATCGAGCTCGCGATGACGGAGGTGGGCCACAGCCCGGCGACGAGTGACCGGCGATTCCAGCAGGTGCTGCTGAACAGCGGGCCCGAGGTGCCGGTCGCGGTGCTCGTACGGGCGGCCGATCTGCTCAACTCCAGGGGCGACGCGTCCGCCACGTATCGCGCCGTCGCGACGGCTTACGCGCGGCGAGAGGGGGACGCAGCGGACGTTGGGTCGCTGGCGGCCATCGGCTGGCTGGCGCAGAACGACTGCACGAGCGACCCGGTGCTGCCCGTGCCGTCGTTCCCGGACCCGCCCGACCGGTCGGGAGATCCGGTGCAGGCGGGTATCGCGGCCTGGATGCTGGCTGTCCGCGGTGAGCGCATGTCCCGGGCGCGGGAACTGGCCAGGACGGCCTTCCAGCTCAAAGGGGAGGACCAGCCGTTCGGTCCGAGGATTTACGCCGCCAAGACGCTGTTCTTCGCCGACGAGGTGGCCGAGGCGGTGATCGGGCTGGACGAGGTCCTGGCCGACGCCCGACGCTGTGGTGCACGGGTACCGGCCGCGCTGGCGCTGATCCAGCGCAGCCGATGCGAAATGCGGCGGGGCAACCTCGGGCAGGCGATGGGTGACTTCGAGGCGGCACGGGCGGAGCTGCAGCTCACCTCGTGGCACCCGCGAGTGGTTCCCTACTTCGTCGCGATGGAGGCGCGCCTGCACCTCGCCGGCCAGTCCGTGGAAAAGGCGGAGCAGGTGCTGGCTCAGGAGTTGCCCTCAGGGGCGGATCAGGGCGCGGCCTGGGGGACGCTGCTGTACGCGCGTGCCAAGGTGCGCATGGAGCTGGCCGATCCGGAGGCCGCGCTGCGCGACATCAATGAGTGCGGGCGTCTCGTGCTGGCCAGGGGGTGGACGAATCCCGCGGTGCTGTCCTGGCGATCGGTGGCCGTCGCGGCGCACAGCGCGTGTGGGAACACCGAGGCAGCCAGGCAACTGGCGATGGAGACGGTGGAGCGAGCGCGGGAGTGGGGTGCCCCCAGCACGCTGGGGTTGGCGCATCTGGGCGCGTCGCGTGTGCTGAGCGGTGCCGAGGCCATGAGCGAACTCGAACGCGCCGTTCGGATCCTGCGGGACTCGGTGTCGCGCGACTCCTACGCGAGGGCGTCGGCCGAGCTGATCATGGCGTCGGGGGAGCATCCCGAGGCACTGAGCCTGCTGGAGGAGGCCACGAGGAAGATCCCCATGCCTTCCGGTGGACTCACCGAGAAGGCTGTCGAGGAACGAGCGCCGACGCCGAACGAGACGAGGCACCTGCTGACCGTCCAGGAGGAACGAATCGCCGGGCTGGCCGCCGCGGGCCGCTCGAACGCCTACATCGCGAGCATCCTGTCGGTGAGCGTCCGAACCGTGGAGCTGCGGCTGACCGGGATCTACCGCAAACTCGCCGTCACCAGCCGTAACGAGCTCGCCCCGCTCCTGGCCCCGGCACCGCGGAACATGGGGGATTGATCCCATGCTGCTGGAACGCGGAAAAGAGTTGGCTCGGGCGGAGCAGGCGGTTCGCGCGGCCGAGGCGGGCGACGGATCCATGATGGCGGTCATAGGTTCGCCCGGCGTCGGCAAGTCGGTCCTGCTGCGCTCCCTCGCCGACGCGGCCGCCCCGCACGCGCGGGTCCTGCGCGCCAGCGGCACGCTACTCGAACAGGACTTCACGTTCGGCATCGCCCAGCAGTTGTTGGAGCCGCTCGTGGCCGAAGTGCCGGAGGCCCGCTGGGCGGCCTGCTTCCGGGGTGCGGCGAGCGTGGTGCGGGGGATGTTCCTCGGCGGGTCGTGGTCCATCGGCCCGCAGCGGTCGCTCGGACAAGAGGCGATCCTGCAGGGGCTGAACTCGCTGATCGTCAATCTGAGCAAGGACAAAACCCTGCTGATCGTGGTCGACGACCTCCAGTGGGTGGATGCGCCGTCCCTGCGCTGGCTGGCTTACCTCGCCAAGCGTCTGGACGGCGCGCGAGTTCTGGTCGCCGGAGCCTTCTCGGAGGAGTGCGAGGCCTCCGACCACACGCTGCTCAGGGAGATCGCCGCCTCGGCGGCTCGCACGCTGTATCCGATGCCGCTGTCAACGGAGGGCGTGCGCCAGTTGATCAGCGAGCAGTTCGGCGAGGCCTGCGATCCCGACTTCGCCCGGGCCTGCCACGAGGTGTCCGGCGGGAACCCCGCTTCACTGGTCGCGGCGCTTCGCGGACTGCGCACGGCCGGCTTCCAGCCCGTATCGCCGCAGGCCGGTGAGGTTCGCGCCGCGAGCCAGCCGTTCCTGCGCGACCGGCGCATGTTCTGCCTCGGCATCCAGCCCGCGATCGTCCAGGATCTCGCGCGGGCGATGGTCGTGCTCGGAGACCTGGCGGAGCCAGAGCTCATCAGTGAGCTCGCCGGCCTGGACAGCATCGACTACAAGTCCGCGATACAGACCCTGGACCGCCTCGGCCTGCTCGCCGGCGGGGAGTCCCCGCAATTCGTCCACCAGAGCGTGCGGTACGGCATCGAATCGGCGATGAGCGTCAACACGCGAGCGCTGATGCACCGCCGGGCGGCGGCGCTGCTGCACAATGCCGGGCACCCCGCCGAGCACGTCGCCGACCAGCTCTTGCTGGTCACCTCCGGGTACGAGCCGTGGGAGATCGACACCCTGCGCGCGGCCGCCGGCGCCGCGCTCGAACGCGGTTCCGCGAGGGAGGCGGTCCGTTACCTCCGGCACGCGCTGCTGCACTGCCCGCCCGACAGTGAGGCTCGGGGCCGGCGCCTGGTCGACCTGGCCGCCGCCGAGCGGGGGGTCGACCTCGCGTCCTCGGTCACTCACATCGCGCAGGCCGTGCCGATGCTCACCTCGGTGGCGGAACGCGCGGCGGCGGCACTGTGGATCCCGCCCGCGCTCGGCGCGGTCAACCCGTCGTTGGGCGCGCTCGTCCAGGACGTGGCGTGTCGGCTCCACGACCTTGGACCGGCGTACGCCCGGGGGGATCTCGGCCTGCGGCTGGAAGCCCGTACCCGCTATCTCCACCTTCAGGACGCCGTGCATCTCAGCACGATGGCCGACCGGTTGCGGGGGTTCGGCGCGGATGCGCCGGTCTCCACCGGCGCCGGGCGTGAGCTGCTGGCCCTGCTCGCGTACGCGGCGGCCGTGACCGGCGGTGTCACGGCCGGTGAGATCTCCTCGCTGGCCACCCGGATCCTGGAGCGAGAGCCGCCGCGCGCCGGGCACGCCTATACCGCCCTCCCGCTGCTGGTTCCGGCCCTTGTCCTCGCCGACGCGGCGGCACCGGTGGCCCAGTGGCTGGACGCGGTGCGGGACCAGGCTCAGCGCCAGGCACTCGATGGAGTCACCGCGCTGGTCAACGCGGGGCGGAGCGCGATCCTTCGCGCGTCCGGGCATCCGGTCCAGGCCAAGAGCGCCGCGTTGAGCGTGGTCGACAACGCCGACCCGGCCTGGCCGGAGGCGACGACGCTGTCCATCTGGACGCTCGCCATGGTCGCGCTCGAGACGTGGGACGTCGAGCTGGGCGAGCGAGTGATTCGTACGAGTCCGGAGAGCGGCGACCTCCGCGTGGTCGTCGCACATCGCATGGTGCGGGGGATGCTGGACGCGGTGCGCGGCGATCTGCCTGCCGCGCTGGACAGGTTCCTCGACAGTGGCAAGCAGTTGTCGCGCTGCGGATGGACGAACACGGCGCTGTACCCCTGGCGTGTGTGGGCCGCGGCGATGAACCACCGGCTCGGGCGCGCGCAGGCGGCGGCCGAGCTGGCCGACGAGGAGCACGCCTTCGCGCGGGCGTGGGGCGCACCCGCGGCATACGGTCGCGCGCTGCGGCTGCGTGGCGCGATCACCCCGGGTGGGGAGGGCATCGATCTCCTCCGGCAGGCCGTCGACACGCTTCGTTGTTCGGAGGATCGGATCGAGCTGTCCCGGACGCTCACGATTCTCGGCAGAAGGCTTGCCGTAACAGGTTCCGACGACGCGGAGTACCTCATCTCCGAGGGCAGGCGGGTCGCCCGGGAACGCGGCGTTTCATGGGCCGAGGGCGACGAGGACTCGGAATTGAACGGCCCGGTGCTGCGGCTGGCCGCGCCGGAACGCGGTGAACTGACCAAGGCCGAGGAGACGGTCGTCGCCTTCGTGCTGCAGGGCTGGACGAACCAGCAGATCGCCGATTCCCTTGGCATAACCCGCCGCGCCGTCGAAAAAAGTCTGACGAGCACCTATCGCAGGCTCGGGGTGAACGGCCGGGCGGCGCTCGTCGAAGAGTTGAGTGCGCGGAACGCGGGCGAATAGGCCGCACAAAGGCCATGCGGCTATATTTTATTTGACGGCGCGTCCATAAGGGAACCGCCCGGCGACGACGGGCGTCGCCGTTCGCCGGCCCGGCGCGATCTGGATCGCGATTCATCATTTTTTGGATGACCCGCCGTGCTGCCGTCTGTCCACGTGGAACCGCGCGTCTCGATTCATGGAACGCTCCTGGAGCGGGACCCGAACCGCCTTATGAAGCACGCGGAGTTCGGTACCGAACGCGACCGAGGGGCCGCACCGCAAGCTCCGAACCAACCGCCCTGCGTACCACAGTCTTTCACGGACTGTAGTGGGCTTGTGTTGACTCGCTTTCCGTTTGGTTAATATCATACTAATAAGTGGATTCAGCCGTTACTCCGAAGTTACCGGAGCATCGCCTGGTCTACCGGAGGAGAGGGATGGTCATCAGATGAGCATTGATGCCGGAGCCGCCCTGGTCGATGAGGAAGAAGAGTTTTTCCTGGTCGGTCAACCCACTGACAGCATAGATCAATACCGTTCGTTTTTCGACCAGTCAGGGATTTGCGTGGCGAATCTCGACCACGCGACCAGGGTAATCGAGGCGAATCTCGAATTTACTCGGCAGTTCGGACGTTCCCTGGCGGACATTCGTGGGCGGGCATTCTGTGAGCTGCTGCACCCGAGCGTCCGCGACAAGATGGGACAGCAGTTCGCCCGTCTGACGGATCACCAGCGCGCCCGCTTCGAAGAGCGCATGATCGCCGTACGGCCGGACCACACCGTGCTCGGCGGTGAGCTGACCGGGATCGCGCTTCACGACGAGGCCGGCTACGTCGAGAGCATCATGGTGCTGGTGCGATCCGATCGGGAGCAGCGTGACGACCTGCTGACCGGGCGGAAGAGGCTGCTGAGCAGCATGGAAGCGCGCGTCATCGAAGGGGTGGCGGCGGGAGTGTCGACCGTGCAGCTCGCGTCGATGCTGTACCTCAGCCGCGGCGGTGTGGAATACCACGTGACGACGCTGCTACGAAAGCTGAAGGCCAGCAACCGCCCGGCCCTGGTCTCCAAGGCATACTCCATGGGCATCTTCCGGCTTGGCTCCTGGCCGCCCCGGGTCCTGCCCGAATTCGTGAAATAAGTCCATTTAATGGGCCGGCGGTCGCGCGGTGATCTGACTGACCGCGTAGTTGAGCGGCCGGAAACCAGTGGAAATACCAGTGTTCGGAGCGACCGGCGGCGCCGGTGTGGAAGGCCATTGATCCGATGGCTTGACCCGATTGCTCCGTGATATTCATCTTATTCTGGTATAGCGATTCCGGCGCGGCCTCGACCGGATGGTCCCGGCCGGTTTCGACGGAAAGTCGCCGCCGATCCCGATCACGTTCTCCAAAGGACCGCCATCGTAAGGGAGGTGTCATCGTGACCAGTGCAAAAATTGTGCTCGCCGGTGGACCGGAGCGCTTGTTCACTCGCGATCACGTTCGACGGACGGACAATCCGAACGAGAAGGTGAAGATTCTCCTCGGCTCGGGGTATGAGCACTTCGTGCACAACGGTGAGTTTCTGGTGATCGAGGGGGAGGATCTCCCGGTATTCCAGTGGTCCGAACGCACCAAAATAGCCGAGTAAATGTAGTCGGCCGGTTCCCGAAACGAGCGGGATCCTATGTGTCGCGTCGCCGGAGATTCGGCTTTCGGCTGAGCCGTGAGCGAATCCTGGGTGGTCGCGACGGGTGGTTCTCCTGGCAGGGCTCCTCATTTCGGGGAGCGTGGTTCTCGTGAGGTGTGGTCATGGTAACGGGTAAGGTCATCAGCTTCGACGAATTCCGCGGGTTCGGTTTCATCGCCCCGGACCCGGGCGGCGAAGACGTTTTCATGCATGTCAACGACCTTGATGGCGACAAGCGTCTCATCTCGGTCGACACGCGGGTCGAATTCCTGGTCGAGAACGGTGGCAAGGGCCTGAAGGCGTCCCGGGTCCGCGTGCTCGACCGGCCCGGCGGGCCGAATTTCCCGCTGTCCTCCATACCGAGGCCCACACCGACACCCGCGTCGATCGCGACGGCGTCACGGGAACCGGCCACCTCCACACCCGATCGTCAGGGCAACGACGCCGGCTTTTGCGACGTGCTGTCCGTCAAGGACTTGACGCGGGAGATCACAGAAGCCGTGCTCGCGGCCGTGCCGACGATGACGGCGGAGCAGATCCTGAGCGTCCGCAAATGCCTCGTCGAACTCGCTCAGACGCACGGCTGGGTCGATGAGTAGCGTTCGCGGGCTGTCGGCCCCGGGCCGACTCGATTCCCACCGTGGGCGCACCGTCAGCGTCTTCGCGGTCGCGATGGTGTCCGATCGGATTACTCGTCCGCGGTGCTGAAAGGAAAGTGCATGTCCAGGCGCGCGCTGATCACCGGTATCACCGGCCAAGACGGTTCCTATCTGGCTGAGCATCTGCTGTCCCTGGGATACCAGGTCTGGGGACTGATCAGAGGGCAGGCCAATCCCCGAAAGTCCCGCATCAGTCGCCTTGTCAGCGACCTGTCGTTCGTCAACGGTGACCTGCTGGACCAGGGAAGCCTGGTCACGGCGGTGGACAAGGTGCAGCCCGACGAGGTGTACAACCTCGCCGCCATCTCCTTCGTCCCGATGTCCTGGCAGCAGGCCGAGCTGACCGCCGAGGTCAACGGGATGGGCGTGCTCCGGACGCTGGAGGCGATCCGCCTGGTGTGCGGGCTGGACAAGTCCCGCAACGACAGCAGTGGTCAGATCCGCTTCTACCAGGCATCGTCCTCGGAGATGTTCGGCAAGGTCGTGGAAAGCCCGCAACACGAGACGACGATCTTCCATCCGCGCAGCCCCTATGGGGTGGCGAAGACATATGGCCATTTCATCACCCGGAACTATCGTGAGTCGTTCAACATGTACGGCGTCTCCGGCATTCTGTTCAACCACGAGTCGCCGCGCCGGGGCGCGGAATTCGTGACGCGAAAGATCTCCCTCGGTGTCGCCCAGATCAAACTCGGCCTGCAGGACAAGTTGTATCTCGGTAATCTCGACGCGGTCCGCGACTGGGGGTTCGCCGGCGATTATGTCCGCGCGATGCATCTCATGCTGCAGCGGGACGAGCCCACCGACTACGTCGTGGGCACCGGCTGCATGCACTCGGTGCATGACGCCGTACGGATGGCCTTCGAGTACGTCGGACTGAATTGGCGGGACCACGTCGTCATCGACCCGGGGCTCGTGCGTCCCGCCGAGGTGGAGACCCTCTGCGCCGATCCAAGTCGCGCCAGAGCCGAACTCGGCTGGGAGCCGACCGTCGGCTTCGAGCAACTCATGCACATGATGGTGGAATCCGATCTCCAGAACGCCTCGCGCGAGCGGGAGTTCGGAGACCTCATCCTCGCATCGAGCTGGTGAGCTCACCGGAGCTCTCATGCGTCCTGTCCTTACGACCGTCCCGGTGCCAGGGCATTAGGAGAAGCGATCCGTGAAGCACAGGGACGGGCAAACTCCAACCGTTATGTGAGGCTCAGGGATGAGTGAAGTGGAAGGTGCTCGTCTGGGAGTCGTGGGTGCCGGGGTGATGGGCACGGGGATCGCCGTCGTGGCGATCGGCCACGGTATCCCGGTCGTGCTCGTCGACGTGTCGGAGGACAAGCTCGCCGACGCCCGGCGCCGCATCGACCTCCAGCTCCGGCACGCACGGCTCATGGGCGCGGTGCCGGCAGAGCGCCCGGCGGCCGGTCTGACGACGACCATGGAGCTTGAGGCCGTCGCCGGCACCACCGCGGTCATCGAGGCGGTCACCGAGGGCACCGAGATCAAGGCGAAAGTGCTGGGCGAGGTGTCGAGGCTGGTCAAGACCGGCACACCGCTGGTCTCCAACACCTCGGGCATCCCGATAGGGGAGCTGGGGAGATTCACCGACCGCTCGCATGAGCTGGTCGGCATCCATTTCATGAACCCGGCCTACCTGATCACGATGGTGGAGGTGATCAGGGGCGACCAGACGAGCGATGAGACCATGACCGCGGTCACCGAGCTGCTGGCGCGGATGGGGCGCCGCGGGATCGTCGTTCGGGACGCCCCGGGGTTCGTCACGAGCAGGCTCCTTCACCCCATGATCAACGAGGCGGCGCGGATCGTCGCGGCCGGCGTGGCCACTGCCGAGTCGGTCGACGACCTGATGCGAGGCTGCCTCGGGCATCCCACCGGACCCCTGCGCACGGCCGACCTGATCGGACTGGACAACCTGGCCGACGCGCTGCGAATGCTGTGGGAGCGCACCGGCGACGCGAGCTTCCAGCCCTGTGAGCTGCTGCTGGAGAAAGTGGCCGCAGGACACCTCGGACGCAAGTCCGGTAAAGGCTTCTACGACTACGAGAAGGTGCTCTCGTGAACACGAAATCAGAAGAGACGGTTCAGTCGACCCCCGACACCGTCCAGCAGCGGATCCACGAGTTCCTCGAAGAGCGGATCAAGACGGACGTCGCCGTCGACAAGGATCTGTTCGCCTCCGGGCTCGTCAACTCGATGTTCGCCATGGAACTGGTCGTCTACCTGGAGCAGGCGTACGGCATCGCCATCATCGGGGAGGACCTGAAACTCGACAACTTCCGCACTGTCGAGCGGATGACGTCCCTCGTCCTGCGGCTGCTTGACACACCGGTGGCGGACCATGCCTGAATGGCGCGCCGACGCGTGCGAAGAGGTCACGAACCTGGTCGGGGACCAGGCCGCGGCATGGGACCTTGCCGGTGTCCTCCCCGTGGAGATGCTCCGGACCCTTGGCAAGCAGGGCATGCTGTGCGCCGAGGTGCCGGTCGAATACGGCGGCATCGGCGCGGGCAGCTCGGACAACGGCGC
Source organism: Streptosporangium sp. NPDC002607 (assembly GCF_053592655.1). Lineage (NCBI taxonomy): Bacteria > Bacillati > Actinomycetota > Actinomycetes > Streptosporangiales > Streptosporangiaceae > Streptosporangium > Streptosporangium sp. NPDC002607. The sequence goes on from NZ_JBSFWD010000085.1 coordinate 17,454, forward strand.
TTTCACCGCACACGTGGGCAGCCTGTGCAGTTCCCTGCGCAGCGTGATGACGTCACAGGGAATGGCGGCGTGGACGATCCAACGGCTTGGTGACGCCCGCCAGCGGCAGGAGTACCTCCCCAGGCTGACCGGCGGCGAGCTGGCCGCCGTCGCCTTCAGTGAACGTGACGCCGGCAGCGATGTGACGGCGATGGCCACCACAATATGCGCCGACGGCGACACGGTGGTGGTCGACGGGCAGAAGGCGTGGACCACCGTGGCCCGCTACGCCGATTCGATCGTCGTCTTCGGACGGTACGGGGACGGCGGCGCCGCCGTCGTCGTGCCCGCCGACGCTCCGGGAGTCACCATACGGCCGGTGCCCAACCCGAGTGGCTGCCGGGCCGCCGGGCACGCCGACGTCAGCCTCGACGCCGTCCGGCTGCCCGCGAGCGCCGTGCTCGGCGGCGGCGGACAGCAACTCCAACTACTGGTCACCACGGCTCTGGCCTACGGCCGGATATCGGTGGCCTGGGGCTGCGTCGGGATTCTGCGGGCCTGCCTTTCCGCGGCAGGCTCGCACGCGAGGACCCGCCGGCAGTTCGGCCGGCCGCTGGCGGAGCACCAACTCGTGGCCCGGTACCTCGCCGAGCTCATGGCGGCCGAGCAGGCGGCGACACGGGTCTGCGAGCACGCGAGCCGTTGCTGGGACGCGGGGTCGCCGGAGATGGTGATCGCCACGGTCCTGGCCAAGTACGTCGGCTCGACCGAGGCCGCACGCGGTGCGGCGGCGGCCGTACAGGTGCTGGCGTCGGCGGGGGCGCAGGACGGCCACGTGGTGGCGCGGGCCTACCGGGACGCGAAGCTCATGGAACTCATCGAGGGCAGCACTGAGATCTGCCAGCTCATTCTCGCCCAGCACGCCGTCGCGCAGTCGCGCTGACCGAGACGAGGAGAACAGGTGCTCGACAAGACCGCGATGGTGAAATGTCTGGTGTGGGATCTGGACAACACCCTATGGCAGGGGACCCTGCTGGAGGATGACGAGGTCCGCCTGCCGGAGTCCGTACGTGAACTCATCCAGGTGCTCGACTCCCGGGGTATCCTGCAGGCTGTCGCGAGCAAGAACGATCATGACCATGCCTGGGCGAAGCTTGAGGAGCTGGGCATCGCGGAGTACTTCGTGCTGCCGCACATCAGCTGGTCGCCCAAGTCCGGCTCGATCCGGCGCATCGCGGAGGAGCTGCGGTTCGCCCACGGCGCGATGGCGTTCGTGGACGACCAGGCCGCGGAGCGGGCCGAGGTGGCATTCCATCTTCCCGACGTACGGTGCTACTCCGCCGATCAGGTCGCCGAGCTGGCCGGACTGCCGGAGTTCAGCCCGGAGACGGTGACCGAGGACGCCCGGCGTCGGCGGGAGATGTACCAGGCCGGTTTCCGGCGGCAGGCCGCGAAGTCCGGCTTCACCGGTCCGGATGAGAGGTTCATCCGCTCACTCGACCTGGTGATGCGCATCGAGCACGCGACCGTGGAGCACCTCGCTCGCGTCGAGGAGCTGACCCTGCGCACCAGCCAGATGAACGCCACCGGCGTGCATTACTCACAGGAGACGCTGGTCCGGCTGCTCGACGACCCCCGGCACCGCGTCCTGGTCACCTCGTTGAGCGACCGTTTCGGGCCGCACGGCGCGGTCGGAGTCGTTCTGCTGGAACTGGGCACGCATGCGTGGCACCTGAAGCTGCTCGCCACGTCGTGCCGGGTCGTGTCCTTCGGCGCGGGCTCGGTGATCCTGCGCTGGTTGGTCGACCAGGCCGCGCTCGCCGGCGCGCACCTGGTGGCCGACTTCCGCCGGACCGACCGCAACCGGATGATGGAGATCGCCTACCGGTTCAGCGGGTTCACCGGCGAGACCTGCCCGTGCCTCGGGAGGCTGCCCGCCCCCGACGTCAGCGGCCTGCAACGGCTCCACCTCGTCCCGACGCCGCAGGACCCGCCCACCACGATGGACCTCATCGCGCCGGACCTCGGGTCCTCGCCCGAGATCCGGCTTTCCGATGTCCTCAGTCCTTCGCCCGTCGCCTAACAGGGCGGTTCCGCAGGGCCCTTCTTGCGTACCAGCGTGATGCCGTCCGCCATCGGCAGCAGTGAGATGTCCACCCGGCGATCCTCCAGGAGGAGGGCGTTGAACCTGCGGATGGCGTCGGTGTCCGCGTCCTGTGCCGCCGGGTCGGCGACCTTGCCGAAGAACAGGGTGTTGTCCACCACGATGAGCCCGTTGTCCTTGAGCAGCGCGAGGCCGGCCTCGTAGTACTTCGGATAGCTTGGTTTGTCGGCGTCGATGAACACGAAGTCGACCGACCCCGGCCCCTCGTCGAGCAGCAGCGCGGCAAGGGTGTCCGACGCGTCGCCGATCCGCAGGTCGATCCGGTCGAGCACGTCGGCCCGGCGCCAGTAGGGCATTCCGAAGCGGGGCCACCGCTCGGTGATGTCGCAGGTGATGACGCGGCCTCCGGGAGCGACCGCGCGGGCCAGGCAGAGCGTGCTGTAGCCGGTGAAGGTACCGACCTCCAGCACGGTCCGCGCGCAGGTGAGGCGGGCCAGCAGTGCCAGCAGTTGCCCCTCCTCGGCCGTGACCTGCATCGCCCTGCCCGCGGGCAGGGCCGCGGTCTCCTCCCGCAGGGAACGCAGGATCTCGTCCTCCCGCGACGACATCTCGTGAACGTAGTCTGACAACTCTGATGTGATGTGAAGCTGACCGGCCATTGCGCGAGCGTAAGGTCCCGCGCGCTGGTCATTTCCCCAGAGTCACGGGCCGTGCGGTCTCCGCGCACGCCGGGACGCGCCGTAGAGCCGTCACCAAGAAGGTGACCGGCCGGGACGGTGGCGCCGCGGCCGCAGTTACTAATGATTTTCAGGGAGCGCCGGGCCAAGACTGGGCCGATGTGGATGGAGCTTGTGAACTCGACGCGGCGGTGTGAGTCCGGACGGCGCGGCGTGCGGTGCCTGCGAAGGTGCCGAACCCCCTGACTCCTCACCCCCGCCCGTACCTTCCCGCGAGGCGCGGGTCCGTGCGCCTCGCCGGTGACCGCCTGCGAGGCGCACACGGTGGCGCTGTGATCGCCGAACTCGATTGCGAAGCATTCGAGGCCCGACGAGTTGATGAGTTCGTGCTGGTCGTCGAAAAGGGTTGAGCTGATATGGACAACGAAGCGAAACTCCGGGAATACCTCAAGCGGGCGACCGCGGATCTGCGGCGCACCCGGCAACGCGTCCACGACCTTGAAGAACAGCACCTGGAGCCGATCGCGATCGTCGGGATGACCTGCCGGTACCCGGGCGGTGTGTCCTCGCCGGAGGACCTGTGGCACCTGCTCGCAGAGGGTGGTGATCCGGTATCCGAGCCGCCCGCCGATCGTGGCTGGGACCTTGACAGGCTTCGGGACGAGTACGGCGCCGCCGTACCGCAGTCGTTGTCCGGTGGGTTCCTGCGTGACGCGGCGGACTTCGACGCCGGCTTCTTCGGCATCTCCCCCCGGGAGGCGCTGGGCATGGATCCGCAGCAGCGGCTGCTGCTCGAAGCCTCCTGGGAGGCCGTCGAGCGAGCGGGCATCGACCCGATCGCGCTACGGGGCAGCCAGACCGGGGTGTTCGTCGGCGCGATGTCGCCGGACTACCGCGACAGCCTGCCGCGCGACATCGACGCCTTCGGGCTCACGGGCACGGCGAACAGCGTGATGTCCGGCCGGCTGTCGTACACGCTCGGACTGGTCGGCCCGGCGGTGACGGTGGACACGGCCTGCTCGTCGTCCCTGGTCGCGCTGCACTGGGCCGCTCACTCGCTGCGGATGGCCGAGTGCACCCTGGCGCTCGCGGGCGGAGTGACGGTCATGTCGACGCCCAGCACCTTCATCGAGTTCAACCGCCAGGGTGGCCTGTCGCCCAGCGGGCGATGCAGGGCGTACGCCGACAGCGCCGACGGCACGGGCTGGTCGGAGGGCGTGGGCGTGCTGGTGCTGGAGCGCCTGTCGGACGCGCAGCGTAACGGGCACCAGGTGCTGGCGGTCATCCGTGGCTCGGCGGTGAACCAGGACGGGGCTTCGAACGGTCTGACCGCGCCGAACGGTCCGTCGCAGCGGCGGGTGATCCGTGAGGCTCTGGCCGGTGCGCGGCTGTCGACGGCGGACATCGACGTGGTGGAGGGGCACGGGACGGGGACGACGCTGGGCGACCCGATCGAGGTCGAGGCGTTGATCTCCACGTTCGGCGAGGACCGGGAGCGGCCCTTGCTGCTGGGGTCGGTGAAGTCGAACATCGGTCACACGCAGGCGGCGGCGGGCATGGCCGGTGTGATCAAGATGGTCATGGCGATGCGGCACGGAGTACTGCCGAAGACGTTGCACGTGGATGCGCCGTCGTCGCGGGTGGACTGGTCCGCGGGCGTGCTGGAGCTGCTGACCGAGCAGCGGTCCTGGCCGGAGACCGGGCGGCCGCGCCGGGCGGGGGTGTCGTCGTTCGGGGTCAGCGGCACCAATGCCCACGTGGTGCTGGAGGAGGCGCCGCAGGCCGAGGCGGACGCGCCCGCGGAGGATCGGGCGCCCTCGGACGCGGGCGTGGTGCCGGTGCTGGTGTCGGGCCGGACGGAGGAGGCGCTGCGTGCTCAGGCGGCGAGCCTTCTCGCACACCTGGACGGTGCGCCCGAGACGGCCGTGGTCGACGTGGCGTTCTCGCTGGCCACGACGCGGTCGGCGTTCGAGCATCGGGCGGGCGTTCTCGCCGCCGATCGCGCCGAGCTGCGCGCGGGGTTGGCGGCGCTGGCGGACGGTGTCTCCGCCGCCGGAGTGATCAAGGGCCGCGGCAGGCAGGCCAAGCCGGCGGTGCTGTTCACCGGGCAGGGGAGTCAGCGGGCGGGGATGGGCCGGGAGCTGTATGCGCGGTTCCCGGTGTTCGCGACGGCGTTGGACGAGGTGATTGCCGAGCTGGACCCGCTGCTCGACGGGTCGCTGCGCGAGGTGCTGTTCGCCGAGCCGGGGTCGGCCGAGGCAGGGCTGCTGGATCAGACCGGGTGGGCGCAGCCTGCGCTGTTCGCGCTTGAGACGGCGCTGTTCCGGCTGGTCTCCTCGTGGGGGGTGCGGCCGGAGGTGCTGGCCGGGCACTCGATCGGGGAGATCACCGCGGCGCATGTGGCCGGGGTGCTGTCGCTTGGGGATGCGTGCGCGCTGGTGGCGGGCCGGGCGCGGTTGATGCAGGCGTTGCCGTCCGGCGGGGCGATGGTGGCGGTGCAGGCCTCGGAGGAGGACGTCGAGCCGTTGCTGGCCGGGCGCGGGGGCGAGGTGTCGGTCGCGGCGGTGAACGGCCCGGCCTCGGTGGTGATCTCCGGGGCCGAGCAGGCGGTCCTCGACATCGCCGCCGTCCTGGCGGAGCGGGGGGTCAAGACCCGCCGGTTGCGAGTGTCGCACGCGTTCCATTCGCCGTTGATGGATCCGATGCTGGCGGACTTCCGGGCCCTGGCCGGCACGCTGACCTACCATCCGCCGCGGATTCCGGTGGTGTCGAACGTGACCGGGGAGACGGCCACCGCCGAGCAGCTGTGCTCGCCGGATTACTGGGTGGACCAGGTGCGCGGCGCGGTCCGGTTCGCCGACGGGGTGCGCACTCTGCGCGCCCAGGGCGTCCGGGCCTATCTGGAGCTGGGCCCGGACGGGGTGCTGACCGCGATGGCCCAGGACACCCTGGCCGCCGAACCGGACCCGCGCGACACTGACTCGACGCCGGATTCGCAGCTACGCGCCCAGAACTCCGGGTGGGAGCCGGACGAGGTGCTGGTGCCGGCGCTGCGCAGGGACCGGGACGAGCAGCGCGCGGTGATGTCGGCGCTGGCCGCTCTGCACGGGCGCGGGGTGTCGGTGGACTGGCATGCGGTGTTCCCCGGCGCCCGCCGGGTGGAGCTGCCCACCTACGCCTTCCAGCGCGAGCGGTTCTGGCCTGATGGCGCGGGCTCGCGGGTGGGAGGCGTGACGGCGGCGGGCCTGACGGCTGCCCGGCACCCGCTGCTGGGGGCTGCCGTGGGGTTGGCCGACTCCGATGAGGCGCTGCTGATCGGGAGGTTGTCGCCGAGGTCGCATCCGTGGCTGGCCGATCACATGGTGGGCGGGATGGTGGTGTTCCCCGGCACCGGGTTCCTTGAGCTGGCGGTACGGGCGGGTGATCAGGTCGGCTGTGACGTGGTGGAGGAACTGACCTTGACCGCGCCGCTGGTGCTGGGCGGGGACGACGCCGTCGCGGTGCAGGTGCGGGTGGGACCTGTGGACGGGTCGGGCCGCCGGGGACTGAGCATTCACGCTCGGCCGGTGGAGGCCGACGACCATGATGCGTGGGTACGGCACGCCGACGGCGTGCTGGCGAGCCGTGATCACATCGCCGGGGTGGGCGGGGCCGGCACGCACTTCGATACGGCGGTGTTCGATACGGCGGTGTGGCCGCCACGGGGTGCGTCGGCGATCGAGCTGGATGGGTTGTATGACCGGCTGGCCGAGGGCGGGCTGGGCTACGGGCCGGTGTTTCGGGGGTTGCGGGCGGCGTGGCGAGGTGCGGACGGTGAGGTGTTCGCGGAGGTCGCCCTGCCCGGACAGGTGGTCGACGCGGGGTTTTTCGGGGTGCATCCGGCGTTGCTGGATGCGGCGTTGCACGCGGTGCCGTTCGCCGGGCTGGACGATGCCGAGGGCGGCCGGTTGCCGTTCTCCTGGGGCGGGGTGTGTCTGCACGCCGGTGGTGCGTCGGTGCTGCGGGTGCGGCTGGCCAGGACGGGCGCTGACGGGGTGTCGCTGGTGGCGGTGGATGCGGCGGGGGAGCCGGTGTTGTCGGCGCGGTCGCTGGTGCTGCGTTCCTTCTCGGCCGATGACCTGCCGGCCGCCGGCGGCCGGGTGCCGGGGCGGGATGCGCTGTTCCGCGTGGAGTGGACGGCGGTGCCGGAGCATGCGGTGGCCGGTGGGGTGCCGGTGGCGGTGCTGGGTCTGGGGGCGTTGGGTGCCGTTGCGGCGTGGCGGCCGGATGGGGATTCAATTCCGGTTCATATGGATCTGTCGTCGCTGGTGGAGGTGGGGCCGGTACCCGGGGTGGTGCTGACGCAGGTGGCCGTGGACCCGGCCGGGGAGATGACGGGGTCGGTTCACGAGTCGACCGCTCGGGTGCTGGGTCTGGTGCAGGCGTGGCTGGCCGATGACCGGTGTCGTGGTTCCCGGCTGGTGCTGGTGACCAGGGGCGCGGTGGCGGCGGGTGACGGCGAGGTGGTGGCCGATCTCGCGGCGGCGGCGGTGTGGGGTCTGGTGCGCAGCGCGCAGTCGGAGAATCCCGGCCGGTTCGTGTTGGTGGATGTGGATGAGGAATCGGCGTTGTCGGCGTTGCCGGGGGTGTTGGCGTCGGGTGAGCCGCAGGTGGCGGTGCGCGGGGGTGAGGTGTGGGTGCCGCGCCTGGTACGGGTGGCGCCAGGCTCTGCCGGTGATGTCCTCGCCGATGACGGTGGCCGGGTCTGGGATCCGGAGGGGACGGTGTTGATCACTGGTGGTACCGGTGGTCTGGGTGGGTTGTTCGCGCGGCATGTGGTGGCCGAGC
>NZ_JBSFWD010000086.1:0-25031 GCF_053592655.1 Streptosporangium sp. NPDC002607
CCCGACCGGCCGGGTGGTCTGGTTCCGGCTCTCCGAGGCCTGACCGTACGAGGGTCAGACCTCCCGGTTCATGGTGGTCCGCAACCACCCCGGACGGGCGACCACGACGTCCCAGATGCTCTCGGCGGCGAGCGAGACACCTGGAAGGACACCCAGAAATCCCCTCCCCTCGCCCGGTACCCACGTGCTCCAGCAGTCGCCGGAGCGCCTTGATCCCCACCGAAGCCTGTTCCCCGTGCACCGGACTCCGCTCCAGCCGGGAACCCTCCCGGTGAGCATCCCTCTGCTCAGGTGGAGGCGCCGGGCCGATCCGTTGGACATTATGAAACCAGCAGGAAATCGATCAGCTCCTGGAGGACTTCATGGCACGTCTCGTACGGCAGGGCGTCATGATTTGTGCGGTGGTTTTATTGGCGATTTCCGGTTGCGCCGAAAAAGAGCCCACCGCCGCCGAGGCCGGTGAGACCCTGAAGCTCCACATCACCGGGCTGATGAAGAGAAGCCAGGCGTTGGATGTCAAGATCACTGATCCCGGGGAGAGGGACATTCCCTGCGGTGAGGGCCGGGCCAAACGGACCTTCGCAGCCACTGGCCGAGACACCGAACCGCACTCTGACGCGGACGGGCTCAACGGGCTCATGGTGGGCGCGCTCTCCGCCGTCGCTCCTTACGAGATCACCGAAGACCCAGGCAACGCCCCCATCAAGCTGGCCAACAAGACGGCCAAGACAGCGCTCGTCCTGGAATCGACGGCCGACGGACAATTCAGGGTCCGCGGCGAGACCGAGTGTCTCCCAACCTCGTAATCCAGTCATTCAATAACGTCAGCCAGACTGTCGGAAACCGCTCCCTTTGCCAGGGTCGAGGCTCTCCGACAACGTGCTGGGCCGGCCCCTAGTTGTCGAAGACCAGGGCGCGTTGCCTGCCCCGTCCGTTACCACCCTCGAACCAGTTCGCCATACGACCGGACAGGTTCCCGACCGAAAATCTGTCGCGGCCACCCATCCCGTTGGCGGCGGCCCACTTCTCGAAGGCCACCAGGCCCTTGTCACCCTGCTTGAGCAGCTCGGGGAACGGCCTGAGGTTGCCCTCGTCGTCGGCGATGGCGACGCCCGGTGGACAGGTCGCCTGATATTCGGCGGGCGTCACCTTCGGCGCGAAGCCGTTGGCGATGAGCGCCTGTGCGAGAGCGTGCTGGCGGCCGAGCGTCGCGTTCCCGTCGACCTTGTTGAGCTTGTCCACCCGCTTCTGGTCCTCCGGTAGGAAGGCGTCCTTACCGGAGAAACCCGTGCCCAGTGCCAGCCAGGTCAGTTGACCGGCCATGCCCGGCACGCCGAGACCGGTCACCCCCAGCGTCGAGCCGATGACAAAGCTCTGGAGCTTCTGGGCCTGCGTGTCGGCCACGTCCATGGTGCCCCGGACCTTCTCGGCTGCGGCCATCTCGAAACCCCGGACGTTGCCCAGGGCATCGAGCGCCTGTTCCAGGGAATCGGTATCCCGGCCCTGCTTGGTCGTCGCCAGGGTGTCGTCGATCAGGCGCTGGGAAAACCGTCCCATCGCCTCCTGGAACGGGGTGAGGTTCTCGTCCGTGTCGGCGAAGGTCTTGAGGAACCTGTAGGTGTCCTTCGGGCTCAGGGTGAACGCCGACGTCAGGCCCAGTGCCGAGGTCGTCGGTTTCAGTGTGCTGGCCTCGGTCATGTTGCCGTCGCCGAGGGTGGCACCTTCGGTGATCTCCGTGGTGTAGGCACCGGCGATCTCCGCCATGTGCACCCGGGCCTTCTCCCCCAGCTTGATGTCCCCCAGCGTCGTCATCACCGCGAAGGCGAACGCCGCCGCCTCCTTGCTGTGCTCGCCGTCTCGCTCGTCATAGGCGCCGGAGGCCGCGGCGAGCATGCGCCCGAAGGCGTCACTCCTGCTGTCGTGGCTCGCATAGAGGCCGCCGGCGTGCTCGTTGAGCTTCTTCAGGTACTCCTTCAGCTTCTGCTGGTCCTTCGTGTACGGCCCGGTCACCTTCTCGACCGCCAGCCGTGCGGCTGACGGGTTGTTCCCCAGCGCGTACATCAGCCCGGTGGAGACCTTGCGCGGGTTCGCCATCCCCCATGCCGACGCCACCCCCGCCAGCCACTCGGCGGGAAACTCCCCCGCCGACAGCAGGAGCTCGGCGCCGAGCCGATCCGCCGGGTCCGGGCTCTGCACCGCGGCCTTGATCTTCGCGAACCCCGGGACCTGCGACCCTCCAGTGACCGCGCTGCCGAAGGCCTGACTCAGCGTACGGGTGAGCGGGTCGTCGGGGTCGGGCGGAGCGGCGGTCGCCTGAAGGTTCGCCGTGTGCAGGTTCTCCCGGAACAACGTGGGAAGCTTCAGGGCTCCCTCCGTTCCGAGGGCGGCGAAGAAGGCCGCGGTGAAGTCGGCGTCGTTCTTGTTGCCGTCCAACTCCCTGAGGACCTTGGCGTACCTGTCGGCGTCGGCGTGATGGGTCCAGAAGCCGACGGGGCCGATGTCCATCAGCTGCCCACCCAGCTCCGTACCCTGCCTGCGCGACTCCTCCGGGGATCGATAGGCACTCTCGTCGAAGGCGACCAGTGGGGAACCTCTTCCCCACGAGGGCAGCGCATTGGTCGCCCGGGCGATCTCCATGCGCCGCCTCAGTCCTGGCAACTCGTCATCGATCCAGCCCGCGATCTGCCCGATCGGTTGCAGTCCCGACATCGACACCTCGGCCGTCGCCAGCAACTGGCGGATCCGCTCGGCCTGCTCGCCGATCACGTCACGGCCGCGTTCCAGAGAGGAGACGAAATCCCGCATCAGGTCCGGATCGAGCCCGGCGAAGTCCGGCGACAGCGGCCCTGTTCCCGGTGGCGTGGACTCCATGATCCCCCTGATCGCATTCCCGATCATCTCACCATAGACAACTGTAATCTTATACAACACACGGCAATCAGTAATTACCGATATCAAGGAACAATTCTCTCGATTGGGCTTCGGCGCAACCGGGAAGGCCGTACGCGCGATTCCTTTCCTCTCCCGCCAACGTCGGCCGCCGCCCTCGGGCTGACGGATGTCGCTCCGGATCGGGTTCCATGTCGAAAAGAACCCGAGAGCGAAGAGGCTCCACCAAAATCACGATCGCCCCTCGCGAGCCCGGGATATATTCCAGGAGCCGCGAAAGCGAGCACAGACTTATCCGGGGCCTCATGCCCCCGAGAGTGCGATCTACGGACCGCGTCCTCGCCATTTCCCCGGGCGGTCGGCATAGGAGGGTCTGGCCGGACCTGGTCGGGCTACCGAGGCAACGCCATGCTGACGGCTTCGAGGATCACCAAGCGTCAGGACTCCAGGTAGCGCAGCACGGCGAGCACGCGGCGGTGGTCGCTCTGCGACGGCGGCAGCCCGAGCTTGCTGAAGATGTGCGTGACGTGCTTCTCCACCGACCCGTACGACAGGAGCAGCGCCTCGGCGATCGCGCCGTTGGAGCGGCCATCGGCCATCATGACGAGCACCTCGCGCTCCCTGGAGGTGAGGGTGTCGAGGGCGTCGGCGCGCCTGCCGGTCGCCATCATCCGGGTGACCACCTCCGGGTCCAGCACGGTCTCGCCCGCCGCGATCCTGGAGAGCGCGGCCAGGAAGTCACCGACGTCGGCGACCCGCTCCTTCAGCAGGTATCCCACGCCCCGCGAGCCCTCGGCCAGGAGCAGGGTCGCGCAGCGCGTCTCCACGTACTGGGAGAAGACCAGCACCCCGATGCGGGGTGGGCGCGGCGAACGTCGATCGCGGCGCGCAGACCCTCGTCGGTGTGGGTCGGCCGCATCCGCACGTCGACGACGGCGATGTCCGGCTGGTGCTCGTCCACCGCAGCGCGCAGCGCGACAACGGCCTGGCGGTGACCTCCATCGCCCTACCGGAGACGCCCGCCACCTGACCATGCCGCGTGAAGGGGTATTTCTTAACCCGCGTCAGGTATGGGGGCGACGAAGTCGGCGAGACGCCGCAACTCGGCCAGGTGGCCGGCCAGGGCCTCGCGGCCTGCGCGGGTGAGGGCGAGCCAGGTGCTCCTGGGCACCCTGCCCGACGTCTTGGTCACCTTCACATAGCCGGCCGTCTGCAGCACCTTGACGTGCTTGCTCAGTACCGAGTCGCTGATGTCGAGTTCCTTACGGAGGACGGAGAACTCGGCGGACTCCACGGCCGCGAGCATGGCGCAGATCTGCAACCGGTTGGGCGCGTGGATGATCTCGTCAAAGCCTGGCGCGATCATGGCCATCCCGTAGCTCGCGTTGTGCCACGGCGTCCGCGCGGTAGGTCGCGGCGACGGTCAAGACGCCGATCACCACCCCGGCCACCGCGTGGGCTCCGAACACGTCCATCCCGTACTCCAGATACATCGCGGCCCCGACCAGGCACACGGTGATCAGCCCCCAAAGCAGGAACACCCGGTTGGCACCGGGAGTGAAGCGGAACACGACCCCCGTCGAGCGCTTGTGCGCGGCGGCGAGCCCGAGCGCCGCGAGCAGCAGGAGCGGGGCCCCGTACGACGCCCAGCGGAAGCTGATCGACACGAAGAACAGCGTGAGCGCCACTCCGAGTCCGCAGTAGTACCACCATGGACTCACGACATGCCGCGCCATGCGGGCACGGGTGGCGTCGGCGTCGTCCAGAGCGGCTCGGGCAGCAGTGGCGTCAGGGAGTTCCGGTCTCACCGGCGAACTTTCCATCATGGAAAGCATAGAGCAAACTTTCCATCATGGAAAGCAGGGAACCGGCACCACGGCCTGGCACTCGCTGGGAAGCCGAAGCGCATTGCGGCGCCCCGGCCCCCCTCAGATCAAGCAGGCCCAGCAGGGCGGTTCAGGTGCGTCGTGCTGGGTCGCGGAGGTTCCGATCGCCGGGCCCGGCGCGGCGGGCGGGTCAGACGACGCCGGCCTTGTGGGCGAAGACGGCCATCTGCAGGCGGTCGCGGAGGTTGAGCTTGCACAGCAGGTTGGAGACGTGGAACTTGACGGTCGCCTGGCTCACGTACAGCCTGCTCGCGATCTCGGTGTTGTTCAGCCCGTCGGCGACCAGGACCAGCACCTCGTGCTCGCGCTCGGTGAGCGACTTGACGGCCTCGGGCGGGCGGTAGGGCAGCCCGTTCTCGAACCGCCGCAGGAAGCTGCTGGCGACCTGCGGCGCGAAGAACGCCTCCCCTCGCGCGATGGCCCTGATCGCCCCCACCAGCTCGTCCTGGTCGCTGGAGCGCAGCAGGAAGCCGCGGGCTCCGGCGCGTACCGCGTCGAACATGCTCTCCGGCTGCTCGGTCAGGATGACGCTCCGCACCGGAGGGGCCAGGGAGTCGGCACGGAGCCGCTCGGTGACCTGGATGCCGTCGAGGCCGGTGAGCCGCTCGTCGACGAGTGCCACGTCGGGTCGCAGGCCGCGGGCCTTGGAGACCGCCTCGAATCCGTCACCGGCGTCTCCCACGACGCGCAGCCCCGGTTCGGCGGCGAGGATCGAGCACAGCGCGGTGCGAAGCAGCCTCTCCGAGTAGCAGATCAGGACCCGGATGTCGGCGTTCGGGCTGTTCATCTCCCGCTCACCTCAGGCGTGCGAGGACGAGGTGCCGGGACGGGACGAGCCCCGCGAGCGGTTCCCTGCCGGTGACGACGACGGCGGTGAAGCCGAGCGTCAGCAGTGGCGGCAGGCGGTCGGTGTCCCGCGCGCCGTCGGCGTCGTCGACCAGCAGCAGGCACCGCCCGCCCGAGGCCGGGGACGTCATGCGAGCTATGCGCGCCTGCCGCACGGCGGTGCGCAGCTCGCCGGGGCCGCGCCGGTCACTGCCGAGGTCGAGGAAGAGCACGTCCAGTGCCATCCGCTGGCGCAGCACGTGGGCGCACTGGACGGCGAGGGTGGTCTTGCCGACTCCGGCCGGGCCCGTGACGGTCACCAGCGCGGGTTCCCCGCCACCGGAGGCGACCGACACCACCTCCTCGACCTCCCGCAGCAGCGGGAGCCGGCTCAGCGCGACGGTGCCGCTCACCGAGGGCAGGCCCCACTCCGGAGGCGGCGCCACGACGGGGGCGCCGAGCGAGCGGGGCGGCGCCGCCTCGAAGGTCACCCGGTCCTCACCGGTCAGTTCAAGGGCGGCGGCCAGGCGACGCACCGAGGTACGGTGCGGGTAACGGGTGCGACCCCGCTCAAGGTCCCGCAGCGTGCGCACGCTCAGGCGGGCGCGTTCCGCCAGCTCCTCCTGGGTCAGCCGCGCCTTGTCGCGATGGGTACGCAGCAGCTGAGCGAATCCCAGGCTGTCGGACAACAGTGCAGACCTCACGTGAATCCTCCCGGTGACGACCAGATGCCGTCAACGTAGGAAGTGCCGGTTATCGTCGGCTATCGCCGCGATATCGCCGGTCATTCCTCCTGGTCACCCCCCATGCGCGCTGGCAGCGTGAGACGCATGCTTCCGACAGGACGGATACGACGGGGCCCGGCGCCGCTACTGGACGACGCGGTCCTGACCCAGCGGTTCGACTGGGAGACGCGCACCCTGCTGCGGCACTACCGCTGGATCGAGCTGACCCACACCGGCGAGTACGCCCGCATGGGGCTGCTCGACCGGGACGCGGCCGAGCGGATCCGCCGGGCGGTGCTGGACCTGACGCCCGAGCAGGTCGGCGCCGAGCGCGCGGCGGCCATGTCGGACCCGCTGTTCGCCCTGGAGAGGTGCGTCCAGGCACACGTACCCGAGAGCGCGCACGCCTGGCACGTCGACCGCAGCCGCAACGACGTCCAGGCCTGCGCCCAGCTCATGCTCGGCAGGGAACGGCTGCTGGAGACCGCGGCCGCGGTGAGCCGGCTGGCCCGCGCCGCGCTGCAGACCGCGGCCGGGCACACCGAGTCGATAATGCCGGGGTACACCCAGCACCAGACCGCGCAGACCATGACCTTCGGCTTCTACCTGGCCGCGCTCGCCGAGGCGGTGACCGGTGCCGCCGAGTCGCTGCAGGCGCTGTTCGACGCGGTCAACCTCTGCCCGCTGGGCGCCGGGGCGATGGCCGGTCTGGAGCTGCCGTGGGACCGGGGGCGGATCGCGGTCGCGCTGGGTTTCGACGGCCCGCAGCCGCATGCGCTGACCTCGGTCGCCTCCCGCTCCTGGGTGCTGCGCACGGCCGGGGAGCTGTCGGTGCTCGGCACCACGCTGAGCCGCTTCCTGACCGACCTGATCTGGTGGAGCGGGTCGAGCTGCCGCTTCATCGACCTGCCGGACGAGCTCGCCGGCATCTCCTCGGCGATGCCGCACAAGCGCAACTTCCCGATCCTGGAACGGGTCCGCGGGATGAGCGGCCACCTGGTCGGGCTCTCGTACGACCTCATGATCGGTCAGCGCAACACCGGCTACACCAACCTCGTGGAGGTCTCCAAGGAGAGCACCCGCTTCCTGGAGGACCTCTTCACGACCTGCCACACGATGCTGGCGCTGTTCGAACGGGTGGTCACGGACGTGCGGTTCCACCCGGAGCGGGCCCGCCGGGTGGTGCGGGACGAGCTGATGGCCGCCTCGACCGTCGCCAACCACCTCACCCTGGAGCACGGCGTGCCGGCCAGGGACGCGCAGGTGCTCGTCGGCGCGTGGATCTCGGCCGCCCTGGAGCGGCTCGGCCCCGCAGACACCCTCACCCCCGGCCTGCTCTCGGCGCCGGACCTGGTCTCCGCGGGCGAACGGCTCGGCTTCACCCTGGCCCTCACGGAGGACGAGGTACGCGAGCTGCTGGATCCGGAGGCGGGCGTGTGGCGCAAGCAGACCACCGGCTCGACCCACCCCGAGCAGGTCCATCTCCTCCTGGAGCAGGTCGGCGCCCGGCTGGCCGCCGTCGACCGGGGAGCCGCCGAGCGGTCCCGATGGCTGCGAGACGCCTGGGAACACACCACCGGCACGAAGGCGGGCGAGCTGACATGACCATCCAGATGCCGATCCGGGAAAGCGACGGCCGCAGCGGAGGGGCCGGCCGAGGGCGTGCCCCAGGCACCTTCGGCGAACTCCTGCAGGGGATCCTGGGATCCGGTACGGACTTCCTGGTGACCTTCCCCGTGGACCTGTACGTGGAGGCCGCCTTCGAACCCGATCCCCAGCTGGACCAGGTGATCGTCTCACCGCCGCACAAGAACAAGGCACGGCGCCTCGCCACCGGGATCATGTCCCACTACGGGGTGCACACCGGCGGCTGGCTGATGCTCAACAGCGCGCTCCCCGAGGGCAAGGGCATGGCCAGCTCCACCGCCGACCTGGTCGCCACCGCGCGCGCGGTGGACTCGGCCTTCCGCCTCAAGCTCCCCAACCGGCTGCTGAAACAGATGATGGCCGAGATCGAGCCGTCCGACGGGGTCATGCATCCGGGGATCACCGCGTTCTTCCACCGGCAGGTGCGGCTGCACCGGCGGATGGGCACGCTCCCCCAGCTGACCATCGCCGGGATCGACGACGGGGAGAGCGTCGACACCGTCGCCTTCAACCGGTCGAGGAAGCCGATTCCCGCCCACTGGGCGGTGCGCTACGGCGAGTTGCTCGACCAGCTCACCGGTGCCGTACGCGACCACGACCTGGCCGCTGTGGGCCAGGTCGCCACCGCCAGCGCACGGCTGTTCCAGACCTTCAACCCCAAACCCCATCTGGCGGCGGTGGAGGAGATCTGCCACGACGTCGGCGGGCTCGGCACGGTCGTCGGTCACAGCGGTACGTGCCTGGGCATCCTGCTGGCCCGGCACGATCCCGAGCACGGTCCCCGGCTGGCCCGCGCCCTCACGGAGCTGGAGCGGCTGGGGCGGCCCCTCATCGTCTGTAGGAGCACGAGCCGGACATGACACTCAGAACTGACGCCATCGACGCCATCGGCCGTACTCCACTGATGCGTCTGCGCGCGACCGGCGGGGCGACCGTCCACGCGAAGCTGGAGCTGGCCAACCCGTACGGAATGAAGGACCGCGTCGCCAGGCAGGCGATCCTGACCGCCAGGGCCGAGGGGGTGCTGACCGACGGCGGCCTGATCGTGGAGAGCTCCTCGGGCACCCTGGCCATGGGGGTCGCGCTGGTCGGCACGTACCTCGGCCACGAGGTGCACATCGTCACCGACCCCCGGATCGACCCGATCACCATGGCCAAGCTGGAGGCGCTGGGCGCCACTCTGGACATCGTGCCCGCCATGACCGGCAACGGCTGGCAGAGCGCCAGGCTGGAGCGGCTGCGGGCCGTGCTGGCCGCCAACCCCGGCGCGTTCTGGCCCAGGCAGTACGACAACCCGGCCAACCCCGCCGCCTACGACCGCCTCGCCGAGGAGGTGATCTCGGAGATCGGCCGGGTCGACGTACTGGTGGGCGCGGTGGGCAGCGGCGGCTCGCTGTGCGGGACGGCGCGGGCGCTGCGCCGGACCAACCCCGCACTGCGGGTGGTCGCCGTGGACGCCGTCGGCAGCGCCATCTTCGGCCAGCCCGACGTGCCGAAGCGGTTGCAGAGCGGACTGGGCAACAGCCTGGTTCCGGCCAACGTCGACTTCTCGGTCATCGACGAGGTCCACTGGCTGTCGGACCGGGAGGCCTTCGCCGCCACCCTGGAGCTCGCCTCGCACGAGAAGGTCTTCGCGGGCAACAGCTCCGGCTCCGCCTACCAGGTGGCGCGCTGGCTCGGCTCGCGGCTCGACCCGGACGTGTCGGTGGTGGTGATCTTCCCCGACCGGGGCGACCGGTACGTCAACACCATCTACAGCGCCGAGTACCGGGCGGCGCACGGCCTGACCGACCTGCGCCCGCCGCTCGCCCCCGAACCGATCCAGCTCACCGACACCGCCGTGACCTGGTCCTACGCGACGCTCGGCCGGTCCTTGGAGTACGCATGAACCCCGTCCTCGTCTTCGTCGAGTCCAACACCACCGGCTCCGGGATGCTGGCCTTCGCCAGGGCCGCCGCGCTGGGGTTCACCCCGGTGCTGGCCACCGCCGACCCGGCCCGCTACACCGGGCTGGCGGCCACCGGGGTGCGGGTCGCCACCTGCGACACGGACTCTCCCGCCACCCTGGCGACAGAGCTGCGCCGCGCCCTGGGGGAGATCGCCGGGGTCACCACGACCAGTGAGTTCTACACCGTCGCGGTCGCCCGGCTGGCCGCCGACCTCGGGCTGCCCGGCAACCCGCCGGAGGCCGTCGCCGCCTGCCGGGACAAGGGGCGGACCCGCCGGATCCTGGCCGCGGCCCGGTTGCCCTCCCCCGCCTTCGAACTGGTCGGCCCCTGCGACGACATCGACACCCGAGTCGTGATCGCGCTGTCGCGGATCGCGCTGCCCTGCGTCGTCAAGCCCGTCGACGACACCGGCTCGCTGAGCGTGGTGCTCTGTCACACGCCCGGGGAGGTGGCGGCCCACTGCCGCCGGATCACCTCGGCCGCCGTCAACGTACGGGGCCAGGCCACCGCGAGGACCGCGCTGATCGAGGGCTATCTGGCAGGCCCCGAGTACAGCGTCGAGACGGTCGGCTCCGGCGGGTCGCACCGCTGTGTCGGCGTCACCGCCAAGCGGGTGACGGCGCCGCCGCACTTCGTGGAGCGCGGGCACGTCTTCCCCGCGCCGCTGCCGGCGGACGAGACCCGAATCCTCGTCGAAACCGCGTTCCGCGCGCTGACCGCCGTCGGTGTCACCCACGGTGCCACCCACATCGAGATGAAGCTCATCGACGGCCACGCGTACGTCGTGGAGATCAACGCCCGTCCCGCGGGGGGCATGATCCCCGAGGTCATCGCGCGGGCGAGTGGCTTCGACCTGCTCGACGCCCACCTACGGGCCGCGGTCGACCTGGAGCAGCTGCCGCTGCCCGAGCGGTTCGCCCCGGCGGGGATCGCCTTCCTGCTGCCGCCGGAGCGCGCCGCGACCGGGCGGGGGAAGGCCGTCCTGCGGGAGGTGGCCGGGATGCGGGAGGCCGGTGCCGTGCCGGGCGTCGACACGGTGGCCGTCACCGCGCCGCAGGGTTCCGAGGTGCGGCCGGCCCGCAGCAGCTACGACCGGCTGGGCTATGTGATCGCGCACGCGTCCGGCCATCGCGAGCTGGAGGAGACGCTGAACACCGCGCTCGGCCACCTGCGGCCCGTGCTGCTCCACGAGTTTCCGCCGATCGAGATCCCCCGCCAGGAGTACCGGACCTCATTCTCCTGAATCTCCGCCCCGGCCTCCGTACTCAGAACTCCCCCGATTGGAAATCCCATGACGAGCGTGCTGGACAACCCCCACCTGGTCGCCGGAGAGAACGACGACGGCGGCGAGATCGAGCTGCGCAGCGACACCTTCACGCTGCCCACCCCCGCGATGCTGGAGGCCGCCGCGAACGCGCCGCTGGGCGACGACGTCTACGGCGAGGACCCGACGGTGGCCAAGCTGGAACGGCTGGCGGCCAACCTGCTCGGCAAGGCCGCGGGCTGCCTGATGCCGAGCGGCACCATGGCCAACCTCGCCGCGCTGCTCGCGCACTGCCCGCGCGGCGGCAAGGCGATCGTCGGCCACGAGTCCGACCTGTACGTCTACGAGGCCGGGGGCGCCTCGATGTGCGGCGGCATCGTCTACGAGCCGCTCGCCAACCTGCCCGACGGGACGATCAGCCTGGAGGACATCGCCGAGGCGTGCACCGTCGACCGTACCGACCCGCAGATCGCCCCTCCGGCGCTGGTCAGCCTGGAGACGCCGCAGAACCGGTGCGGCGGCCTGCCGCTCCAGCTCGACTACCTCGCCGAGGTGGCCCAGCTGACCCGCTCGCACGGCGTGGCGCTGCACCTGGACGGGGCGCGCATCTTCAATGCCTCGGTCGCGCTGGGCATCACCCCCGCGGAGATCGCCTTCTACGCCGACACCGTGCAGATCTGCCTGTCCAAGGGCCTGTGCGCGCCGATCGGATCGGTGCTGGTGGGCGACCGGGCGATCATCGCCCAGGCCAGGCGGATGCGGAAGATGCTCGGCGGCGGCATGCGGCAGGCCGGCATGATCGCGGCCTGCGGCATCATCGCCCTCACCGAGATGACCGGCAGGCTGGCCGAGGACCACGAGAAGGCCGCCCGCCTCGCCCGCGGACTGGCACGGCTGCCCGGCGTACGGCTGAACCCCGGCCCGCCGATCACGAACATGGTCTTCTTCCGGGTACGCGACGAGCGCTACACCACCCGGTCGTTCATCGCGGCGGCCCGGCGCAGAGGCGTCCGGGTGGAGGAGCTGGGGCACGGGCGGATTCGGGCGGTGACCCACGCGGGGGTCAGCGCGGACGCCGTCGACCGGGCGATCGGGGTCTTCGCCGAACTGCTCGCCCCCACCGGCCGATGAGAACCCACCGGGGCGGGGAGACCGTGCGAACGGACGAAAACAGCACGTCGGCACAGTGGACAGCGGACACCGGCAGGCCCGCGGAACGGGGAGCGGCGGACCTCTCCGAGAGCAAACCGCCGAAACAGCGAACAGCGGACACCGACCGGGACCGGCCTGCGGAACCACAGGCGACGAGCGCCACGGCAAACGAACCACCGAAACAGCGGGCCGGGGGAAACGCGGGCCGTCCGGGGCTGGGGCGCTCGTTTCATCACCTGTGGGCGGCGTCCGGCCTGTCGAACCTGGCCGACGGCGTCCTGCTCGTCGGCGTCCCCCTGCTCGCGGTCTCCCTCACTCGCTCACCGGCGCAGGTGGCGCTGGTCAGTGCCGCGACGACGCTGCCGTGGCTGCTGCTGGCCCTGCACGCGGGCGCGATCGCCGACCGCCTCGACCGGCGCCGGATCATGGTCCTGGCGGGCTGGTCCCGCGCCGCCGTACTGGCCGCGACGGCCGCCGCCGCCTGGCTGGACCTGCTGAGCCTGCCGGTGCTGGTGGCGGCGGTGCTGCTCGCCGGTGCCGCCGAGGTGTTCGCCGACACCTCGGCCCAGTCGGCGCTGCCGATGACCGTGACCGGCGACCGGCTGGGCGCGGCCAACGGTCGGCTCGTCGCCACCCAGACCCTCGGCAACCACTTCCTCGGCGCCCCGCTCGCGGGCCTGCTGGTCGGCATCGCCACCACCGCCGTGTTCGGCACGGCCGCCCTGCTGTACGCGGCCGGCGCGCTGTTGCTGCTCGGCATGCGCGGCCGGTTCCGCCCGGAGGCCGCCCCCGCCCAGGCGCTGCGCGCCGACATCGCCGACGGCATGCGCCACCTGTGGGGACACCGCGCCCTGCGCGGCCTGGCCGCGTACTCCGGCGTGCTCAACCTCGCCTACGGCGCCTACTTCGCGGTCTTCGTGCTCTGGGTGGTCGGTGACGGCTCCCGGGTGGGACTCACCCCCGGCCAGTACGGCCTCCTGGCGGCGACCCTGGCCGCCGGCGCGGTGGCCGGTTCGGTGCTCTCCGGCTCACTCACCCGCCTGACCGGCGAGAACGGCGCCCTGGTGGGCGTCACACTGCTCAATGCCCTGCTGCTGCTGGTGCCCCTCCTCCTCCCCTCTCCCCTGGTGGTCTTCCCCGCCGCCGCGGGCATCGGCGCGGCCAACGCCGTCACCAACGTCGTCTCCGTCTCGCTGCGCCAGCGGCTCATCCCCGAGGGTCTGCTCGGCCGGGTGAACGCCACCTGCCGCCTGATCGGCATGGGCGCCATGCCGCTGGGCGCCGCCTCCGCCGGCCTGCTCGCCACCCTGGCGGGCCTGTCCGCCGTCTTCTGGTCCGCCTGCGTACTCTCCCTGCTCGCGGCGGCTCTCATCCTGCGCGGTGGGGAGGCCGGAGGTCCGGCACGAGGCCACCGCGGGGCCGCGAGCCGCGAATGAGGCGGCTGTCCGACACCACGGCCGGCGGTCAGGAGACCCTGATCCGGTAAAACGCACGGATGGTCCGGCCCCCCACCCGTGGTCATCGGCCGGTGGGTCGGGTCGGATCGACCGCTGGGGGTTCGTCAGAAGTGCGGCCGCCGATTGCCTGGCCGGGGCGGCGGGTGCGGGCACTGGCCCAGCCGACGAGAGCGGTAGCCAGGTTCAAGGCACTGACGGCCAGCGGGATCCAGGCGGGCAGGTCGTGCATGACGGACTCCAGGAAGTCTCGGGGGTCGTGAGGAAGGGTGAGCCGACCAACGCTGTGTGGTGGCTAATGCCCAGTGCACCCGACGTCCAGAGAGTCCGGCAGCGGCGGCGAACAAAGCCGGACGAATCGCTGCGGCTCTCTACCTGCGAAAGGCAAGCTGGTACTTCTTCGGCGGATCCTCCCCGGGCCGAACCTGGACAGGGTGTCCGGCGCTGTTCGCCGCCGGAACCGGACGGAGGTCATCGCCGGTAGCGGCCGGCGATGCGACAGGATGACGAAGGGATGCGATGACGCGGCCTTCAGTAGATCGGCACCCTTCTGCGGGCGCCGATCCAGCGCAGGTGCACACCCTGGCCGAGTTGGCCGCGGCGCTGGAGGCGTTGCGGGCGGGGCGTTCCTATACCGAACTGGCCAAGGCGGTGCGGCCCGCCCGGCTGGCGCCCAGCACCCTCAGCGACCTGCTGTCCGGTGAGACGCGCCCGTCAGCCGAGACGCTGGAGCTGTTCCTGACCGCCTGCGGCGTGCCCGAGGAGGCTCGGGGGTCGTGGCGGTCGGCGCGGAAGCGCGCCCTGACGGTCGCGCCGGCGCTGGCCGGGGTGGTGCGGGTGGAGCAGGCCGATCCGCGCCTGTTGGGAGTCCATGCCGCGATCGAGGCCCCGAGCGCCACAGGTGAACTGCCGGTGTACGTGCTACGCGACACCGACACCGATCCGCGCGGGGTACGTGCCTTGGTTGGCCGGGCCGCCGAGCGGGGTGGCCTGGTGGTGCTGGTGGGCTCCTCGTCGGTGGGTAAGACCCGCTGCGCCTATGAGGCGATCCGCGCCTTGGTGCCGCAGTGGTGGCTGCTGCACCCGGCCGATGCCGACCACGTCCGGCAGGCGGCCGCCGACCCGCCGTCGCGGCTGGTGGTGTGGCTGGATGAGCTGCAACGCTACCTGGGCGGCCCGGCCGGGTTGCGCGCCGCCACCGTCCGTGCGCTGCTGCAGGCGGGAGCGGCCGTGGTGGCCACCGTGTGGCCTGAGCGTCATGCCGTTTACACCACCCCGCCCTGCTCCGGCGGTGAGGATCCCTACGTCGCCGAACGCGAGCTCCTGGACCTGGCCGGCATCGTGCACCTCGATGCCGCACTCAGTCCGGCCGAGCGGAAACGCGCCCGCGCCGCCTCCAGGGCCGATCCGAGGATCGCGCTGGCGCTGGAATCGGCCGACTACGGCCTGACGCAGGTCATCGCCGCGGCCCCGCAGCTGATCGACCGTTGGCGCGGCGCTGACCCCTACCAGTCGGCGGTGTTGAACGCGGCCGTCGACGCCACCCGGCTCGGTGTGCAATCTCCGCTGAGTGCGGGATTGCTGCGCGCGGCCTCGCCCGGTTACTGCGACGCCCGCCAGAGGGCGGCCGCGCCGGCCAACTGGTTCGAGGGGGCGCTGGCGTATGCGACCGAGACCCTGCACGGCGCCGCAGCGGCGTTGGCCCCGGTCGCCGCTCCCGGCACGATGGGGCGCCCCTCGGGCTACCTGGTCGCCGACTACCTGCAACAGCACGCCGGGGCTCAGCGGCGCACTACGAAAGTGCCCGGCGCGACTTGGCGGGCCTTATGTGAGCACCTGACCGACCCCGCCGACCAGGCCAGTACCGGTAGGGCCGCGCAGGATCGGTTGCTGTACTGCTACGCCGAACCTCTCTACCGGCACGCCGCCGATGCGGGCGACGAAAGCGCCGCTACCAGTCTGGTCGGCCTGCTGGTCGAGCAGGGGCGGGCAGAGGAGGCCATCGCGGTCCTGCGCACTCGCGCCGATACCGGCGACGACATCGCCGCTTTACGGCTGTCCGGCCTGCTGGTCGAGCAGGGGCGGGCAGAGGAGGCCATCGCGGTCCTGCGCACTCGCGCCGACATCGGCGATCCATACGCCGCTTACCACCTGGTCAACCGGCTGGTCGAACACGGGCGGGCAGAGGAACTACGCGCCCGGGCCGACACCGGCGACACATACGCCGCTCAGCGGCTGGTCAACCTGCTGCTCGATCAGGAGCAAGTGGAGGAAGCCGTCGCGGTCCTGCGCCCCCACGCCCGTGCCGGCGGCGAAGACGCCGGCGACGACTACGCCACATACGCTGCTTTACAGCTGGTCGGTCTGCTGGCCGAGCTAGAGCTGGTGGAGGAACTATGTGCTCGCGCCGACACCGGCGACACATACGCCGCCGGGCGGCTGGCCAGCCTGTTGGCCGAGCAGGGGCGGGCAGAGGAACTACGCGTCCGCGCCGACACCGGCGACGCACGCGCTGCCCGGTGGCTGGCCAGGCTGTTGACCGAGCAGGGGCGGGTGGAGGAGGCCATCGCGGCTCTGCGTCCTCATGCTGATACCGGTGATACATCCCTCGCGGTAGAGCTGGCCGACCTGTTGGCCGAGCAGGGGCGGATGGAGGGGGCCGCTGCGGTCCTACGTGCCCGCGCCGATGCCGGGGACATACCTGCCGCCCGGCGACTGGCCGAACTGCTGGCCGGGCAGGGGCGGATGGAGGAGGCCATCGCGGCCCTACGCCCCCACGCCGATACCAGCGATACAGCCGATACCGGTTATATATCCATCGCGGTAGAGCTGGCCGACCTGCTGGTCAAGCAGGAACGGGTGGAGGAGGCCATCACGGTCCTGCGCCCCCGCGCCGATACCGGCGACATACCTCCCGCCCAGCGGTTGGCTGACTTGCTGCTTGAGCAGGGGCGGGTGGAGGAGGCCATCACGGTCCTGCGCCCCCGTGTCGACGCATACGCCGCCTGCTGGCTGGTCGACCTGCTGGTCAAGCGGGGGCGAGCGGAGGAGGCCATCGCGGCCCTGCGCCCTCATGCCGACACCGGCGACCTACCTGCCGCCCAGTGGCTGTCCGGCCTGCTGGTCGAGCAAGGACAGACAGAGGAATTACGCGCCCGGGCCGATGCCGGCGACACGTACGCCGCCCACCGGCTGGCCAGTCTGTTAATCAAGCGGGGGCGAGCGGAGGAGGCCATCACGGTCCTGCGCCCCCACGCCGATGCCGGCGGCGAAGGCGCCACACACGCCGCTCACCGGCTGGTCGATTTGCTGGCAGAGCAGGGGCAGGTGGAGGAACTACGCACCCGCGCCGACACCGGCGACACACACGCTGCCCGTCAGCTGTCCGGACTGTTGGCAAAGCAGGGGCGGACAGAGGAACTACGCGCCCGCGCCGACACCGGCGACACACACGCCGCCGGCTGCCTGGCCGATCTGCTGGCAGAGCAGGGGCGAGTGGAGGAACTACGTGCTCGCGTCGACAGCGGCGACACAGGCGCCGCCTTCCGGCTGGTCGATTTGCTGGCAGAGCAGGGGCAGGTGGAGGAACTTCGCACCCGCGCTGCTACCGGCAACCCATACGCCGCCCACCGGCTGGTCGGCTTGCTGGCCAGACAGGGGCCAGCCGAACAAGCAAAGCAACTGCGTCGTTTCGGGGTGCCGGCAGAGGAGGACTGATGTGGAACTACTGTAAGACAGGTCGCCTCCGCATACTTGATCTTGTCCGGGAAACGATCGATTCTGGCTCCCAAAATCAGTGATGTAGCCACGATTCTCAGCACCTATCCGATGCCGGTCTCTCGACCAACATCCGAACGACGGTTGGCGGTAACTCCGTCCGTGTCGGCTCGCTAACGCCACTGATCGTTCCGTTGTTTGTTCAGGCCCCTGAAAGCCCAGAGTTCCGGCGAGCCCAAGGGGCGAGATCGGGCCGTTGGGGGGGTTTGGGAGGTTATGCACCCTTGGGGTCGCCGGAACCAAGGCCGCCTAAGGTCAGCCGGTCCCGGAGCGGCACCGGGCGATGCCCAGGGCTCGGCGAGTGGCCGGGGCGCCTGAGCCGGTGTAAGGAGCCGACCCCCGCGTGAGCAGGTGTTCTCTGCCAGGGCGACACCTCGGCCGGGCGCGGCACGCGCTTCCTCGCCTTCACCATGGCTACAAGAGCCTCAACGAAGAGGGAGAAGCCTCACCGAGCCCGAAATCCCTTCAACCACCAGATCGACGTGCTCTACCCGGAAAACGCCCTGGTCCTGGGGTTGGATGTCCTGGAGAGGGGCTCGGGAACTCGGAGGTTATTTCTTAGTTGCGGGTCAGCGCTGCCCCGCCAAGGCGCGGCGGACTGCGCGGTGCGGCCATCAAACTGATGTTTCTGCGGTCCACGAAAGTGCCGCGTTTGGACTGACTCCAGGTAACGCTGAATATTCATCGCATGTCGATATCGGCTCCGCCCTTGGCGAGGATATCGAGCAGGTCGTTCAGGGTGATCGCGGGGCGCCAGGATCGTTGGACGTGGGCCGGGCGGTCGTAGCCCGAGATGAGGTGTCGGCGTACCACATCCGCGTGGTGCCAGATGAGCTGGAACGGCGGCGTGGCGCCCCACCGGCCATGTAGGCAGTCGTCGAGCGCGCCAAGGTTCCAGCCGAAGTAGCCTCCAGGGCCGTTGATGGCCTCACCGAGGGCGCAGTAGAAGCCCTCGATGTCGGTGACGAACCGGCCGTCCAGGTGGTAAGTGTGCCCGGCGGGCAGGTCCGGCCGCCCGTGGGGATGGTGGTGCAAGGCCGCGCCGGCCCATTCGTGCCGCAGCGCCCGGTCGTAGCCAGCCCACAGGCCTGGCCGGGTGGGCCGGCCGGTGTGCCACAACTGCCAGATCTCGCGGGCACCGCTGGGCAGCGGATCGTCGATTCCGCCATCGAGGACGATGTCGAGGAGTCCGTCGCCCAGCGGGGAGGGGCGTGAGCATGTCACGGTGGCAAGCACCGCCCTGCCCGTCGACACGGCCAAGCCGGTGCTGTCGACGGCATGGATTGCCGCCTGCAGATGACGTCGCCGGGTGGATCGGCGTTCCAGAAGGGCGCGCAACGGTGCCTCAGGCCGACAGCCGAGAAGGGTCACCTGGTGAACAGGCGGAGTCGGGCGCTCACGGAAGACCCCGGCAGTGCCTCGGCAGCTGCCCAGCGGTTCCTCGTCGTGACCGGTCAGCAGAAACTCTTGCGCGCCGGGTGGCTGCGCCGGTGGCCATCCCAGTTCCGGCAGGATGCGCAGATGTCCGCAGAGGTCGATGTCAACGAGTCCTGATCCCGCACAACGGCAACCAGCCATGCCCGATCGGTGCCGACATGCCGCAGTGCCTCACGGAGCGGACCGATCGGCGCGCAGCCGATCAGGGTGTAGCACTCCGGCGCCGACGGCGGCCGTACACGACCGGCATCGTTAACAGGGTTGATCTTGACGTCGGTCGCGAGTAGGGCCACCCGGCGAGTGGTTTTCATCCCTATTGGGGAAGAGCCGCGGGAGCACCGCTGGAAGGGTCGGCGGAGAGATTCCTCAACCCGGAAGGCGATCATGATCCTCCGATCACCCAGGTCCCTGGTGCTGCCGGTGGTGGCCGCGCTGGGACTCCTGCCGGCCACCACTGCCATCGCAGGCACGACCACCGGTACGGCCGCCACGGCACCCGCGATCTCCTGGGGGCGTGTACCGGACTGCCCGTGTCCACCGCGGGCCTGGATTGCGGCAAGCTGACCGTGCCGCTCGACTACGGCAACCCGAGCGCCGGGACCGTCGACGTCGCGGTGATCAGAGCGAAGGCCACCGGCACCCGGATCGGCTCGCTGGTGATGAACTTCGGCGGTGGCGGCCGCGGCGTCATCAACCTGGCGGCGAGCCACCAGAAGTACGCGGCCCTGCGCAAACAGTACGACCTGGTCAGCTTCGATCCGCGCGGCTCGGGCGCTACCTCTCCGGTGACCTGCGGCCCTGGCGCCTCGATCGACCGCCTGTTCGCCGTCAACCCGGGCGTCGGGAACCCCGCCGACCGTAAGGCGTTCCTTCGGGCGACCGCCGACTTCATCCGCACCTGCGAGAAGGAGTCGGGCAGGATCCTGCCGCATGCGGGCATGGGCGACACGGCCAGGGACATGGACCGGCTGCGTGCGGCGCTGGGCGAGAACAAGCTCAACTACTACGGGATGTCCCTCGGCAGCGTCCTCGGCGGCGTCTACGCCACCCTGCATCCCCAGCGGGTCGGCCGGATGGTGCTGGACGCCGGGCTCAACCCCCGGCAGTCGGTGCTCGAGGTGGTAACGCAGCTCACCCGCACCTACCAGCTCTTCTACGAGAGGTTCCTGGCCGGGTGCGTCAAGAAGGGCTGTGACCTGGGCAAGGACACCAAGGAGGTCGACAGCGCCGTCGAGGGACTGGTCGAGCGGCTCAAGCGCAAGCCGCTCGAGGTCGGCGACCGCCGTCTCGGCGCCAGCCTGGCGATCGCCACCCTGCATGCAGCGAGCGTCGGCGAGGCGTACTGGCAGGAGCTGGAAGCCAGGTTCGCCAAGGCGATCAAGGGCGACGGTGGTCCCCTGCTGGAGCTCGCCGACGCGATGACCGGTCGCCAAGGCGACACCTACAGCCCCTTCGGGATCTTCGGCTCGGCCCCGTACGGCAGCGGGGTCTACTGCCGTGACCGCGAACGGCCCGCCATACGGGACCTGCCCTGGATCGAGGCCAAGCTGACCCGTATCTCCCCGATCTTCGGCCAGCTCAGCCCGACGACCGCCTTCCTGCTCCCCTCATGCGCGCAGTGGCCGGTGCCCGTCGACCCCGAAGGCCGCACGGTCAGGCACACCGGCCCGGCCCCGATCGTGGTGATCAGCTCGGAGAAGGACACGGCCGCACCGACCAAGGAGGCGGCGAGCCTGACCAGGCAGCTCACCAACGGCGTGCTGGTCACCTACGGAGGCGATCTGCACGGCGCTTACCCGGCCGGTGGTCCCTGCATCACCGGCGTCGTCGAGGACTACGTGGTGAACGGCAAGGTCCCCGCCAAGGGAACCTCCTGCCCTGCCACCTAATGGCAGTGCCATGACACGTTTCCGGCGTAACCCTCCGGACCACCGCTGTCTTCTGGGGGCAGGCGCGCCCGCCGCCAAGCACCGGGGGTAGGTGGCCTTGGCCGCGGCCTGGTGGACCTTCTCCACCTCGATGTCGTGATCCCACATGTCGCCGAAGTCGTAGCGATAGCCGAGCCAGTCCCCGGCCTTCGGGATGAGACCGGCCATCGTCACCGCCGTCTCGTCACGGGCGTTGTCGCCGTACTGCCGATCTCCGTCGGAGAACACGTGCAGGTGGTGCCGCTCCCAGCCCATCGCGACCTGCATCACCTCGTGCAAGTCGGCCAAAGTCGCCATCGACGGCACGTGGACACGCCGCCACACCGGCGGGTGAACCTCCCGCAACACGCGTCGTCATCAACCGCGGGAACATCCGATAAGCGGTCCGCTCCACCGACGTCACCGCACACGCCCCCTGGCAGCCCGACCTAACGGACGATACACACCATAGTGATGCGAACACGCACACAGCGGCGAAACAGATCAGAACGCCAAAAATCTGCCGGATCAACCTTTCAAGATCAACTCAATGTGGATTTTGAGCTTAAGTGGGCTGCCCCCCATCTGCAGCTCGTCCGTCGTCCCGGAGCCGAGCTGGAACTCCTGGGCCGGACGTGCGACGAGCCGATCCTTCCTACCGTCGGGGATGTCGGACCCGCCTGCCATACTCGCCGCGATCATGATGGAGAAAGCCTGAGGGGACCGATGCGCAAGATCATGCCCGCGGATTACGCGTGGGAGGACGACTGGCAGGAAGAGATCTACACCGTCACCTTCGTTCACGACCTGGATGAGCGCGAGACGCTCCGGCGGTTCGGCGTAGCCGACGACAACATCCGTGCGGTGGACGACGAGGAGCTCATGGAACGCATCGAGGAGACCGAGGGCTGCTGCGACATGGTGCTGGCGACCCGGTCCGGCGATTGGACAATCGCCTTCGAGTACAGCGGCTGGGAGGGGACCCGGCCCGAGACCCTGCGCGAGTTGACCCGCAACGGCGGTGAAGCCGTCTCCGTCATGCGCCACAACTACGCGTCCTCGCATGACTTCGAACATGCCGTAGACGGCCGGATCCGGACGGCCTTTCGCCCGCAGACACCGCAGGAGCGCTGGGGCAGCCACCCCGACGCTCTCAACGAGGACATGCGCGAGCTGGGCCTGAAGCCCGAACCGGACGAGGAGTTTCAGTACCTGCCTGGCTCCATTCCTGCCGCCCTCGCCCTGGCCAGTCGTATCTGCGGGGTGCTGTTCACTCCCGCGCTGCTGGACGGGCCGCTGCTGGGCGGAGTCATCACCGACCCGGTTCCCGGCGACCCCCCGGAAGGCGACCCGCTCGCCCGGCACGCCCTGCGGGCCGTCGACCGCAGGCTCGCCGAGGCCATTGACGGCGCCTCCCCTAACCTCCAGCGGCGGGCCGCGATCGCCGAGGCCCGCCGCCAGTGCGGGCTGGCAGGCGTAGCCGGCCACCCGGTGCTCGCCGAGGCGCTCGCCCGGGCCGAGCGGGGCGAAACGCCCCCGGTCGGGCACGACTCCCCGCTCGCCGAGCTCATCCGCGGCTATGAGTCGGAGCTGACCGGCCATCCGATCGACAGCGCCACCGGCGAGTGGATGACGAGCCCGTCCGCGGATCCGCACCGCTCTCCGGGCGACAGGCGCAACATCTTCTCCATCGATACCGCGACCGGCATGCCGACCTGCCCGAGCTGCAGGTGGCATCACCGCCCGGGTGAGGAGGAGCGGGAGGCGGCCCGGCCTCGCTGGCAGGCGGCGGTGGCGGTGCGCCATGCCCTGTCACCCGATGCCAGGAGGGCCGCCTACAGCACCCACTTCGCCCTGGTCCACGGGGATCAGGTCATGGCTGACCGCGATCACGCGGCGGCCGTCGCCGCGATGCTGCGCGCCGCCTCGGCATAGCAGGTCCCTAGTCCTGCAGATCAGGATCGGAAACGCGTGCCGACCGCCGGCTCACACGGTCCGTGAGCGACATCCGGCTCCCGCCTGCGAAAGCAGCGGTCTTCCCGTCGGCCTGCGCGGCGCAAGAGCCAGCCCAGTCCCAGGATCGGCACAGGCGGTCACGCTGCCCCGCCCTCCACGAAGATCTTCCTCGACCCACTCGACAATGACGAAAGAGACCATCACGTGGATGACGGACGGCCCGCAGCCGATGAGGTGTACAAGCACTATCGGCGGCTTGTCGGCGAGCCCGTGCCACCTGCACTGGATGTGGCGTTGTGCTGGACGGTCGTCGTTCCCAACGTCGGCGCGGCGCCTCTCACCGTGGAAGACATCGGTACCCGATTGAGCGGGGGCACCGGGCACGAGGTCCACGAAGCGGCCAGCCTTGACGTCGTCGACCTTCCCGACTACCGCCTGAATCCGCCTCCGGTGGCGGTGGACCGGGCCGGGTCAGCGATCGTCTTGTACGGACTCGACTATCTCGGG
Organism: Streptosporangium sp. NPDC002607; assembly: GCF_053592655.1. Classification (NCBI taxonomy): domain Bacteria; kingdom Bacillati; phylum Actinomycetota; class Actinomycetes; order Streptosporangiales; family Streptosporangiaceae; genus Streptosporangium; species Streptosporangium sp. NPDC002607. Next base: position 23,376 of record NZ_JBSFWD010000086.1, read on the forward strand.
GTGCCTCCGGCAGTGACTCGGCCCCTGAGCACAAATGCCCGCGTCTACAACGCCTGGTGGAACGTCAACTCCGTGAACTACCTGTCCCTCGCCGTCGACGGCGAGGTCCTCCTGTCGATCGACGGACTGTTCCCTGGACGCCCTGAGGACCACCCGAACCTGGCATGGTGGCCGGAATTGACGGCGATCAGCGGCTTCTTCCTCGACTACGAGGACACCGCCTGGACCGGGAGAGACGACAACTGGGACTGGCGGGCGGGCTTCTTGACGGGCATCGAGTTGGCTACAGGAGTGCGGCTGGACCGCAGGTGGTTGAATGCGGAACATCCCTACCTGACCTCCTCAGGCCCTGTTACGCACTGAACGCCCAAACTCATCCAGAAACCCATCGGCTTACGTACACCACTTCGCTGGATGTGACCTGCGACTGATATCTCCCGACCTGAGAGAATAGTCAGATGCCCCAGCCATCGACCTCGCTTTCAGCCCGGTGGCCGGTCGCGCCCTCCAGTGCCACCGACTGGCTGCGAGAACTTGTCGGCGACGGCCTCACCGGCTTCATGCCGCCTCCGCTCCCGGACGCAGCCTGGGTACTGAACGCTATGTACGAGCATGATCAGGCCCCTACCGATATCTCCTATGACGACGTTCACCGCGCCGCGATCGCGGACGGAAGCGTGCCCCCCGAGATCGTCGGTGGCCTCGACATGAACACCGTGGGAACCGTCATCGGAGGCGGCCTCGGCCGCGCCGAGCACCCCGGCCCCGGCTGGAAACGGCTGCGCTGGGCCGACCTTGCGCAACGCAGCGGCGATCCGGTAGTCCCCGAAGGTCTCCTGCCTTGTTACCGCTGCTTCCCCTCCGTCCCTGTCAACGGCAGCTGGCCCATCTCGATCGCTCCGCCGACCGAGGGCAGCATGGACCGCGAGACCTGGAACCATCTGATCGGCCTGCTCCGTGCCCATAGCCCTGCGGGCGCGGACACCCGCTGCCTGGCCTACTACAGCCCCCTGATGCTCGGGACCACCGATTTCGACAACCTCCATGTGCGTGCGGGTCGCCTCGGCGATGCCGAGATCTTGTACGACAACCCCGAGGTCGGCTTCAGCCCGTCCAACCTCTGGGCCGAGGACCATTCATGGATCATCTGCACCGACTACGACCTGTGGGCCACCAAGGTGGCCGGGCCCGCCTCGCTCATCGACGTGCTTCTGAAAGACTCCGAGATCGAAGCGGTACGGCTGCCCTGGGCTCCATGACTGGAACGCCGTTAAAGATCGCCGCGCCAGAGGCGAGACAGCCGAAGGATTCGAGCCGGTGGCGTTCTGGTGGGGGAGCCGCTATCGGACAGCATTCGCGGGACTGAAGCGGCCAGGCTCGGGGCCGGGGAGGAAGGCAGCGGGTATACCGTGGCGGATCATGAAGTCGCGTTCGCGGTCGTAGGCCTCCCAGGTCCGGCTGTAGCGGGTGAGGAGGCCGAAGATCTGGCGGGCTGTGGCCGGATCGATGCGGGCGGCCTGGAACCATCCCTCGACCTGCTCAAAAAGGAACGCAGCACTAGTAGGACTTGGTTACCTCGGGTAGGAGACGGTATGTCACCTGCTTTGGGGGTGAGGGAAGATGACCCCTCAAGAACTGGAGGCCGTGCGGGCGCGA
>NZ_JBSFWD010000087.1:0-24812 GCF_053592655.1 Streptosporangium sp. NPDC002607
TGATCGTCGCCGATCCAGGCGACGTGGCCGTCGGGGCGTAGCAGGACGCACGGGACATCCAGTTCCGCAGTGGGATCCGCGAGGTAATCGACCCGCTCTGACCAGCCGCCGGCGGTCAGGCGTTCGGTGCGGTCCAGCAGCAGGCCGCGGCCGCGATGCAGCAGACCGTAGAGGTGGCCCTGTTTCACGTCGATGTCGCGCAGGCGGCGGCCGAGCAGGTCGGGGCCCTCGTCGGTGAACACCATCGGACAGATCTTGTCCGCGAGCCACTCGGCCAGCACGTCCTCATCCGCCCGCGTCGACTCCCGGAACCCCTGCTGCAGGTCACGTCCAGCTGGTTCGCCGGCCGCTGCACCGCCGCTGCGGCACCGACCAGATGTCATCCAGGGCCACGGCAACGTGCACGGCTACACAGCCAACTCCAAGCGCGCCGCCGATCTCCGCTTCGACTCAAAACAACAGGCCGGGCCTTGTCGCTGAGCGCAGTCCAGTGCTCCACCGGCTCATCCATGCCTGACGGCGGACACTCCATGATCTATAGATCATCCGTATGTCCTGACATAACTACGTCCTATTGATTTATGGTGAATTCGTCGTTACGTTCTTGTAGAACCTTATCCCCCCAAAACGAGGAGGCGCAATGCGTCTTCTGTCCAGGCTATTCCTGGCAGCCCTGACGTTCTCGCTGGTAGGAGGGTTGGCGATACCCGCAACCAGCCATAGCGTTCCGTTGGTGGACCCCCAGGTGGAGACCCCTGCCCTGTTCGACGACGAGGCGGGCGGCAACGCCAACGGTGATGACCCGGCGATCTGGGTCCACCCGTCCAAGTCCGGCAAGAGCCTGGTGATCGGCACGGCCAAGGAGGGCGGGCTCTTCGTCTACAACCTCGACGGGCAGCAGCTCCAGCACCTCCCCGCGCCCGCGGCCCCGGGGCCTGACGACGAAGTCGGACGGTTCAACAACGTCGACGTCACCTACGGTTTCGGTGGGCGGGATCTCGCGGTCGTCTCCGACCGTGGCCGGGACCAGCTGCGGATCTATGCCATCGCGAACGGCCAGCTCACCGACGTGACCGACCCGGCTGCGCCGTTCGTGTTCAACACCACCCAGGAGCAGGTCAACGACGCCGAGACCTCGTACGGCCTGGCCACCTGGAAGGACTCCACCGGCACCTACGCGCTGGTCAGCCGCCGGCACAGGACCTCGATCGGCCTGGTCAAGCTTCTTCCCAAGCCGAACGGCAAGGTCGGTTATCAGCTCGTCAGGACACTGAACCTGCCCGCGTCGTTCACCCTGCCGAACGGCCAGAGCTGGACCCCCTGCGACGAGCCGGGCCGGGAGCCGCAGGTCGAGGGCATGGTCGTGGACCAGGAGAAGGACGTCCTCTACGCGGCCCAGGAGGACGTCGGCATCTGGCGGATGCGCGCGGACCTCACCGGAACACCTGTGCTGATGGACAAGGTTCGCGAGTACGGCGTGCCCGCCACCTACGACCCGGCAACGGAGGAGTGCACGCCCGGTACGGACCCGGGCTACGGCGGCCAGCGTCTGACAGCGGACGCCGAAGGTCTCACGATCTACTACCGAGAGAATGGCAAGGGCTACCTGCTGGCCTCCAGCCAGGGCGACAACACCTTCGCCGCCTACCGCAGGGAAGGATCCAACGCCTACCTGGGCCAGTTCCAGATCGGATCGCACAACGGCATCGACGGCGTCGAGCACAGCGACGGCTCGACCGTGCTGAACGTCCCGCTGGGCGACTTCGACGAAGGTCTGTTCATCTCACACGACGGCGCCAACACGCCGACCACGCCCGACCGCGAGAACACGAACTTCAAGTTCGCCCACTGGAGTGACATCGCCGACGAACTCGACCTGGACGTGGACACCGACGGCTGGGACCCGCGCGACTGAGCGGCAGGGAAAGCCGTCGGCTACTCGGCGGATTCGAGAGCTCGTTGCAGCACGTAATCGGTTGATCAAGCCGCGAGTACTTTGATCGGACGCTCGGCTGGGATTTCCCAGCCGAGCGTCCGGCGTGGGCGGCTGAACTCGGCATCAGGCTTCACGGGTGTGTCGGAACAGGTCGGCGCTCTTGGGGAAGTATCGGCTGAGCAGGCCGTTGATGCTCGTTCGAGTCTCACCGCTACGGGCCGGCCGGGTCACGGAAGTAGACCAGGATGGTGAAACGCGCGATGGGCGGCCCTCCCTGAGCCCTGATCCCGGGCTGAGGAGAACGCCGATGAGGCGGCAACATCGGGACGGTCTCGCCGAGAGCATCACGGGTACCGGCCGCGCTGTGGTCACCGGGAAGGCGAACCGGCATCACATGGCGGGTGGTGTGATCGACGAGGCGCCCACCCAAGTGTCCGGCACACGTTCGTCACGGCCGAGACCTGGTGGAAAGACTTCCACCGATGAAGCGCTCCGGGTGCGTTGGAGGCGCTGATGTACGCGCGACCGCGGCCCCAAGGCGGTCGGAGGCTCGCGGGGGCCATCCGTGTCATGCACCCGACACCCGTGCCGGCGCGGTCAAAGCCCGCTGAGCCCGCACAATGAATTGAAAAGCCCGCTGTTCACCACGCTCGCTGGACTTCGCTAGGGCCGCCGATGCGCTGATGCAGGCCTGCGCCCGGCCACGTCTCAGCGCCGAGCTCGCCGCCCCTGAGCAGAACGCCAGGTTCGCTGCGCAGTCTGACCCGTCGCCGCCAGGTACCGACCACGAAGGTCGAGATCTTCGACGCCCATCTGGAGACCTGATCCGCCAGGCATGCCCCGGCCTGGCGCCCAGGGCACACGTCTACGCTGTACCAGCGACGGCAAGTCCAGGAAAAAAAAGATCATCAGCCGTCGCGAGAGCCACCTCGTCCGCGCGCTGTTCAAGGTCTTGACCAGGCCGAACGACTGGCAAGCAGCCGCTCGAAAAGCCATAGGAACATCAGATTGGTTCAGCATGTCCTGGCCGGGGCGTTCTTCACCGGCCGCGCCGACATCGAGCCGCCGCCCGGCCCATCAGCGGGCCGGGCCATGGGCATGGGGGCAGCCGTCACCTGCTCCCCCGATTCCCGCACCGCCAGTTCGTTTACGTGTCTCCGACAAACGCGGCACTGGACCTCAAGTTCACGCCAGGGGTCCCGGTAGTAATGGAGCAGAATGCAATGCACCTGCCCCTGACCTGCCGTGATGTGGTGTTCCGCACCGAGGCAGAAGGACTCCGTCTTCTCCTTCCGTTCGTTGTGCCCGACTGCATGACGCGGCATTGGGAAGAACGCCAGCGGCGATCACGGCACGAGCCCACGACTCCAGCGGGCATCGGGGCCGCGAGCAGCGGCGACGTTGCCGCGCGCAGTTCAGTCCACCGGTCCGCCAGCGACGTAGATGACCTGTCCCGAGACGAACCCCGCCTCCGGGCTGACCAGGTAGGAAGCGGTATGCGCGATGTCTTCTGGCTGTCCGACCCGGCCCGCGGGAATGGACTGCGCGGCCCTGCGCTGGAACTCCTCGAACTCCAGGCCGAGCCGTCGGGCCGAGGCCCTGGTCATGTCGCTCACGACGAAGCCCGGCGCGATGGCGTTGGCGGTGACGCCGTGCCGGCCGAGTTGCAGGGCCAGCGACTTGGTGAAACCGATCAGCCCCGCCTTCGCGCTGGCGTAGTCGACCCTGGCGGCGTCTCCCACCGCGGAGATGCTCGACATGGTGACGATGCGCCCCCACCCGGCCTCGATCATGTACGGGGCGACAGCGCGGGTGAGAAAGAACGGGCCGCGCAGATTGACCCCCAAGACCATGTCCCACTGCTCGGTGGTCATCTTCACCAGATCGGCGCGCGGGCCTACGCCGGCGTTGTTGACCAGCACCGTCGGCGGCCCCAACTCGGCGACGACCCTCGCGACGGCATCGCCGACCAGGCCCTCGTCGGCGACATCGGCCGCCATCGCCAGAGCCGTCCCGCCCTCGCCCCTGATCGCCTCGACGGTTCCGGCGCAGTCCGCCTCGTCCAGGTCGATGACCGCCACCGCCAGGCCGTCCCGCGCCAGCCGCTTGGCCACCGCGGCGCCGATGCCGCGGGCCGCCCCGGTCACGATCGCTGTCCTGTTGGCAGAGGTTGAAGCCGTATGTATCACGTCGTGAAGTCCACGCCATTCAAGCCCGGCGGCCAAATGATGTAGCGTCAGGCTTAATGATCAGCTTCGGACTCGGTGTCGAGGACCTCGCGGACACCCGCTTCGCCCTGGCCCCCTTGGACGAGACGGTGCTCAGCCTGCGCGTGCTGCGCGAGCCCGGCCTGTACGCACTGCACCTGCCGTGGCGCAGGTCCGCGCTCGCCTGTCTCGATCCTCATGACACTCGCCTGCTGACGTCCCTGGTCGGGAGGAGGCTGGCCCTGCCGGACTTCCTGACGCCGCCGCCTGCGACCTTCGCCCCCACGTTCGAGGAACAGCTGTCGGCGGCACGGCGGACACCTCCCGAGGTCGTCCGCAGGGATCTGCAGGCCGCACTCGTCCCCGAGCCCGTTCCTGACGACGACGCAGCCATCAGGTTCCGTGGCGCGGCCTGCGACGTGCTGCAACGCTACTGGCGGCTGACGATCGAGCCGCTGTGGCCGCAGATACGGCTGGTACTGGAGGCCGACATGACCTACCGGGCGCGCCAGCTGGCCGTGGGCGGCGCGCGCCTGCTGTTCGCCGACATGCACCCGAACCTGCGCTGGCACGACGGGGTACTGTTCATCAACCAGATGATCGGACGCCACCACGTGGCGGCGTCCGGGCGGGGACTGCTGCTCATGCCGTCGGTGTTCGCTCACAAACCCGCCCCACCGGTTCACCCCGAGGAACCGCCCCGCCTGACCTATCCCAGCCGCGGGGTGGCCACCTTGTGGGCTCCGGCGCCGACCCCGGATGCCACCGCCTTGGTTGCGCTGCTCGGCGCGCCCCGAGCCGCGCTGCTCGACCTCCTCGGCGAGCCACAGCCGACGGTGGAACTCGCCCGCCGCCTGAAGGTGACCCCCAGCGCCGTCTCTCAGCACCTGCGCGTGCTGCACGCCACCGGCCTGGTCACCCGGACCCGCGACGGACGGCACGTCCTGTACCACCGAAGCCATCTCGGCAATCAACTCGCAGCCTCACCCAGGCCTCGGGAATCGACTTGACCAACCCGCCGTACCTCAAACGCTTACCCATGCCGCGTTGCGCCGAGCACCAGGACGCCGCCGTTGGCCCAGCTCGATCAGGGCGTTGGCAAACAATCGCGCAACGATTGCAGTTGCTCGCCCCCTCACCGGCCAGCCGGTCCAGGATTTAGTGCTCCGTTTCTCAACGGAGGTTGTGAACGCGCTGCAGGGAAACCGAGACCATCGGGCCTGCCTTCCTGACGCCAAGGCTGGGGGGATCTGTACTTCCGGTAAGGAACGTCGCACTAGGCCGCTTTCAAGTGGGCTGATCCAAAGAGCGCCGCTGTGCGGAGCAAGTTAGAACACAAGTCGGACTTATCGATCTGAGGGCGGAGACCGCGACCCTTAGCGGGCCCACGACGCCATGCGCGCGCACCTCCGCAACGTCGCCGACAACCTCCTCGGCCGCCAATAATTGCCGCGCCGGGCGAGCTCTTCCCCCAGGTGCGGTTACTCCGATTCCGTGCGGGGTCGCCAGGTTCCGTCGAGCGAGATGCCGGCGGCGGTCGCGATCCGGTTGCGCGATTCCAGTAGCCTGGTCTGCAATGCCGACAGGTCCACGCCCACCAGCTGCCCGTCGCGCTTGACCACGCGGCCGGCCACCAGAACCGTGTCGACCAGGCCGGGATGGCCGGCGGCGACGATGGTGCCGGCGGGGTCGGTGACCGGGAACACGGTGGGGTCGTCGGCGCGCAGCAGGATGATGTCGGCGTCCTTGCCGGGCGTGAGGCTACCCGTTCTGGCGGCGAGTCCGCACGCCCGGGCGCCGTCGACGGTGGCGAACTTCAGCAGGTCCCGGGAGTTCAGGCCGCCGTCGAGGCCGCGCTGCACGGCGTAGGCGGTGCGCATGGTGGCGAACATGTCGCCGCCGACCGAAGGGCAGTCGTCGATGGACAACGTCGGGCGCAGGCCGGCCGCCAGCATGCGTCCGGTCATCGGCCAGCCGAAGCCCATCTTCAGCTCGACGTCCGGGCTGATCGACACCGAACTGCCGGCGTCGGCGAGCATCCGCAGTTCGTCGTCGCTGATCCCGTTGGCGTGCACGAAGGTCGTGGTGTCGAAAAGCAGACCGTGCTCGCGGAGTTCGGCGATCGGGTGGCCGCCCGTCAGGCCGTCGACGTGCACACTGGTTCGCAGTCCGAGATCGGCTGCCAGCTTCAGGTCTGCGGCGACCATGTCCATGGTGGCATCACCCGGACCGCGCAGCCCCAAGGCCATGGTGACCAGGCCGTCCTCCGGAACGTCGGACCGGACGCGGCGGACCTCGGCGTCGATCTGGTCATCGGTGCGGTACCCCGCGCCATAGCAGAAGATCGACCGTCCTGGCACGGCTCGCAGGCCGGCGAGGGCGGCGTCCGCGTGTTCGGGGCTCTGCGCGGCGTGGAACCAGTCCAGCATCGTCGTCACGCCGGAGTACAGCGCCTCCAGCCGGCCCAGCAGGTTGCCCAGATAGACGTCCTCAGGCCGGTAGTGGGGCTTCAACGTGCCGTGCACCGCCACCACGTAGTCGGCGAACGTCCAGTCCGCGCCGACGCCACGGAACGCGGTCTGCCAGGTGTGCCGGTGGGTGTCGACGAAGCCGGGCAGCACGATCCGGTCGGTCGCGCCGATCACCGCCGCGTCCGGCGCGTTGATCCGCTCGGCCACCTCGACGATCACGCCGTCTTCGATCAGCACGTCGCCGCGGTCGAAATCGCCGACAGCCGCGTTCATGCTGACCACGGTGCCGCCGGTAATCAGGGTCCTCATTGGGTAAGCGCCTCCACGAACGCCTTCGGATTGTCCAACATCAAGTTGTGGCGGGAGCCCAGTGCCGCCGAGCGGTCAGTAGTTCGCCGTTGTGGCGACCACCGCGTCGGCTGCGGCGAGCACGTCGGCAACCAGGTCGGCCGGGTCCTCCGTGCCCGCGGCCAACCGGACCAGGCCAAGCGGAACCCCTGACGCGGCAATCTGTTCTTCGCTGAGCATGCCCCGCCACATGGCCGCCGGATGCACGGCCAGCGACTCCACACCGCCGAGACTGGCCGACCGACGGGCGTAGTGCAGCCGGCCGAGGAACGCGTCGGCCGCCTCGAAACCGCCGGCCAGTTCGATTCCGAGCACTCCTCCGAAACCGCTCATCTGGCTTGCCGCCAACGAGTGCTGCGGGTGCGTGGCCAGGCCGGGATAGTGCACCCGAGCTACGGCCGGATGGTCCTGCAGCGCCTCCGCGAGCGCCTGGCCGTTGGCGTTGTGCCGTGGCATGCGCAGCGGCAAGGTGCGCATGCCACGCAACAGCAACCACGCGTCGAACGGGCCGAGCGTGGCGCCGGTGAGCAGGGCGACATCCCAGATCCGGTCCAGGATCTCTGCCGAGCCGGCCAGCACCCCGGCGGACACGTCGGAATGGCCGTTGAGGTACTTGGTCGCGCTGTGCCAGACCAGATCGATGCCGAACTCCACCGGCCGCTGGTTCACCGGAGTGGCGAAGGTGTTGTCCGCCATGGTCAGCACGTCGTGCGCGCGGGCTAGATCCGCGACGGCGCGCAGGTCGGTGATCTGCAACAGCGGATTGCTCGGCGTTTCCACCAGGATCAGGCGGGTCTGCGGGGTCAATGCCTTGTCGAACGCCGCCGGGTCGGTCTGGTCCACTTGCGTGACCGACACGCCCAGCCGCGGCAGCAGGTTCAGCAACACCGACGCCGTGCCCCCATAGGTCGACTTCTGCCCGATCACGTGGTCGCCGGCGGACACCAGGGCCAGTACGGCGGTGGTGAGCGCGGCCATCCCGGACGCGGTGACCATTGCCGCCTCGGTGTGCTCCAGTTCCGCGACCACCGCCGCGACTTGCGCGTGGTTCGGGTTGCCGTAGCGGGTGTAGAAATCCTGGCCCCGCCGTTCGACGGCGGCCTGTGCGAACTGCTCCGCGTCCTCGGCCCAGAATGTCGCCGTCTGGTAGATGGGCCGGGCCACTGCGCGACTGGGATGGACGTCGCGGTCGGCGTGAACGGCAACTGTGCTGCTGCCCGACATGGTTGTTCCCCTTCCGATGGACCACCTGACGTGATGTCACAAGCGTGGCCGACCGATATGCCCCCTCGGGGCCGATCCCGGCAACTTTGGCAGCAAGTAGCGCCTCGGATCGGCCATCCGATGTGGTAAGCGCGGCAGTTGGGCAATAATCTGCTCACGTGGATGACGTGGACCGGTCGATACTGGCCGTGCTCGAGAAGTACGGTCGGATCAGCAACGCGGAACTCGCCGCCCGGGTCGGCCTGTCACCGTCTCCCTGCCTCCGGCGCGTGCGCCGACTGGAGGAGACCGGGGTGATCCGCGGTTACCGGGCGCTGATCGATCCCGCCGCGGTCGGCCGCAGCCTGCGGGTGTTCGCTGGTGTCCGGCTGATGCGGCACGCCCGCACGGATGTGGTCGCGTTCGAGCGCGCGGTCGTCCGACTGTCCGAAGTGGTGCATTGCCACCACGTCACCGGCAACTACGACTACCTGCTCCAGGTCGAGGTCGCCGACCTGGCCGCCTACGAGGACTTCCACGTCAACCGCTTGGCCAACCTGCCCAGCGTGGCCGCGGTGACCAGCTACGTCACCATGAAGACGCTCTCCGCCGACAGCACGTGACCAAGGATGTCCAGGCGGGCGCCGACAGGTTCAGGTGGTGGCGATGGCGAACAGGCCCTCCACACCCAGGGCGTACAGCACCAGGACGGCCAGCGAGTCGACACCCATGCCCGCGACGCGCTTCGAGGCCCTCCACTCGGGTCGGCCCGACGAAGTGCAAAGACATCCCAGGAGCTGAGGTGGCGGCGAGGGCATCATCGATGGTGCGCAGCAGGTGCACACCGCCGAGTTCGTGTCCCGCGGGCAGCGCTCGGGGGGTGACTCCCGTGGCGATCACCAGCCCGTCATAAGCAAGCACGCTGCCGTTCGAGGGGGTGAGTTTGCGCACGTCGGTGTCGAGGGTGGTGGCGGCGATGCCCAGTAGCCAGTCCGCGCCCAGCGTGGTGAGGGCGTCGTGGCGCCGCAGCGCCACACGGTCGGGTTCCCACCTGCCGCGCAGGATTTGTTTGGACAGCGGCGGCCGATCGTAGGGCAGTCGCGGCTCCTCACCGACCATGGTCAATGCGCCGGTGAATCCTTTCCGGCGCAGGGTTTCGGCGGCGGTCAGACCCGCCGCCGAAGCACCCACGACAACGATTCGAGATGGCTGGTTCACGACGGGGTCAGCGTGATCGCCAGGGCCGGACAGATGCGGACGGCCTCCCGGACGTCCTCCTGTAGCCCGGGTTCCGGGCTGTCTTGCAGGAGCACGACGATGCCGTCGGCGTCGCGCTGGTCGAACACCTCAGGTGAGCTGAGTACGCATTGCCCCGAGCCGATGCAGGCGTCTTGGTCGATGGTGATCTTCATGCGTTTCTCCTTGTGTGATTTACCAGGTAACGGGCAGTTCGCGCACCCCGTAGAAGACCGCGTTCTCCTTGAACGTCAGCTGTTCCAGCGGTACGGCCAGGGCCAGTGTGGGGATGCGTCGATACAGGGTGCCGTAGACGACTTGCAGTTCCACTCGGGCGAGTGGCTGGCCCAGACACTGGTGGGCGCCGAAACCAAAGGCGACATGGTGGCGGGCCTTGCGGTGGACATCGAGGGTGTCGGGGTCGGGGAAGACCGAGGGGTCCCGGTTGGCGATGCTTTTCACCACGATGATGCCTTCGCCTTTGCGGATGAGCTGGCCGCCGATCTCGAGATCTTCCCGCGCGACGCGGCGGGCTTCGGTATGGGTGATGGAGAGGTAGCGCAGGAGCTCTTCGGCGGCGTTGGCCACCAGTGCGGGGTCGCCGGCGTCGCGGACCGCGCTCAACTGGTCCGGGTGCGCCAGCAGCGCGGTCGTGCCCAGCGCGATCATGGTCGCGGTGGTGTCGTGCCCGGCCACCAGAAGGAGTTGACCGGCCGTGGCGATCTCACGCCGGGTCATCGCGCCGGTCCGGTACTGCTCGACGGCCAGCCTGCTGAACACGTCGTCGCCCGGCTCGGCATTCTTCTTGTCCACCAACTCCTCCAGGTAGACATTCAGTTCCTCGCTGGCGGCCATGGCCTGTTCAGGGTCGGGTTCGTCCATGACGAGCGTGCGGGACACTCGGTGGAAGAGGTCGCGGGCGGTATAGGGTGCGCCCAGCAGTTCGCAGATCACCAGTGAGGGAACCGGCAGCGCGAATGCCTCCACCAGGTCTACCGGATTCGGGCCGGCGAGCATCTCATCGATGAGGTCATCGACGATCCGTTGGATCCGGGGCCGCAACGCCTCCATCCTTCTGATCATGAAGTCCGAGGTCAGTAGCCGTCGCTGGGCGATGTGCTCCGGCGCATCCATCTGCATCAGCGTCTTCATGTGTGCGTCGCGTGCCTTGCTCACCGCGTTGGTGTGCGGGAAGCCGGGTTGCGCCACGTCGACGCTGACACGCGGATCAGCGAGCAGCGCACGCACATCCGCATAGCGGGTCACCATCCACGGAGTGCTGCCATCCCACAGCCTCACTCGTGAAACCGGCGCGTCTTCGAGTCGTCGGCTCAACTCCGGCGACGGGTCGAAGGGACACCCCGTCGCGCGGGTCATCGGAAACGTCGGCATCTCTGGCAGGGCGTCAGCCATGGCATCTCCTCGTATCGAATGCGGTCATTGGGTGATCTCGGGCACGTGGCGAACAGGCGATCGAAAGCCCGAGCCGGGCATTTCAGCCCCGAGGGGTGGACGTCGTGTCGGTGGATCGCGAGTCACGAGCCCTGTTGGAGCGGAGTGTGGTCGGCCGGCTCGGCGGGCTCCGGGCGGCTTGAACGGTTCGCCGCGCGTGCGGTGATGGCGCCGATCGCGCAGATGATCGCGAATCCGAACAGTACGTACTGTGCCGAGTCGAGCATCGACGGGTCGCCGAGGTTGACCAGGACTCCGGCCACGGCTGTGCCGAACGCGATCGACAGGCTCGTCACGGTGGCGATCGCCGCGGCGGCCCTGCGTCCTTCCTCTGGATCCTGGGTGCTGGACATGGCGGCCACGGACAGGTGCGGGTAGGCCAGGCCGATGCCGGAACCTGCGATGAACAACACCGGTACCCAGATGAGTACCAGCCAGGTCGGCGTGTCCTCGCGCTGCAGCAGTCCCTGGAGGAGGAATCCGGACGCCAGGAGCAGCGGGCCGATGATGCGCAAACGGCGTACTGTGCGCTCCCTGGTGGCCGATGAGCTGCCGAGCTGGGTCAATGACCAGCCGAGCGAGATGGCCGCCCCGAACAGGCCGGCCGCGAGCGGGGGCAGCCCGCCCAGCTGCTGGCCGAACAGCGGGACGAACGACTCGACCGCTACGCCGAAGACCAGTAGCCCGAGCGTCAGGTAGATCCATTTCAGTGGTGAGCCGGCCTGGTAGGTCGTGCGCGGGAAGACCCGTAGCTCGCTGCGCCGCTCGTAGGCGACGAAGACGGCCACCAGCAGCAGTGCCACCACGATGCCGCCCGCCATCGCCATGGTGCCGGGCAGCACTCCCGCCAGGCTGACAGCCGCAGTGGCCACCGTGACCAGCAGCAGCGACACGGCCGGGACCGGCGCCCGCGCGTCGCTGCGTTCGCCGCGCGGCAGCACCCGAGGCACGACCGCGCAGCACGCCGCCGCGATCACCGCCATCGCCACGAACGCCAGGCGCCACGAGCCGAACTGGGCGAACAGGCCGCCGAGCGCCGGGCCGACGAAGTTGCCGACGCCGTACATCGCCGACATCAGGGCGTTGCCGCGGGTCCACAGCCGGCGCGGCAGGGCCGAGCGGATGACGGCGAACCCCAGCCCGGACAGCACCCCCGCCCCGAATCCCTGGACGCCGCGGCCGGCCAGCAGTACCGGCATCGCCGGGCTGGCCGCACAGGCCAGCGAGCCCACCAGGAACACGGCGAAGCCGAGGCGGTAGGCGCCGACGTTCCCCCAACGGGCCAGGAGCCGACTGACCAGCATCGTCGCGATCACCATGGCGACGAGGTAAATCGTCATGTTCCACGCGTAGAAGCCGGCGCCGCCGATGTCGGCCACCGCGGTCGGCAGCAGACTCGAGGCCAGATAGATATTGACCGCACCGACGAGCACGCCGCCCGCCAGCACGATCGCAGCTCCGAGATGTTCGGGGCTCAGCAGTTCCCGCCAGGAAGGCGGGGCGGGAGTTGAATCGGGAATCACGTGGTCATCTCCCTCAGTTCGTCGGGGGCTGCGGTGGGCTCTCCGGGTTCGGACTCACCGGCCACGGCCATGGAGGCGTTCCGCGCATCGATCCGTCCGCGGCGCGGCCGCCGGCCGCGGGCCTCGATGGCAGGCTCCGCGCCGGGCTGCCCGTTGTCACCAGCACTCATGACTTCAAGGCTGTCGTTGAACCGAGCCCGGAGACTTTTCACCGCCTTTCGTGAACGGTTCTGGGCCGGTAGCCGGGAAAGCCTCAAGCCGCGGTCGAACCATGCCGCTCTGCTCCCCGTGGTCGAGGCCATGCGAGCAGCCGATCAACCACCTCTTCATGACGAACACGGTTGAGGCCGCGGCAACCTGTGACACAGAATCAGATGATCAAAGCGACCTGCGGATCGGTCCCGCGGCGATGACTGCGACTCCCTAACGTTCTGTGTCACCTCGGCCGGGAGGCCACCTTCGATGTCGATCTTGTGACAGACGCGTGGCCGGAGTAGGCCAGGAGCGTGCCGGTGTTGGCGCCGTTTTCGGCGGCGTGGGTGAGCGCGGAATGCCGCAGGTCATGCAGCGTCCAACCGGGTGCGGCAGCAAGATCTGCCGGTGCGGTGATGTCGGGGTGAGTCAGCGGTTTTGTCAGCTCGTTGAATATCTCCGCGGCGCGTCGGTAGGACAGTCGGGCTCGGCCGCTGACCGGGTCGTCGGCCGCCGCGGCGTCTGCCCGGCGTCGGCCACGATCTCCCGGCGCCCGCCTGGGAGCAGGTCGCCGTCGAGGTCAGGAGGCTGGCGTCCAGGGCTCACGGGCGGCGGCCGTCCGGCGCGCAGCGAGGCTAGATGAGCCGCTCCACGGCGCGGGCGACGAGGTCGTCGGCCTCCTGCTCGGAGTACACCTCCGGCAGCGTGAGGCGCTCGACGATCAGCCAGTTCAGCGCCATGTGCAGCAGCCGCACCGAGGTCGCGTCACCGGGCAGCCCGGACGCCCGGTGGCCGGCGACGTTGGCATCGACGTCGGCACGCACGCTCCGCGTCAGCAACGCCCGCAGTTCGGGACGCCGTGTCGCCTCCAGCCGCAGTTCCAGCAGCGCCAGGTATCCCGTCCGGAAACCGGCGACCCGGCGGACGGTCTCGCGCATCACTGCGGCGAACTTCTCCCGGTCCTGCGCGCCCTCCAAGTGGCGGGCGACGGTCTCCTCGTCCGGCTGGAGGCGCTCGTAGACGCGCGCGCCGACCTGGGTGAACAGGTCGTCGCGGCTGGCGAAGTAGTTGGACGCCGTCCCCGGCGGGACCTGTGCCGCGCCGTCCACCGCCCGGAAGGTCAGGCCCCGCGCGCCCTGCTCGGCCAGCACCTCGATGGCGGCGTCGATGAGCGCCACCCTCCTCTCGGCGTTCCTGCGCATAGTTGACACCACTCCATTCGTAGTACTAACGTCCAAACCACTTCGCCTATAGTACTTTGAATGGAGTGGTCATATGCGCAAGCTCGTCTACTACATCGGCGTGTCCATCGATGGCCGCATCGCGGGCCCCGGCGGGGAGGCGGACTTCTACCCGGTCGGCGAGGGCGAGGCCGCCGCCGCGTACATGACCTGGGTCAACGAGCGCTATCCCGAGACCGTTCCCACGCAGTACCGTCCGCACGCCGGCCTCGTGGACGTCCCCAACAGGCGCTTCGACACCGTCCTGATGGGGCTGAACACCTACCGGGCCGTGCTCGACCAAGGGATCAGCAGCCCGTACGCGCACCTGCGGCAGTACGTCGCCTCCAGCTCCCTGGACCGCATCGACGATCCGGCGGTGGAACTGGTGCGCGACCCCGCCGCGCTCGTCCGGAACCTCAAGCGCGAGGACGGGCTGGACGTCTGGCTCTGTGGCGGCGGAGGGCTGGCCAACTCGCTGCTGACCGAGATCGACGAACTGATCGTCAAGAGCTATCCCGTGGTGGCGGGCGCAGGCGCCGCCCTCGTCGATGGTGGCTTCCGTCCCACCGTGTTCACCCCGACCGACCGCAGGTCGTTCCCGAACGGAGCCAGTATCACCTGGTACGCGAGGCGGGCCGGCGCTTAACCCTTGGGCGGCTCGATCCCGCGCTCGCGGATCTTGGCGCCAGCCGGTGAACGTGCCCCCGGCGGCCTCGTCGTGGTCACGCAGCATGCGCAGGACGGTCGAGGCCGCGGCCGAGCTTGTGCTCGTGGACCACGAGGGTGACTGCGACGCCGGCCGCGCGCAGTTCCCGGGCCAGGGCGACGGCCTTGTCGAGTTCGGGGTGGGTGGTGGCGCGGGTGGAGATCTTCTCAGAGAAGATTCGGGTGACGCCGGCGGCCTGGAGCGCATCCGGCTGGGTGTCCAGGGATTGGCGAATGGTGGAGGCGCGGGCGTAGCCGACTCGCAGAGCCCTCTCTCACAACCGGAAGGTTCTGCGAGGAGTTTTGCGAACAGCCGCCTGCGCGAACGTGGCCGCTAGGCACATGGGCTCCGGTCTCGCAGAACTGGTCATTTCTGCGAACCACACGAGCTACATCCGGGTCCGCGCGTACGTGTGCAGTGCGTCGCGGACGAACGTCGCCCCCGCCTCGTCGTCGTACATGGCGGCGAAGCGGGGGTCGTCGACGAACATGTCCCCAATGCCGTTCACCATCTCGATCGAGCGCTCCCGGTCGCCCTCGGCGGTGGGGGTGCCCGGGATCTGACTCAGCCACTGGACATGCCGGGCAGCCAGTGACTGAGCGTGTTCCGATGTCGGCGAATCCCCGGCCTTCACTGCGGCGACCCATGCGGCGACGAGGTCTTCGGTGTCCTGCTTCCAGGCCCGCTGCTGGTCTAGGCTCTTGCCGTGCCACCAGTCGTTGCTCACTTGGAACGCGCGCTCGCCCCAACGTGAGATCACCTCGTCTTTGTAGAGGTCATTGAACCCCGCCAACATGACATCCATCCGCGGTTCCACCCCCGCCTGCAGAGCCTCGAGCGTGTGACGCACAGACCGGACCTGCCGTTCGATGCGGGCGCGTTCCTCTTCCAACGCGGCGATGTGGGCGCGGAGCCCGTCGAGCGCGTCCACCTCGTCGGCCAGGACCTCGGCGATGGCCGGCAAGCCCATGCCGAGCCGGCGCATGAGCAGGATCCGCTGTAGCCGGGCGACCGCGGTGGGGTTGTAGTAGCGGTACCCGTTCGCGCCGACCCGGGACGGGACCAGGAGCCCGACGCGGTCGTAGTGCCGCAGGGTCCGGCTGGTGATGCCGGCCCTCGCCGCGAGTTCCTGGATCGTCCACTCCATCCCTCCAGTGTTACCCGCGGCGGAGAGTGGTTGCGATGATCTCCGAGGCGTCGGCGTGCAGGGCTTGGGCCGCCGTCTGCCCGGTCGCCGCCAGGTAGGTGTCGACCAGCCGGTTGCCTGCGGCGTACCCCGCGCCCATCGGCAATCCCACCGGGGCGACGCCGAGGTGCTCCGCGCCGGGGTCGCCGTGCACCCAGGCGGTGAAGTTCTGCATGCCTGTCACGTCGAGCCCGGTGAGCACCTTGGCGAAGACCTCGTCGTCGTGCAGGTGCGGCACGCCGATGCGGGTGGGGCCAAGTTCGTCGCCGTAGAGCTGTCGGGCGAAGGCGTCGGCCAGGCCCTCGCCGACGATGTGCTCGCCGACCGTGACGGTCATCGGGTCCCACACCACCCCGCCCGGGCTCCACCGCAGGTTGTGATTGAGCTCGTGCACGGCGGTGGCCTCCAGCCGCTCCACGTTCTCGGGGAAGGGCCAGAACGTGATGGCGATGTTGCCCGAGATGCCGCCGAACCCGGTCAATCCTTGGCAGGGACCCATGAAGTGTTCGTCACCCGGATCGCCGAGGACGAACAGCACGGTGATGTCCGGGGCCTCCAGCCCCGGCGTCGCCTCCAGCAGTACGGCGAGAGCGTTGTCGAGCGCGCGTTGCATCCGCTCCCAGGCCCCGGCCGCCGCCAGGGTTTCGAGCGCGTCGAGGCAACGTTCCTCGTCGCGGTCGATGGGGAACCCGGACGATTGGAGGTGTACGGCTACCAGGTCGAGCTCGCCTGGGTGGTAGCGGTACATACCCTTGTTGGCCTCCAGCATCGAACGCAGCAGGTCAACGCGGTCCGCGACCGGGGCCAGCAGGATCCGCCGCATGGCGGAGTAGGTGTCAAGAACAGTGATCGACATGGCCCTGATGCTAGAAGTTGACGCAGCGTCAAGGTCAAACCAGCGGCGCTCTTCGTCGAGGTACGGCCGGCATGCCGTCACCCAGTCCCGTCATGACCGGCGGTTCGCCGCTGCGATGGACTCACGCAACTTGGTCTTGCAGTCCGCGGTGAACAGCATCCACCGCCGCACCCCCGCCGTCGCCAACTGCGCCAGAGAGCCTCCTCGGAGGCCTGTCGGCGCGACCCGACTGACACAGCAACGCGACCGCGATGACCGGCGATCGCCAACCTAACCCGTCACACGGAGCTACTTTGCCCGTGGTGACGCCGACCCGAGTGGGGGGCCATGAAGTACACGCGATGGCGTCCGGCCAGGTCAACGGCTTGCGCTTAGCGCGACAGAGCAACCGTTCTACCGGGTGTCCCCGTTCGATCGCAGTCAGCCGACCAGG
Organism: Streptosporangium sp. NPDC002607; assembly: GCF_053592655.1. Lineage (NCBI taxonomy): Bacteria > Bacillati > Actinomycetota > Actinomycetes > Streptosporangiales > Streptosporangiaceae > Streptosporangium > Streptosporangium sp. NPDC002607. Next base: position 16,973 of record NZ_JBSFWD010000087.1, read on the forward strand.
GGCAACATGATTGCGTGTACCTGGTGGCACGAGTGTTACCGACACCCCGGTTCGCCGCAGGCCCCGCGAGCGATGTGGCGAGTTCTCATCGAAATCGGCGACGGAGGCGCGCCTCTTGGACGATGGACCTACGTCTCCTCCACGGCGAGGTAGGAATCCCGGGCCGGATACAGAACTTTAGTCCGGCGAGCATTACCCGCGTTGACCTGGACGATGTCACATCCATGGGGACCGGCTGCACTCCCTGACAACGGCACAAGGCCGACGACCCCAGGAGACGCGATCAGGGAGGTGGAGCCGTGGAGGTGGGTCTCGGGAGCGTGGTCGTGCTCGGGCTCTTGTACGCCAGCCACTGCCTCAGGGTCTGGCTACGCGGGCGAGCCAAGCCGAGCACGGCCGGCGCGCAGGGTGCGAGTACGACCCCGGCCATGATCAGGGTGCTGCCCCCGGGCAGTCGGCTGACGGTCCGGGCGGCGGACGGCTCGATGGTCAAGGTCGATCTGGCTCGGGCAGCGGAGCCGCCCCATGGTCTATGACGACGCGGCCGTTGAGCCGCTCTTCCTGGCGGGGTGCCGCGAGGGCTGGCCAGGGCCGGCCCAGACCACCAGGCCGGTCGAGGCGAAGGCCTTGCCGGTGCAAGCGGCGGTCGCCGCCTTCTACGCGCAGGAGGCCAAGAAGCTGTTCGGGTTCGTGATACGGCTCGGCACCGACGACCCGGAGCTCGCCGCCGACATCGTGCAAGCCACCTTCCTGGACGCGTTAACCAGCTGGGACACGATTCGCGAGCACCGCGCCTGGATACGGCGCGTCGCCGAGCGCAAGCTGATGCGTGCCAAGGACCGCACACGGCTGAGAGAAGACCCGGTCGCCGAGCTGCCCGACGTCGAACGGGCGATGGCTCCCGGCCACCGCTCCGAGCTGCTGCGTCCCGACGCCGCGCTCGAACTGAGCGAGCAGATACAGCAAGTGACCGGCATGATCGCCAGGCTGCCCCACCGGCAGCGCATGGTGCTGGCCTGGCACCTGGACGGCTACTGCAACCAGGAGATCGCCAGGCACCTGCGAATGACACCGGACGCTGTCCGACAGAACCTCAAACGCGCCAAATCCGCCCTGAAGATCGCACATTACGGAGGTGAAGCATGACGCCGCGCGAGCAGTCCGATGCTGAGCTCGACGCGATTCTCGCAGCATTCAACCAGGCGGTGGACGACCTGGTGGATGAGGCGGTCGACATCGACTCCGGCTGGGAGGCGATCGTGAGCGCAAGATCGGCTTCCGATAACACCGCTGCCCTGCGGGCGATGCGCGATCGGATGCACCCCGCCTCCACACGCAAGGTGCTCCCCGTGGGAGACAGCCGCACCCGGCTGCCCCGGTGGGACAACATCCCGGTCCCCGCCGAGCCCAACGCCGGCGAGGTGGTGCACCACATCAGCGACGCCGACATCAGCGACAGGATCAGCCGTGCGATCCACCTCGCCCAGAGCCGTAAGGCCGGTCGTGCCGCGGACGACGTTGTGGAGGGTTCGGGATCGCCGGCGATTCCCGGCGGCGATCTGCGGACGATGCGTAACGCTGACCGCGAGGAGACCCGGGCCGTGATCGCGCACTGGCGGGAGCTGTTGAGCAGGTGCCCGGCAGGGGCTCTCGGGATGGAAGGTTCGGCGAGGGTCGCGGAAATGGTGGCCGCACTGGCGGAGAGCTCGATCACGGACCGGGACGAGCACACCGCCTTGCACCTGATCCAGGCCGCTTTCCCCCATCTGGTGTTTCTGGGCCGCTGCCATCCGGCTGTGTTGGAGGTGCGGCGTGCCTGGGCCGAGTCCCTGTCCGAGCTCGGCCGGCACCGGCGGGCCGAGTCGAAGCTGCGTCGACTGAGCGAGGATGAACAGCGGGTGTTCGGCCTTTCCAACCCGCGCACCACGCTGCTGCTGCTGTGGGCGCTGGTCGGCCAAGGCCGTTTGCGGGAGGCTGAGGACGGCTTCGGCTCGTTGCAGGGCCGCCTGCTCCTGTCACAGGGCCCCGACAGCCCGATGCTGTGGCATCTGCAGTGCCGGCGCGCCTGGTTGCTGGGGCAGCAGGGACGGGTGGAGGAGTCGGTGAGCGACTACGACGCCGTCATCATCAACCGGATCCACGAGCTGGACGAAGACCATGCCGACACCCTGGACGCGCGGCACTCCAAGGGAAAGATCCTCGTCGTCGCCGGGCAAGGCGAACAGGCGCTGACCCTCCTGCGCAACCTGGGGGAAGACCGCGCGCGTATCCAAGGAGACCGGCATCCCGACACGCTGGAGACCCGCAAGTACCTTGGCCTGGCCCAGGCGCTGGCCGATCCACGCGACGACCGCGTCGTCGGCCGGGTCATCCATGACCTCGAAGAGTCCCTGCACCTTCAGGACAAGCGGCACGGCCCAGGCCATCCCATGAGCCGTGACACGGCGGCATGGCTCGGCCGGCTCCTCCGCCTCCAGGAGGCGATCCGTTTTCGGGAACCGCTCCCCGTTCTGCGTCAGGTCCTGGCCATCGACGCCACAGACAAGGACGGGAGCGTGTGCGCCGATGTGCGGTAGCGGTCACCGCACGCTCAACCAGTTCCCCGATGGAACAGTACAGAGAGTGAGGGAGGCAGAATTGAAGCTCGGACTGCTCACGGCCGCGCTCGGCCAGATGTCCCTGGAGCAGGTTGCCGCCTGGGCACCGCAGGCCGGATACCAGGCGCTGGAGGTGGCGGCCTGGCCGGTCGGCAGCGAACACATCCACCAAGCCGCCCACCTCGATGCGGCCGGCTTCACCGCCGATGACGCCGCCCGCGTGCGCGAGATGCTGGACGGTCACGGCCTGACCATCTCCGCGGTGACCTACTGCGGCAACAACCTGCACAGCGATCCCGCAGAACGCGACCGCGTCCACCGTCACCTGCGGGCCTGCGTCGATGCGGCAGCGGTCTTGGGCGTCCGGTATGTCACCACCTTCATCGGCCGTGACGTCACCTTGTCGGTGGCCGACAACCTCAAGCAGGCCGAACAGCACCTGCCTCCGCTGACCGGCTACGCGGCGGACCGCGGCGTGAAGCTGCTTGCCGAGAACTGCCCGATGGAAGGCTGGCATCCCGACGGATACCCCGCCAATCTCGCCTACTCGCCCGAGCTGTGGGACTGGATGGCCGGACTCGGCTTCGGCCTCGCCTACGACCCCTCTCACCTGCCCTGGCTCGGCATTGACCCTCTCGACGCGCTGGAACACGCCCTGCGATCCGGCATTGTCGGCCACGTTCAGGCCAAAGACATCCAAATCGACCAGCGGGCCCGCACTCGCTACGGGGTGTTCGGCAAGACAGCCGGACGCACCTCTCCCACCGACGTCGGCTGGTGGCGCTACCGCGTTCCCGGCCGCGGGCAACTCGACTGGAACCAGATCATCGACGCACTCTATGCCGCTGGATATGACGGCGACGTCGCCGTCGAGCACGAGGACCCGGTGTGGGGCGGCACACTCGAGCGGACCCTGCAAGGCATGCAGATCGCCGCGCACACCCTGCGACCGCTGATCCTCACCACGACGAGAGCTGAGGAGCTGGCCTAAAGGAATCCCAGTAGTCCTGACGAAACTTTCGCCGGATATGCCATTGACCTGCGGCGATGCGGGGCCATATCAGGGCCTGAGATCGTTTCCGCTACGTTCTGTACCGGATTGTCCGGTCTGGAGCGTGGGGTGGTTCGGTGTCGGAGAAGATTTTCTCCAAGGAGCAGTTGGAGCAGTTGGGGGCCAGCCCGCATAAGGTCAAAACCCGCAATCAGTGGATCTTGACCACTGATGTACCGGATAACGCTCCTGAGTCGCGCGGCTACCGTCTCGACGGACCCGCAGGTCGCCCCTCTCCGGCCGGCGGTCATGTACCGGATAACTGTTCCTTATCCGGTACATCAACCCGCGTCCGCCGAGTGCCGCCCACCAGACTCCCGACCAGCGGCAACACCTGGTGAATGTGGGTTTTGGGCTTATATGGGTCGAACCCCGCCTATCCAAGGTCCGGAGCGCTCGGAGAACATATTGCCCGGATCTTCCCGAACAGGGTCCGGGCAAGGAGTGCGACGAATATCCGTTCCGGTCCACCCACCAGGCGATAGGCGTCGACGGCAAGATGGAGAACAACGTCTGGGTTCCGGGGCTTGATCGACAACGGGGTGGGGGCGAAGCGCGGCGGGCGGTAGGTCGTTCCGGCCTCAGCGGCTCACTGCGGTCTCCCGCTCCACGCGCGACAGCTTCTCGGGATTGCGCACGTGGTAGGCGCCGGTGACATAGCCGTTCTCCACGCGCACCGCCACCACTCCGTCGATCTCCCCATCGACTCGCACGAGCAGCCCAGGGCCGCCATTGATCTGTACCAGCTCGGTCGACCTTTCCGCGTCGCGTTTCCACCAGCCGACGGCCAGCAGGCGAGCCACGTTGTCGACCCCCACAACGGGCCGCAGCAGGGCATGCCTGACTCCGCCGCCGTCGCTCAGGGCGACGACATCCGGCGCGAGGACGTCGAGCAGGCTCTGCAACTCGCCGGTTTCGACCGCTCGCTGGAAGGCCTGGAGTGCGGCTCGGGTCTCGGCCGGGGAGGCGATGCCGCGTGGTCGGCGCGCGGCGACGTGTGCCCGCGCCCGGTAGGCGATCTGGCGGACCGCGGCCGGGCTCTTGTCGACGGCTTCGGCGATCTCGTCGTACTCCAGATCGAACACCTCGCGCAGCACGAACACCGCCCGCTCGGTCGGCTGAAGCGTCTCCAGCACCAGCAGCATCGCCATCGAGACGCTCTCGGCGAGCTCGACGTCCTCGGCCACATCAGGCGCGGTCAGCAACGGCTCGGGCAACCACGGCCCGACGTAGGACTCCTTACGCCGGCCGAGCGCGCGCAGCCGGTCCAGCGCCTGCCGGGTGACGATCCGCACCAGGTAGGCACGCTCCTCCCGCACAGTGGTCAGATCGACGTCCACCCAGCGCAGCCAGGTCTCCTGCAGGACGTCCTCGGCATCGGCGGCCGAACCGAGCATCTCGTAGGCGACGGTGAACAGCAGGTTGCGGTGGGCAACGAACGCCTCGGTAGCCGAGTCCATGGAGTCCACGGAGTCGGCACGATCGAGCGGCTCGGCTGGGTCCGCACTGCGTTCGCTGTGCTCGCTCATGTCCGGCTCCCGCCTGTTCGCTCTTAGCACTGCCACACGCACAAGACGCCGGCCCCTACCGCTTTGTAACACCCACGGTAGGTGGCCTATGTCACATGGCCGCGCTGTTACCGGGATCGGGGCGCCGGCGTCTCGTGGTCGTCAGGACGCCGCGCGAACGATCCGTACGGCACTAGGGCACGCAAGATCACGAGTTGAGATTGAGAAGGGAAGACCTCACCATGTCCACACCCACGACGACCGACACGACGACCAAGCAGGAGGACCTGCGGTCGCGCATGCCCAACCCCCTCCCCTTCGTCCCCGAGCTTGCAGAAGTCGGCGAAGGCCTGCACAAGGTCCTCAGGAACGGCGCCATTTCCCCGACGACCATCGGCCTGCTGCAGCTGCGCGCCGGGCAGATCCTCGGCAGCACGTACTTCACCATCCGGGAAACCAACAACCTCCGCAGGATCGGGGAATCAGAGGAGCGCATCACCGCCGTGGCCACCTGGCACGACGCCACCTACTTCACCGACGCCGAACGGGTCGCGCTGGCGCTCGTGGAGGCCGTCCTCACCCCGAACCCGTCCGGGGAGCGCGTCCCCGACGAGCTGTACGCCAAGGCGTCCGCGCACTACGACGACAAGGCGATGTGGACGCTCATCATGGCGATCGCCCACATCGGCTTCTTCGCCCCCGCCGCTCTCATCGCCAAGCCGATCCCCGGTATGCCCCCCGGCCAGAACTACAGCGAGTAAGAAGGGCATACAGCATGAGCATCGATAGGTTCGCGGTGGCAGGGGCAACCGGGCGGCTGGGCCGCCACGTCGTCGACGTCCTCACCGAACGGGGGCACCAGGTCGTGCCGATGTCCCGAGCCACCGGCGTGGACATCATCACCGGTGATGGCCTGGCCGAGGCCCTCACCGGGATCGAGGCCATCATCGACGTCGCCTCCTGGCACGCCTCCGACCAGGAGGCGGCGACGGAGTTCTTCCGCACGTCGGCCCGCAATCTGCACGAGTACGGTCAGAAGGCGGGGGTCGCCCAGATCGCCATGGCGTCCATCATCGGCGTCGACAAGGCCACCGCCGGTTTCGTCGCCGCCAAGAAGGTGCACGAGGAACTTCTCCTGTCCGGCCCACTCCCCGTCCGCATCCTGCGGGCCGCGCAGTTCCACGAATTCGTCGGTCAGCTCCTGGACTGGCAGCAGGGCGACGTCACCTACATCCCGACCCTGCCCACCCAGCTCGTGGCCTGCCGCACCGTGGCCGAGACACTGGTCGACCTGGCCACCGACCCCGACGCGCCCGCCCGAGGAACACCGATCCCCGAGATCGCCGGACCCCGCGAGGAGACCATGGCGGAGGCGGCCCAACTCCTCGGCGCCCGCCGAGGCATCAAGGTCGTCGGCGTCGACGGCTCCAGCATGCCCGATGCCGAGACCGCCGCCAACGGCGGGTTCCTGCCCAGCCCGCACGCCAAGCTCGCCGGACCCACTTTCCAGGAGTGGCTTGACACCCAACCCTGAGCAGTCCGTACGGCACGGCCTTGCCCTTGTTCTCGGAACGCCACGGCCCGGAACTTCGAGAACAAGGGCTTCCTCCGAACCTCGCCCTCGGGGACTCATCGGGGACTCAGTAGTTCCCTCCGAGCCAAATGCACAGTCCGATCTCTTTGGGCGCCTGGATTCGTCACCGCATCCTCAGGCGGAACGGGCTCAACCCGGTCGAGGAGCTGGCCCGGGCTCGCGACAGCGAGGGTGTGGTGCGGGTGGTGACGCCGTTCGGCCTACCCTCATATCTGGTCTGCCGTCATGAGGATGTTCGCCAGGTGCTGGCGGATCCGGCCCGGTTCAGCAGTGCCCTCACGCTGGTCCCGGGGGCTGGTGAGGTGGACGCCGACGAGCTGGCCACGATGCGGGCCGGGAAGCTGATCGGGTTCGACCCGCCCGAGCACACGCGGTTGCGCCGGATGCTCACCCCGGAGTTCACGGTACGGCGGATGCGCAGGCTCGAGCCGCGGATCACCGAGATCGTCCAGGCGGCTCTGGACGATCTGGAGCGGGCCGGCAAGCCGGCCGATCTGGTGGCGCACTTCGCGCTGCCGGTGCCGTCGCTGGTGATCTGCGAGCTGCTGGGCGTGCCGCATGCCGACCGCGCCGAGTTCCACGAGCGTGCCGTGCGCCTGCTGGACACCTCCTTGCCGATGGACCAGCGCGTCGCGGCGCAGCGGGAGGACCGCGCCTACATGGCCGACCTCGTGGCCCGCGCCCAGACGGATCCTGGCGAGGACATGCTGGGCGTGCTGGTGCGCGAGCACGGCCACGATCTCAGTACCGACGAGCTGATCGGCATCGCGGGACTGCTGCTGCTGGCCGGGCACGAGACGACCTCGAACATGCTCGGCCTGGGCACCCTGGCCCTGCTGCGGCACCCGGACCAGCTCGCCATGATCCGCGAGGATCCGGCGCAGGTCGAACCCGCCGTCGAGGAGCTGTTGCGCTGGCTGTCCGTCGTGCAGTCGCTGCCGCCGCGCACGACCACGACGGACGTGGAGATCGCCGGGCACACCATCCCCGCGGGCTCGCTCGTGATCTGCTCGATTCCTGCCGCCAACCGCGACCCTGCCTTCATCGACGATCCCGAGACCCTCGACATCACCCGGGGAGCCGCCGGCCA
>NZ_JBSFWD010000088.1:0-23413 GCF_053592655.1 Streptosporangium sp. NPDC002607
GCCTGCGATGAGAAGTCCAAGCTCCAGTTCAAGTCGAGACGTCAGCGGGATGAGCTCCCGAGTCGGGAAACTCGGGGTCGTACAGAGTCATTAGGTTCAAGTCCTGCACCTGCCACACCAGCAGAAAAAGCCCTCTCACCAGCGGAAACGCGGTGCGGGGCTTCTTCATTTCTGATCTACGACTCCCCGTGAGTCCCTGTGATTCCCCACCGTTTCCCGTGAGATCTGGCACGCCCGTGGCACGTGATCAAGCTCCGGCTTCCACCCCACCCGCTTACGGTCCTGATGTTGGAACGTCGATCCTCCCGGAGCCGAAGTGCCCCCGCCGGAGGCATGGTTTCAGGGGTTGCATCCTGTACCGGGGTACAGGCTTACCGTCGGACTGTAGGGATCGCTCGCATAAGGGACAGGCGGTCTTGATACATGGAGGGCTCATGGAATGGGCACCGGCTGAATGCACGCTTCCGGCCGAGGAACGGCCATTGCGAGTGGCGGAGTTCGATGAACTGTTCGCTTCCGCACTGCGTGGACTGGAACGCGTGGGACCGACTCACCTGCGGCTCACCCTCGATGATGGAGCAGAAGTAGAGAGGACCACGCGTGACCTGACGGCCCGTGAGACGGGTTGCTGCTCGTTCTTCGCCTTCGCGCTTACTCCTGGTGGTGATGGCCTGGCCCTGGATATCGAGGTCCCGGCGGTGCACGCGAAGGTGCTCGACGGGCTGGCGGTCCGGGCGATCAAAATGGCTCCCCGGGTCGCGTCGTGAACGGGGAGTGGCTGCGTACCGGAGAGGTCGCCGAAGCGGCGGGGGTCAATGCTCAGACGTTGCGCTACTACCACCGGCGGGGCCTGTTGCAAGAGCCGCAGCGTAGTAACGGGGGGCATCGGCTGTATCCACCGGAGACCGTGACCGTCCTGCGTGTGATCAAGGTGGCGCAACGGCTGGGCTTCACGCTGGAGGAGGTGGCCGACCTGGTTGAGGCGGCTGCGCATCGTCACGGCACGTCGGACAGTGGTTTGCAGGCACGGGCAACAGCGAAGCTCGCCGAGGTGGAACAGAAGATCGCCGACCTTCAGACGATCCGTGACACGTTGGTTCAAGCGGTGGACGCCGGGTGTGATGACCTGGTGGCGTGTGCGGTGAGTTCGTGCTGCCCGTTGCCGTTCTCCGGCCTGGCGGACGGGGGCCGGCATGTCGACCTCAACTGATCCTGACCGGCGTAAGCGCCTGGTCCCAGCTGGTCTGACGGGCTTGGCTGCGTTGGCCTGTGCCGCGTGCTGTGCGCTTCCTGTGCTGCTGGCTGCCGGGGTGATCGGGGGCACCGGGGCCATCGCGCTTACGGGCGTTATGCCGACAGTGGCGCTGGTCCTGGCGGGCGTGGCTGTGCTGGCTTGGGGGCTGGTGTGGTTCCTGCGCAGGCGGAAGCAAACTACTGGATGCGCGGGTGGAACTGGCTGCGGCTGCCAGAGTACGGGGGCTCATCGGCCCACCGAAAGCGATCCCCTACAGTCGCAGCTGTGACGGTCGCTCGTTCCCTCCTGCTGTTCGTGGTGGCTGCGCTCGCCGAGATCGGCGGTGCCTGGTTGGTCTGGCAGGGCGTGAGAGAACAACGTGGGCTGTTGTGGGTCGGGGCTGGAATCATCGCCCTGGGCCTGTACGGCTTCGTGGCCACCTTGCAACCGGATGCCAACTTCGGCCGCATCCTGGCCGCCTACGGTGGCATCTTCGTGGCCGGATCCCTGGCCTGGGGCATGCTCATCGACGGGTTCCGCCCTGATCGATGGGACGTCATCGGCGCCGTGGTGTGCCTGATCGGCGTCGCCGTCATCATGTACGCCCCGCGTTGATAGTCAGAGTTGAGCTAGGCCATGGCACCTCGAACGGCGGCATAGAGGGCATCCGGCTGATCAGACCTCAGCAGCTCGTCCGGTACGGGTGAACAGCATCCCGATGAGGGCGATACCCATCCATGCGGCGAGGTAGGCCCATGCGGCGTTCGGTGAGACCAGGGTCCACAGCAGTCCGGCAATGGCGCTGGCGGCGAAGTTGCCCAGGGATTGGACAGTGGCCAGCAGGCCGAAGGCTGATCCACGTAGGTCGGTAGGGGTCAGGGCTGCGACGGCTGCGTGTTCGGCGGTCTCCACGCATCCGATGGCCAGACCGGCGGCGATGAAGGGCAGGGCCAGCAGGAGGTAGCTGGCGGTGTCGAAGGCCAAGGCGGCGTAGGCGATGCCGAACAGGGTGATTCCTGCGGTCATGACGAGGATGGGGCCGCGCTTGCCGAGTCGGTCGGAGGTGTGTCCGGCGGGGATGGATGCCAGGGTCGCGGCGATGTTGTAGGCGACGTACAGGCCCAGGGCGATGCTGGTTGCTGCTTCGATGCCGTGGGCGGGGGTGAGAAGCTCTGTGGCTCGCAGGATGAGCAGGGTGGCGGCGACGTTGCCCACCTCGAAAGCGGTGATCGCTCCGAGGAGACGGCCCAGGTCCCCGCGTAGAACGGGCCGGATACGCAGCCTGATCGGGATGCGTTCGCGTACGGCTGGCTGGGCGGCTTTTCGGATGGCGTAGATGATGGCCAGGGCGGCGAGGATGCCGGGAATGACGGAGATGAGGATTGCGGTCCGGACGTTGAAGACGGCGACCAGGCCCAGGGCGAGAAGTGGTCCGCCAATGGCTCCAAGGTTGTCCATCGCGCGCTCGAACCCGTACGCCCGGCCGTAGGCATTGGCTGGAACCAGGTCGGCCAACAGGGCGTTGCGGGCGGGGACGCGTAGACCTCGGGCGAACCAGGCTCCCGCGCGTAGGGCTCCGGCCTGCCAGATGTTGGTGGTCACTCCCAGCAGGGAGGAGAGAACCGCGGTGGTGGTGTATCCGCCGACTGCTACGGTCCGTCGTCGTTGAGGGTCGTCGGCGAGTGCGCCACCTGTCAGGCGGCCGACTCCGGCCAGAGCATCGGCGAGACCTTCGATGAGGCCCAGTGCTGCGGCGGGTGCTCCCAACGTGGTGGTGAGCAGGCTGGGCAAGAGGGCTGTGGGAACTTCGTGGCCGACGTCGGCGAGTAAGCTGGCGCTTCCGATTCCGGCGACTCCGGGGTTCATCCATCGCTGCTCTGGGAGGTTGGGCTCACTCGCCGAGGGCTCAGGCATGAGCGTCAGTGTGTCGTAAGCCGGTGTGCTGTTCTTCGGCAGATTCGATTCTTGCGGTGAGCGGAGCGGCCGGCGCCAATGCGAAGCATCCCGAAGGGGCCGCGAAGCGGTTGGGGCCGGCGGCTGGAGCGACCTTATGGGCGGCGGTGCGGCCCCGGTATGGCGGGTTGGTTGGGTGCGGCGCGTGGCGGTGCGGCGGGCGGCCCGATTCCCGCCGCCGTTCGGGACCGGCGCCCACGCATGCCTGCAGGGCGGGCGGTGGGAGGGTCGTGCGGTGGCGCGGCGCGCCGCCGCCTTGATAACCCATAAGAACAATTCGGCAGTGATCGCGGTACGACAGTCCCGCATGTGCTTCGACAACATGTGGACCACCGTGGCTAGAGAGATCCCGTGACAACGCGGACAGGGCGGCAGGCCGTACAGGACGTGATGCAGAGCGCCCGGTACGTTCTTCTCGACTTCGATGGGCCGATCTGTGATGTCTTCGCCGGATTCCCCGCGCCAGAAGTAGCTGACAGGCTGCGCGTGATACTCAAGGCTGCTGGTGCGGAGCTGCCCCAGAGTATGCAGGAGCAGGACGATCCGATGGAGGTCTTCCGCTTCAGCGCGGATCTCGGCAGGGACCTCAACCATGCGACGCTCAACACACTGACTGATCTGGAAGTCGAAGCAGCAGCGACCGCACGGCTGACGCCGGGTGCCGCCGATCTCATTCGGCGATCGGGAGAAGCGAACAAGTCAGTTGCAATAGTCAGCAACAACTCGGTAGCCGCTGTCACCGCATTCTTGGAGGCAAACGGCCTTTTAACGGCCGTTGATCTCATCTCGGCCCGGATGGACCCTGACCCGGGGCTCATGAAGCCGAACCCTCATCTCGTCCGGCAAGCACCCGACCAGCTCGGCGCGGATGCAGCGCTCACGCTCCTGGTCGGTGACTCGGTGACCGACATGCAGGCGTCCAAGAGTGCAGGCATCACCGCTGTGGGCTACGCCAACAAAGCAGGCAAAGCAGATCGGCTTGCGGCGGCCGGTGCTGACGTGGTCGTGACAAGTATGGAAGAACTGGCCACTGCCCTGTAAAAGGGTTCGCGAGTGGATCTACCCCCATGGGATGAGGAATTTTCCGCGGGTATCAAGCCGCCGGGGTATGTGCCTTATTCGGGCTGGTGCTAGTCGACTGCCATCGCGCACTGGATGTCAATCAGAGCAACGCGGCGAGATGGCCGGCAAATAGAGCGAGTGGAATCAGTAGACGTATTTACTGACGTGCCCCGATAGGGATCTAGTTAATCTCCTGTCATTTTGGCACGGACATCTGCTTCTAGTCTCTTGAGATCCGGGCACCCTGAAGCAATCGACTCCCAGCCTTGCGACAGCGATATTTCTATTAACCTTTGGCGCCCCCTGCCTGGCTTTTTCTTATCTGCACGATCCGTGAGGGGGTCAAAGAAGCACTCTTTTGGGTGATTCTCCTTCAGCACCTCCGACCATGGCTCGGGAATATCAGAGCGCGACCCCCAGAGAGCCCACACTTCCATCTCCTGCTGAGCCGCTACCACTACAGCCTTTTCGCTATAAGAGTGCGATTTTATGCTTTCCCTGAATCCGAGATATCGATCTTTTCGGCCCGCTTGACCATCATGACCGTCAGCGTCTAGGGCGAATACGACAAGATCAGAGAGAGGTGCATATCGATTCAAGATTGATGATGCTTGAGCTTTTAGTACGTCGATTCCGGTAATGCGGGGGTCGGTTATAACTCGAACATATGCACGAGGTTTTCCCAGGTGGGATAAAAGGGATTTCAAGACCGGGACAATAATGTACTGGTCCAACGTATGGTCTTCGCATGCTACAGCGATCCGATAGCTCATCAGTTCATACATCCGCAGCAAATTGCAGCCAGCCCTCGGATTGAAGTTCTCCTAGGGTGCGATTGGTGGTTATTTCCTCGATTTTGGGAAGATCTGCGATTCGTACAGGATGTGATGACATGCGCTCGTGATCCCAGCCGATGACTACAGAATTCTTTACAGTTGCTTTTGAAGCGTAATCCAACACCGATGGCGCATGTGTCGACGCTATAACTTGTACGTCACCACTTTCCTCAACCGCTTGTTCTAGCATCCTGATTAGAAGAGACAACCTCGTGGGGTTTATGCCATTTTCTATCTCTTCTATTACTAGCGTCTTCCTTTTCTCGGCTCCTATAGTAGCCAAGGCGAGAGCCGCAAATCGCAGAGTCCCATCCGATAGAGAAGGAGCAGCAATAGGTTCACTATAGGGCTCTTCCCGTACGGCAAAGATAGCCTCTCCCGTTGGAGACCTAATGGCTTCTATTGAGGTTATAGGTCGAGGAGTAAGTTCGGAGAGCCATGAGCAGATTCCCTCCCATTTGGCTTGAGCCTCAAAGTTGTCTACCCGCTCTACCTCTTTAGTTTCCGGGTTACGCCTTAATACGTTCCGCCGTCGACTGTCCTGCTCTAGATGCCACACCACGGCTGCGAAGTTTTCCCCATGTTCGCCTAATTCGAACCGACCTAGCGGTGAATACTGACGTAGAACTTCGGGTCGAAGTTCTAGGGGAGATACGGAAGCGAACTCGTCACGGACTATCGCTGCCTTCTCTTCGTTTAGGCGACTCTCCGCTCTGCGGCTAACGAACTGTGAGAGTATGAATTCATGTGGGGAAAACTCCCGCCGTGGATTTATGCCACGATTTACTTTATGAAATCGAGCGACAACAATTGGGGATTCGGGGTCTTGCTTGAGTGGCCCGGTGTCCGGCCGCGTGCTGTAGACATAGTTTCCTGGATGCTTTTTGGATTTGAGTTCTTCATGCACAACGCGATACCGTTCGGCGTCAACGCAGACATAGTAATTAAGCGTATCGTCGCCGACTTTAATTTCCACGCTTAGTTCAAACTTCTTGCTCTTGCTGGAAAGGTGCGTTACGGTTGAATTACCGCCTCGTATGCCGCTTACAGCTCCAGTTGTACTGCCGGGGAGTGTGTGCCCTTCAATGGCGTCCCTAACGGATCTGCCTTCTCCGATTGCTTTTAGGAAGCGGAATGCATCGAAAAGGTTAGATTTTCCTGCACCGTTAGCGCCTAGAATGATAGAGACGGGGCCGAGTCTCACTTCGGCATCTCTAAAACTTTTAAAATTCTTTAGTTTGATGCTTTTTATCATTGCGTCACCGCCTTGTTTGAAAGTATTCTATATCATGCTAGAGCTTTTTGAGTAAGCTCTCAGTACGATGGCCACCATTCGTCAGCTTGCCTGAGCACAGGCGATGGCGAGGGAGACCCTGCCGTTGGTTACGCAAACAGTCGGCTCCATATGATCGCAGCATGTCGCTCGCCGCGTACGCAGGGACTCCGGTCGCCGCGTACGCGGTAGCCCTGAAGTGGTACGAACGGGTGGTGGGTTCCCCGCCAACGTTCGTCACGAGCGACACGGGGCTGTGTGGGAACTCGCGGAACATCGGTTCGTGTTCGTCGAGCAGCGGCCCGAACACGCTAGCCACGCCATGCACACGATCTTCGTCGACGACCTCGACACGCTCGTCACGCAGATCGCCTCCGAGCGGGGACTCGACCCCACAGATCTAGAGACCTACTTCAACGACGTGCTCAAGGTCACCTGCCGCAAGATCAAATGATGTTTTAGCAGGTCGAAAGGATAGGAAGCCCTGATAGTGCCCTTGACTTCTAATCCGATGCTCTCCTGCACGGAGGTGATGCAAGGGAGTATGCGAGAGGGGCGGGGACTTAACAGAGCGTGTCCCGAAGGACTCTCAAGCCTGGTTGTGCCGAATGTGTGCCAAAAATGCTCCTCGCAAGTGTGTAGTTGCTGGTCAGAGCGCTTTCGCGGTGGGTCTGTAAAACCGTCGGCTCAGCCTACGCAGGTTCGAGTCGCACCTGCCACGCTGGATCTTCCCAGCTCAGAGCCCCGCGAGGGGCTCTTTTGCTTTTCCGGGACATGCAGCCGCAGGCAGCCGCATGTCACGACTCCACCAATATGCGTGCAATGATCTTGAAGGCGTTTTCCTGGGTCGTTCCGGGCTTTCCGAGCGGTTCACGAGCGGAAGGCGACCCAGGGAACGCCAGAGGGTCCCGGACGGCTTCCGGGACCCTCTTCGTACTGAACACCTCAGCCGACCAGCGCGTCACCGAGACGACGTGGTCAACGTCGCGCAGCGGAACAGCGTCTACCAGACGATCGACCGGCTGCTCCGTGCCGGACTGATCGCGGTCCGCGAGACCTCGTGCGAGGAGAACCGCCCGGAGCGCACGGCCTACGAGCCGACCGAGGCGGGCAGGGAAACGCTGCGGTAGTGGACGCGGACGATGCTGAGCACGCCCGCTCGCGAGTTCCCCGAGTTCCCCGCCGCGCTCGCCTTCGTGGTCGTGCCGGCGCCCGGCGAGGTCGCGGCCGCGCTGGAGGAACGCGTCGCCTCCCTGGAGGTGCGACTCTCGGACCTCGACGCCGATCTGGCCGCGACCGCGGAGTTCCTGCCCCGGCTCTTCCTCGTGGAGTCCGAATACCAGCGGGCCATGGTCATGACCGAGCTGAACTACGTCCGAGGTCTCGCCGACGATCTGCGCGCGGGCCGGCTCGACTGGGACCATCGCCTCTGACCCGCTCCCAGCTTGAAGACGGGAGCACCCTCCGGTAGGACCCAGGATCCGGCACCCGGGCCGGACGGGAAGATGATGTCCCGCCCGGCCCGTACGCGCGTCAGCTCCAGGTCATGTTGATCTCACGATGCCGGGATCCCCGTACCCGCGGGCGACGTCAGCTGAAGGTCAGGGCCGGGTAGGCGAAGAGCATCACGGCGCCGAATCCGAGCTTGAGCACCGCGTCGACGACCCCGAACACGGGGGTGGGCACCTCGCGCGCCAGCCGCAGTCCGACGAACGCGTTGATCGCCGTCAGGACGCCCAGGATCGTGATCAGCGGACCGTGGGCGAGACCCATCGGCAGGAAGTGCAGGCCGACGACGAAAAGGATGCTGAGGATCAGCGTCCGCTCGTCCGCGTCCTTGTTCTTCGTGAGGACCAGATAGATCAGGCCCGCCTCGATGACGAAGGAGCCGACGAGCCCGGCGATGTGCGCGAACGACGGGCTGCCGAGGCTCGGGAGCAGTGCGCTGAGGCCGCTCGCGGTGAATCCCGTGATGAACCCGCCGATGAGGAACTGGATCCAGTACTTGTTGAACGCCCAGCTTCCCAGGAAGCCCAGGCCGACGAAGACCAGGAAGAGGCCGCCTCCGCGGATCAATGGATATGGATGATCTGCGACGGATACGACAATTAACGACATGTAGGCTCTAACCTTCCCCAAAGGTAAAGATCAGGCATTATTGCAGAACGGTGATCAATGATGAGGCCGTCGGCCGGGCGCGCTTCCGGGGCCTGATGTTCACGTGCGAGATCCGTCGGCGGTATGGCGCTGGCCGGAGTCGCTCGGTCTGCCCGGCGGGGGACTTCGACCACGGCGGCGATCGCACCGGCCGGTACCGCACGGCCCCGGCCGGCGCGGACGGCCGCATCTCCTACGCCGACTTCGCGATCGCGCTGCTCGACGAGATCGACACCCCGAAGCATCACCGTACGTACCTGGGCGTCGAGCAGGGCTGACAGGGAGGCCGGGCTTCACGGCGGCGTGCAGGGCAGGCCACGGCTCGCGCGTGTCCCACCGCCTCGTACGGCGGCGCGGTGAGAGGCGGAGAGCTGGGAGAATGGGCGGATGACCATACGTGTCCTGATCGCCGACGACCAGGAGATGGTGCGGCGCGGCCTGCGCCGCATCCTGGAGAGCCAGCCGGACATGACGGTCGTCTGCGAGGCCGCAGACGGGGTGACCGCGGTCGAGATGGCCCGGAGGTTCCAGCCGGACGTGGCGCTGGTCGACATCCGCATGCCGAGAATGGACGGGTTGGAGGTGACCAGGCTGCTCGCCGGTCCCGACGTGGCCACCCCGGTCCGTGTCGTCGTTGTGACGACCTTCGACCTCGACGAGTACGTCTATCCGGCGCTGCGCCACGGCGCGTCCGGGTTCCTGCTCAAACGGTCGGGTCCTGCCCTCCTGATCGAGGCGGTCCGGGCCGCTGTGGCGGGGGACAGCCTGATCAGCCCGTCCGTGACGGTGCGACTGCTGAAGCACGTCACCGGATCAGGACCGGGGCAGGGGCCGCTGGCCGAGCCGCTTACCGAGCGGGAGATCGAGATCGCCGGTCAGGTGGCCGAGGGCAAGACCAACGCCGACATCGCCGCCGAACTGTTCATCTCGCCGGGCACCGTCAAGACCCATGTGGCGAGCGTCCAGCGCAAACTCGGCGTGCGGAACCGGGTCGGCATCGCCGTACGCGCCTGGGAGATGGGCTACGCCCGTCCCCGATGACAGGGCCCTGCTTCTGCGAGACGGGGCGGAGCATCGAAGATCGTCTGGCATGCGATACGGGATGGCCGGGTCCCCAGCCGGGACGGTGAATATCCAGATTTATCAAGACAACGCTGGTCGATAGCGCTGCGTACGCTCACATTCATGACCCGAAGCCGGATCCGCGCCTTCCTGTGCGCCATGGTCGTCGTGATGGTGCCGGTCCCGGCCGTACTCGCGCCTCCGAGCGCGCTCGTCGTCGCCTGCTCGGCCACGCTGGCCATGGCCGCCGCACTGTCGCGCTGGCCGTACCGGGGGATCACGCTCGCCGGGGCGGCGGGCTTGGTCACGGTGGTCTCCTTCGCCGTCGCATTCGTCTACCAGGGACGGCACCAGTTCGTCGGGCTCTGGCTTCCCGTCGAGATGTGCGCGTTGCTGCTCCTCCTCGGGAGGGTGGTACGGCGGCTGCCGGGATGGCAGGCGGCGGTGATCGGGGCATCCCTGGGCGTCGCGGTCACGTTCGAACTGCCCCTGCGCCTCACGCTGCGCATGCCCAACCCGACGGCGGAGACGTCGATCCTCGTCTGTTTCATGTCCTTCTTACCCGTGGCGGTGGTGGCCGGTATCGCGCTGTACCTCAGGTCTCTGGACGACCGGCGGGTGCGCGCGGTGGCACGGGCACGCCGGGCCCAGCGGCTCGACGTGGCCCGGGACCTGCACGACTTCGTCGCCCACGAGGTCACCGGCATCGTGCTGGAGGCCCAGGCGGCGCAACTCGCCGACCAGGATCCGGAGGGGGCGCGGGCCCTCGCCGTACGCATCGAGGAGGCCGGGCTGCGGGCGCTCGCGTCGATGGACCACATGGTGAGCGCGCTGCGCGACCCGGACGAGCGAGCCGCGGCGGAGCCGCCCCCGACCAGGATGTACGGCTTGGCGGACCTGCCCGACCTGGTCGGCCGGTTCTCCGCGACGGGAGGGATCCCGGCCGAACTCCAGCGGGCCGAAGAACCGGCCGATGATCGGAGTAGTGATCCGAACGGCGAACGGCCGGAGAAGCCGGCCGACGAGACGGCCGGAACGCTGCCGCGAGAGATCGAAAGCACCGCCTACGCCGTGGTGCTGGAGGCGCTGACCAACGTACGGAGACACGCGCCCTCGGCGACCCGGGTGCTCGTCTCGACCGTCCGTACCGCCGATTCCGCACTGGAGGTGTCCGTCGTCGACGACGGCGGCGTGGCCGGTGCGGGCGTCCTCACGGTTTGGAGGGGAGGGGCGGGCGGCGATCGGCGCGACCGCCCGCAGGCATTGACGGGGAAGGACCGGCCTGGCGGGGGTACCGGCCTGATCAGCCTGGCCGAGCGGGTCGAGGCGCTCGGAGGCACGCTCACCACCGGCCGCCATGGGAAGGGGTGGCAGGTCAGAGCAGTTCTACCGGTGCCGAACGCCCGGACGGGCCCTGGTTCTCCTTCGCGCGCCGTGACGCTGTAGGTCCGATCAGGGGGGCGGGGACCCGCCGAAACGCGTGCCGCGCCTCCAGCGGCACGGGCGTGGGGAAGGCGCCGGATATCTGCCGAACGGCAGATGTCACCGAGCGCCGAGAGGCTGGATCCTGCTCGGGATGCCCAATCCCCACGCATCGGAGGATCTGATGATTACGCGCAAGACGATGACGTGTGCCCTGGTGGCGTTCGTGGCCGCGGCGGCCCTCACCGGCTGCGCGGACGCCTCGAACGCGACACCGCACCAGACGACCTTCCCGTTCAGCGGCAGGACGCTGGACGTGCGGGCGCACGAAACCCCGACGGACCTGGTCGCGGCGGACAGGAAGGACATCAAGGTCACCCTCTGGTTCGACGTGAAGGGCACCAATCCGTCGTCGAGCTGGTCCCTGGACGGGAAGACGCTCAACCTGCGGGCCGACTGCTCCGGGTGGGCCGACTGCTCGGCCCGGTTCAGGGTCGAGGTGCCGCGCGAGGTCAAGGTCCTGCGCGACGGCCGCAAGACGGACCTGCGCGGTACGCCCTCGGCCGGCAAGCCTTCCACCGGCACAGCCGGCACGGGCGCCGCCGCCGCCTCCACCGGCGTGAAATGACCCCGAACTACACCGAACTACACCGATGAAATGGATAAAACGGGTGAACGGCACATCGCATCATGCGGCGACGACGGGCACACCGATGCTCGAACTGGTGGATGTCTCCAAGGTCTACAAGGGAGGTAAACGGGCCGTGGACGGCATCTCCATGCGTCTCGGCGCAGGACTGCTCGGTCTCCTCGGCCCCAACGGGGCGGGGAAGTCGTCGCTGATGCGGGTCGCCGCGACGGTCACCCGCCCGACTCGCGGAAAGGTCCTTTTCGAGGGGACGGACGTCGTGTCCCGGCCGGACGCGCTCCGCGCGGCTCTCGGCTATCTGCCGCAGGACTTCGGCGTCTATCCCCACCTGACGGCCAGGGAGTTCCTCTCCTACCTGGCCGCCGTCAAGGGGGTGTCGGCCCGCTCGGCGCGGGTGCGCATCGGCGAACTGCTCGAACTGGTCAACCTCACCGAGGCCGGTCGGCGGCCCCTGGGCGCGTACTCCGGCGGCATGTTGCGCCGGGTCGGGATCGCCCAGGCCCTGCTGGGCGATCCCCGGGTGCTGATCGTGGACGAGCCGACGGCCGGGCTCGACCCGGAGGAGCGGGTACGGTTCCGCACCATGCTCAGCGACCTGGCGGCGGACCGGGTGGTGCTGCTGTCGACGCACATCGTCTCCGACATCGAGTCCGTGGCGTCCGACATCGCGATCGTGGCCCGGGGACGGCTGCTGCGACGCGGCAGCCCGGAGGAGCTCCTGAGGGAGGTGGACGGCCAGGTGTGGGAGGCGGTCGCCGGGCCGTCCGACGCCGTCGCCATGCGGGAGCGGTACGTGATCAGCCGCATGATCCGTACGGCGGGCGGGACGCGCCTCCGGTTCCTGTCGCCCACGCCGCCGGGAGGCGACGCCGTACAGGTGGCGCCCGACCTGGAGGATGTGTATCTCGCCGTCATCAACGGTCCCGCCGCACGGGCTCCGCAGGCCGTGGGCACCGCGGGGGGCACAGGTGGACGGGCGGTGACCCGGTGACCGCCCGGGCGCCGATCGCGCTCGCCGTCGCCGACTTCCGGGAGCGGGTACGGCGTCCCGCGTACGCGGTGACCCTGCTGGCGGCGGTCGGCCTCGCCTGCCTGGCCGTGCCGGACGCGGGCTCCCACTGGGTGATCATGGATGTCGGGGGGTACCGAGGCGTCTACACCAGCGCATGGATCGGAACGGTCACCGCCCTCGCCGGCGCGTTGTGGCTCACGATGGGCGGGTTCTACGTCGTACGCGACGCGATCGCCCGCGACGAGCGCACCGGTGTGGGGCACATCCTCGCCGCCTCGCCGCTCCGCATATCGGCATATCTGATCGGGAAGTTCCTCAGCAACTTCCTGGTGCTCGCCTCGATGGCGGGCGTGCTCGCGGTGGCGGCGCCGCTGATGCAGTTCGCGCGGGGCGAGTCCGGCGCGCTCGATCCGATCGCGCTGCTGCTTCCCTTCGCGCTGATCACGCTGCCCCCGCTGGTGCTGACGGCTGCGGCGGCGGTGCTGTTCGAGACCGTGCCGCTGCTGCGGGGCGGCGTGGGGAACGTCGTCTGGTTCGTCGTCTCGATGGTTCTGCTGATGGGAGGACAGACGCGGAACGCTCCTCTCGGGGGCATCGGGGTGCGCCAGGCGGCCGAGTCGATGCGCGCCGCCCTGGTCGAGCAAGGGATCGACGTCAGCGGCCGGGAGTTCAGCCTCGGCCTGACGTCCGTGGCCGAGCCGTTGCGCACCTTCCGATGGGACGGCTTCACCCCCGACGCGGCTTTCCTGGAGGGTCGGCTGGTCCTTCTCGCGGTGGGGATCGCCGTGGCGCTGCTGCCCGCGCTCTGGTTCGGCAGGTTCGATCCCGCGCGCGGTCCCGGCACCGTGTTGTCCGAGCCGGGCAAGGCCCGGGAGGGGGCTCAGGACGAGATCCTCGGAGACCTCCCGCGCGGTGTCCGGGGAGAGCCCGGCATGGGCGGACCCGTCGGCCGTCCCGGGTTCCCGGTGACGATGACGGCGCCGGTACGTGGCCGGGCCTTCTGGCGGCTCCTCGCGGGTGAGCTGCGCGTCCTCCTTCGGGGCGTCTCGCCGTGGTGGTGGCTCGTGGTCGTGGCCGTGACCGTGGCCGGTTTCGCCACTCCGGAGCCCGCGACGCTGCTCCCTCTCGCCTGGGTATGGCCGGTGCTGGTCTGGTCCCGCCTGGGCACCCAGCGAGTCGAACACGGCCTGGAGGGGCTGCTCGGCGCCTACCCGACGATGCGGCGCGGGCTTCTGGCGGAGTGGGCGGCCGGGGTGGCGCTCACCGTCGTGACCGGGATCGCGCCCGCGGTGCGGATGGCCGCCACGGCCGACTGGGCCGGGGCGGGTGCCTGGGCGGGGGGCGCGCTCCTGGTTCCCGCGCTCGCGCTGGCTCTCGGCGTGGCCTGCCGTACCCACCGGGTCTTCCAGGTCGTCTACCTCGGCCTGTGGTACCTGGCCTTCAACGGCGTCGCGGCGCTGGACTACATGGGCGTGGTCAAGTCGGGAGGGCTTCCGGCCGGGCCGTCGCCGCTCGCCGTGGGCGGCCTCGCCCTACTCCTGGTGTGCGCCGCCCTGGCGGTCCGTACGGCACGGCACGCCGTGAGGTGATCCGGCATCCCACCTGGTCGCGCGATATGGGTGGAATGTAACGTTAGGTAGCAGTGGGGGTGCGCTATGAATAAGATCATCTGTGTTGCGGCGCTCGCCGCGATGACCACGCTCGCCGGCGCCGGACACCCGATGGACGGCGTGGGCAAACAACAGGTCAGCCGGGAGCAATATCGGATCCTCCTCAACCAGTGCAGGTACGCCGATACCAGCGCCGCCCGGCGGGAGTGCCGCGCGGAGGTCCGGCGGACCTACATCATCGGGGCGAGAAACCCCGGCCTCGACTGCCGGACGTACTCCAGCATCACCGTGTGCGGCGAACTCAAGCTGAGCAAGAGCGAGAAGCAGTGCGTGCAGGACTCCGTGCGGAGCGGCCTCACCTATCGCCGCTCCGAGGTGGAATGCTACGCGCTGAACGGGGGCGGCAACTGAACCGGCGGCGGGACGGTCGCACATCACCTGCGGGCGCCTCGGCGGCACAGGTACCGATGGCACTTTCCGAGGTCGTGATCAGGTACTCGCAGTCTCGCGACAGGCGTCGATAGCGGCCCAGGTCAGGGAGTGGATCCCGACCCGGGTCTCGATCGTTTCCGAGCCTGTTCGGTCTTACGGTTGGCGGCATGGCCCGAAGCCGCCATGCGGGGGCCGAAAAGCCGAAAACACGTTGCAGGAGAAGACTGGGACGCGGAAGGCTCCCGGTGTGAAGATGCACGCCAACCAGCTGACGGTGACCCCGGAGACAGTGCGCACCTTGGTAGATGAGCAGTTCCCCGAGTGGCGGAGACTGCCCATCACGGGCATCGCCGCCCATGGGACGGTCAACGCCATCTTTCGTATCGGCGACCGTTTCACAGCTCGGTTCCCTCTACAGCCCGAGGACGTCGACTCGACGCGACGCTGGCTGGAGTCCGAAGCGGAAGCAGCCCGCGAGCTGGCAGGTCGCACACGGTTTCCCACGCCCGAGCCGGTCGCGCTCGGTGAACCCGGCGCGGGATACCCGCTTCCGTGGTCGGTGCAGACTTGGCTGCCCGGCGTCGTGGCCACCAACGAGGACCCGGGCGAATCTATCGCATTTGCCCACGACCTTGCCGATCTCATCAATGAGCTGCGCGCACTCGACACGCGTGGCCGATCGTTTGCCGGCAAGGGCCGGGGAGGCGACCTTCAATCCCACGACGCGTGGATGGAGACCTGTTTCAAGCACAGCGAACAACTCCTGGACGTTCGCCGGCTTCGCCAAATGTGGAAAGATCTTCGAAGTCTGCCGCGCGAAGCAGCCGACATGATGACCCATGGTGATCTCATTCCTGGCAACGTGCTCGTGTGCGCTGGTCGGCTGGCCGGAATTCTCGACGTCGGCGGCTTCGGACCGGCCGACCCTGCTTTGGATCTCGTGAGTGCCTGGCATCTGCTCGAAGCCGGGCCGCGGCAGGTGCTCCGCATGGACCTCGGGTGTGACGACCTTGAATGGGAGCGAGGCAAAGCGTGGGCCTTCGTACAGGCGATGGGGGTCGTCTGGTATTACCTCGAAACCAACCCGGCCATGAGCAGGATGGGCCAACGCACCATGGAACGCATCATGGCAGACAAATCGCTCGCCTGAGCTTGAATGATCTGGATCATCCTGCGGGCTTCTCATCGGCCACATCCCGCGCTTGGATCTGCTCGTTGATCGCATCGGTGATCACCGTGTCCGCCCCACGTACGGCGTGTTGGTAGATCATCGCCGCCCTCAGGTTGTCGTGCCCCATCCGGGCCATGAGGTCCTTGAGCGGAGATGCCCGGCGCCGAGGCGCTGTGGACGAACGACGCACGCTGCGGCCTGTCATCGACGCCCGGCTATCGAACCGTTGTAACCGAGCCCGCGCGCATCTCCAGAAAACGATTCCACGTTGTCCGATTTTGTAGCCCTGGCGAGTCAACTGGAAATCCTTGGCCGGACCGTTGAAACGGCCAGGTCACCGAGGGGTGTGCGTAATTTCGTGTTCACCGCGGGGTTCGAGATAGGTCCTATGCTGGCGATCCATTTGGGCCAACCGAAAAGGAAGGACTGTCCAGCGTGCCAAGAATCTCGATTGGCTCTCGCGGACGAGCAGGCATCGTCACCCTCGCGATAGCGGGCCTCGTCGCGATAGGAGTGCCGGCCGCATATGCCGAGCCGGCCGCCGACGACAGCGTCTCGGTCACGGTCATGAACACGACCGACCTACACACCCACCTCTTCAACTGGGACTACTATGCGGACAAAGCGGACACAGGGCGTGGTCTGACCAGGGTCTCCAGCCTCGTCGAAAAGGTCCGGGCCGAGAAGGGGCGAGACCACACGCTGCTGCTCGACAACGGCGACACGATTCAAGGCACGCCGCTGGGTAGTTACTACGCCAGGACCGAGCCGATCACCAAGGGCACGGTTCACCCGATGGCCCAAGCGATGAACGCGCTCGGCTACGACGCCATGACCTTGGGCAACCACGAGTTCAACTACGGGATCGAGACTCTGCGCACGTTCGAAAAGCAAGTCGACTTCCCGATACTCGGCGCCAACGTACACGACTGGAACAGCGGCGAGCCTGCCTTCACCCCCTACATCATCAAGACGATGTCGATCGAGGGGCGCGATCCGATCCGCGTCGGCATCCTCGGTCTGACCACACCTGGCTCCGCCATCTGGGACAAGTCCAACGTTGAAGGGCGACTTCGGTTCAACGGGATCGTCGAAGAGGCGAAGAAGTACGTACCGATCATCCGCGATCAGGGTGTGGACATCCTCGTCGCCTCCGTCCACTCCGGCACCAGCACGGGCTCATCGTACGGCGACCAGATCCCATTCCCCGAGAATGCCTCCACGCTGCTCGCCCAGGAGGTCCCCGGCATCGACGTGATCATCGCCGGGCATTCTCACAACGAGATCCCGCAGCAGCTCGTCACCAACAAGGCCACGGGTAAGCAGGTGCTTGTCACCATGGCAGGCTCCTGGGGCAAGGCTCTTGGTGTCATCGACATCGATTTCGCGAAGGTCAACGGTCAGTGGAGCGTGGCCTCGAAGTCGTCCAAGCTGCTGCAGGCGAGCACCGTGGCTGACGACCCGAAGATCGTCGCCTTGACGAGCGCGGCACATCAGAAGGTGGTCGACCACGTCAATGGCGTCATCGGGCAATCCCCTGAGACGATGCCAATGCGTGAGGCCCACTACAAGGACGTGCCCGCGCTGGACTTCATCAACTACGTCCAGGCGGAGGTCGTGAAGAAGGGGCTCGCGGGCACCCCCGAGGCAGCCCTCCCGGTCCTCTCTCTGGCCGCGCCTTTCGACGCCAAGGCCGTCATCCCCAAGGGAAACGTCACGATTCGTGACATGGCGGGAGCGTACATCTACGACAACACGCTGATCGGCGTGAAGATGAACGGCGCCCAGATGAAGGACTTCCTGGAGTGGTCGGCGAAGTACTTCAAGCAGGTGTCGACGCCCGGCCCGTTCAGGCCGGGGACCGTGGCCGGTAACGGCCCGGCCTACAACTACGACGTCGCAGGGGGGTTGACCTACGACATCGACATTTCCCAGCCCGCCGGACAGCGCATCGTCAACCTCTCCTACGCCGGGGCGCCCCTGGACCCCGCCAAGGAGTTCGTGGTCGCGACCAACAACTATCGTCAGAACGGCGGTGGCAACGCACCCCACATCGCCAGTGCTCCGATCGTCTTCAACCCACTGACCGAGGTGAGGGACGAAATCATCGACTGGGTTGTGAAGCACAAGACCATCGACCCGGCCGAATTCGCAAAGGTCGACTGGCGTCTGGTGGTCCAAGGCCAGCCGGTCCTGGTCCTGGACACCGTCCCCACCCTGACCCCCGATTCCACCGCACTCAGCTTCGGAAAGCAGCGGACAGGGGAACGAAGCGAGCCGATGGCGGTGCGGTTCACCAACACCAGCCAGTCCACGATCACCGTCAACTCCGTCGAAGTGCCCTCGGGCTTCGTCGTCTCCGATGACACGTGCAAGGGCCAGCTGGCCTCGGCCGCCTCCTGCGACGTGTCCGTGGCGTTCCAGCCGACCGCCAGCACGACCTACACGGGAAACGTGGTCGTCGACAGCAGCGCCTCCAACAGCCCGACCACCGTGGCTGTCAGCGGCACCGGATTCGGTGTGGAGTTCGGTGACTCCGACGGGCTACCCGACATCCTTCAGCGTGGCAGGCCCCATACCGCGAAATTCACCGTATGGGTCAGCACCGAGTTCGCCGGCGCTGTCGCGAATGTCACGCCTCAGTACGGCCACGTGAAGGGGTGCGATAACGTGCAACTTCGCGCCGGGCAGACGAACGAAATCACCTGTACGGTTCAGGTGGGTGTCGACGCCGCCGGAGTACCCTCCGAGGACAGAAGCCAGACCACGTTCACCCTCGTCGTGACGCCGAAGGCCGGGGACTCTTACTCCCACACCTACCGGCACACCGTCCGCTGACATACCTGTCGCGCTTTCAACGGGAGCGGCGACCGCTCAGCTGGTAGCTGGGCGCATCACAGCTCGGCGCCGGTGGAGCCTCATAGCTCCACCGGCGCCGACTGACGTGCCTCTCCCCAAGGGCCCCCGGCCCTGCGCGGCGCACGATTCTGACCAGCCTCTCAGCCATCTACGGCTCTTGCGTTGGAACGTCGGTCGTCCCGGAGCCGGGCGCCGCCGCCGGAGGCGCGCTTTTCCTGCGCCCGCGTGCGATCAGCCAGAGGATCCACGCTTGGAACAGTCCGGTGACGGTGTACATCAAAAGAGAGATCGTCGGATTGAGCGAGGCAACTGGCAGGAAGATCAAGAGCTGCGAGGTCGGGGAGGTGATCGCGAGCAGCACCAGTGCCTCCAAGCCCTGGCTGCCCGGTTGGCGGGTGCTGATTTCGACGTAGCTGGTTGCGGCGATGACGAGCAGCGCGTAGGAGCCGGCGATGACCAGGGCGAAGGTGCCCCGGTCGTATCGGGAGACATAGCGGCTCACGGCTCGTATCGGTCGCATGATCCGGAGTCTGCATCGTCTGGGATGTGCGGGCTTGAGTACAGGTACTTAGATGACGATGGGGGGACTGTCGCCCACGGCCGCACGCCCGGACGACGGGCGGTGGGAGGGCCGTGCGGCGGCGTGGACAGTCCTCGTGCTGCGGCTTCTCGTTGCGGCAAGCGGGGAAGCCGCAGCATCGGCATCACGTCCGCGAAGAACGTTCAGGCACTCTCGCTTACCTCGATGGCGGCCGCGGGGCAGACGGCGGCGGCTTCACGCACCATGGCGTGCAGGTTTTCGGCCGGTTCGGACTCCAGCAGGATGACGATGCCGTCGTCCTCGCGCTGGTCGAACACCTCTGGTGCGATCAGCACACACTGGCCCGCGCCGCAGCACTTGGCCTCGTCCACGGTGACTTTCATGCGGGGTTCCTCTCTGGCCGGCCGGGTGTCACCGGCATTCGTACGCGCGTCGTGTTGGCCCACAGGAGCGGCGTCACCAGTGCACCGGGACTTCGCGCAGGCCGCCGACCACCAGGCCGTCCACCCGCTGCAATTCCTCCGCCGGGACGGCCAGTCGCAGGGACGGCAGCTTGCGCAGCAGCACCTCGAGCACGACCTGCAGTTCGGTGCGGGCCAGCGACTGGCCCAGGCAGGAGTGCGCGCCGGAGCCGAAGGCCAGGTGGGGGTTCGGGCTGCGGCTCAGGTCCATGTCGCCGGCGCCGTCGAAGACGCTCTCGTCGCGGTTGGCCGCGGCCATGCTGCAGATCACCGTGGTGCCGCGCGGCAGCACCGTCCCGTCGACCTCGGTCTCCTCCTTCAGGTAGCGCGGCAGGCCGAAGCCGGAGTTGGCGTCAAACCGTAGCGACTCCTCCACCGCCGAACGCACCAGCGACGGGTCGGCCAGCAGCCGTTCCCAGCGGGCGCGGTCGACCAGCAGCATGGAGACCATCTTGCCGATCATGTTCGCGGTGGTCTCGTGCCCGGCCACCAGCAGCGCCATCCCGGTGACCAGCAGTTCGACGTCGGTCAGACCTTGCCCCTCGGCGGCGCTCTCCTTGATCAGCGCGCTGAGCAGGTCGTCGCCCGGCCGCTCCCGCTTGGCGGTGACATGGTCGGACATGTACTGGACGAACTCGGTCTGCGCCGCGTCCATTTCCGCCTGGCTGTAGCGGGTGAGATTGAGCAGCGCGTCGGACCAGTGGGCGAAGCGGTCCCGGTCGGCGGCGGGAACTCCGAGCAGGTCGCAGATCACGTACACGGGCAGCGGGAAACCCAGGGACGCCTTGAGGTCGCCGGGCCCGCCGCGCTTGACCATGTCGTCGATGAGCCGCTCGGCGATCTCCGCCATGACGGGCCGCAGCGCGGCCATGCGCTTGGCGGTGAAGTACTTGCCGACCAGACGCCGCCACCGCTGGTGACCCTCCCCGCTGTCGGGGATGATCTGGGCCATCTCGGTGTTGAACACCCCGCCGGATTCGTTGTCCGACAGCCGGGCCGCGTCGGGTGCGTTCAGCAGGCGGGTGAAGCGCGGGTCGGCCAGCACCTGCTTGACGTCCTCGTAACGGGTCAGCAGCTTCGCCTCGTCACCGCTGGGCAACGTGATCCGCGCGACCGGGCACTGCCGGCGCAGCTCCGCCCACTCCGCCGGCGGCTCCAACGCCGCCTCACTGGACATGGGATAGCTCAGGACCTGCTCGTTCTGGCTCATCGGCTTCTCCTCGGAAGGGCGTTTTTGTGGTCGTTGACGGGGTGTGACCTTGCTTCGGCATCGGGTCGCGAGCGCTCACAGCCGTGCGAGAGCTTCGACCATGTTCTGGCGGTGCACCCGGGCGGCCTTGGCCATGTTCCAGCCGAGCACTCCGGTGATGTGGCCGCCGACGCTGTAGTGGGCGACGAATCGGTTCTCCTCGGGGGCGCCTTCGATCACGTTCACCTGAGCTTCGGGGGTGAGGAAGCCGTGTGCTTGGATCTTGACGTCGTACTGGTCGGTCCAGAAGTAGGGGATGGGGACATACGGGCGGTCCTCGCCCAGGATGTTGGCCGCCACGATCTGCGCCTGCTCGACGGCGTTGGTGCGGTTCTCCAGTCGCAATCGCCTGCCCAGCCCTTCGTGGTGCCAAGAGGCCACGTCGCCGACGGCGTAGACGCCTGGGGCGGCGCGGCAGCGTGAGTCGCATTCGACGCCGTCGCCGATGGCCAGCCCGCTGCCGTCGAGCCAGCCTGTGGCCGGGCGGGATCCGATCGCCACCACGACGGCGTCGGCGGGCAGCGATTCGCCGGAGGCCAGCCGCACTCCGGTGACGCGGCCGTCGTCGCCGGTGAGGGCCTCGGCGGCGACGCCGAGCCGGAGCCGGACGCCGCGACCGGCGTGCAGCGATGTGAGCGCCGTGCCGACCAGGCCGCCGAGCTGGTCGGCCATGACGGCGTGGCCGAGGCCGGCGAGGGTGACGTCGAGTCCCATGCCGCAGGCGGTGGCGGCGATCTCCGCGCCCAGCACGCCCTCGCCGATGACGACGAGCTTGTCCACCGTGGTCAGGCTCCGGCGCAGGGCGAGGGCGTCGTCGAGGGTGCGCAGGACGTGCACGCCCGCCAGGTCGTCCTGACCGGGGAGCCGGTGGGAAACCAGGCCGGTGGCCAAAACCACGGTCTGCGCGCGCAGGACGCGGCCGGAGGCGGTTCGGACCTCGCGGGCGGCGGCGTCCAGTCCGGTCGCCGGATCGCCGAGCACGAACTCCGCCTCCAGCCTGGCGAGGTCGTCTCGGGAGCGCAGGTGCGCCTTCTCACTCTCCCAGGTGCCCGCCAGCACCTGCTTCGACAGCGGCGGCCGGTCATAGGGAGGGTGCCGTTCGGCGCCCACGACGGTGAGTTCGCCGCGGTAGCCCTTGCGCCGCAGTGCCTCCGTCACGGCGAGGCCGCCTGCCGAAGCGCCCACGATCAGGACGTTCTCAGGGCTGGTCAAGCGCGGTTCCTTTCGATCGAAGCGGGCGATGGCGGCGAGCCGTGGTGGTGACGTGCCACCGCAACCGGACTGAACCGTCCGGTTGCTACCGTAGACCCTGTCATTGACATGTGTCGAGAGGTGTTGAAGTCTGGAGTCAACAAACCGGATGATATAGTCCGGTTGCTACGGTAGGTGTCATGTTCAGCGCACGGCGACCCAACAGAGGCCCCAGCGCCGCGGCGGAGAACCGGGCGGCGCTGATCGAGGCGGCCCGCGAGGTGTTCGCCGCCGATGGATACGATGCGCCGCTCACCTCGATCGCACGTGCGGCCGGAGTCGGCCAGGGCAGCCTGTACCGGCACTTCCCCGACCGCGTCAGTCTCGCGCTGGCCGTGTTCGAGGACGGCGTCAGGGAGATCGAAGTGCTCGCCGCGGAGCCCGGCACCACCCTCGACGACATGCTGGCGCTGATGACCGAGCGAGCCATCACCTCGACCGCGTTCATCGACGTGGTCAGCGCCTCGGCCGACGCGCGCCTCATCCATGTGCGCGGCCGGGTGTCGGAGTTGCTGGAGGGCCTGCTCTCCGAGGCGCGGGAGGCCGGCCGGGTACGCGAGCACGTCACCGCCGACGACCTGGTCACGGCCATCGGCATGATCGCGGCGCTCCTGGCCAAGATACCGGCGGACACCCGGCGTGAGACCGCCGACCGTGCTTGGCTGCTCCTGCGCAAGGGCATCGACGTCTGATCGTCACGTGTCGTCGGCGCTGGCCGGGGCGGACAGGGCCACGGCGAATGCCGTGCCGAGGATGCCGACGGCGCCGATAACGAGCGCGTTTCGGACACCTGACCGGCGTGCCTGGCGTCTGCCGGGTGGGGAGTCCGGGCAAGAACCGCGTTCACCGGCTGGGACGCGGTTTCGATGCCTGGTCTCCCGGCGCCTGCGACACCTTCATGGCCCCGGCTTCCCGGGTGGCCTCGCCGTCGCCGTCCCCCGCCGGGGAGATCGCTCCGGCTTTCCGCACCCCGGCGAGATCGGGGCGGGTCCGTTGACGGCCGCCTGGAGGCGTGCCAGGTGCCGGTTCGCCTCGAAGGGTTCAGGACCGTTCCGGCGGGCAACCGCCCGCTACCCCTGCCACACCGCAGAGGAGCCCCCGGGGGCGGCGGGGTGCGACTGGCCAGCGGTCGACTACACATGACAAATAAACAAACTATAATAAACAGCACACAAAAAT
>NZ_JBSFWD010000089.1:0-22450 GCF_053592655.1 Streptosporangium sp. NPDC002607
GGGACCCAGAGCACCGGGGTGTTGCCGACCACGTGCTCGGGGGCGTGGCAGGTGGCTCCGGTGATCAACTGGCTGAGCGAGGTGCTGGCGATCTGCGATGAATTGAGGGTGTGTGTCATGATCCGTTTCCCATGGTTGCGATGTGGTCGACTCGCTTTTGGGCACGCGGAAGCGACGGCTCGCGCCGATCGTGTCGAGCTTTGAGTCGTTGCCAAGGGGCCCGGTGGGCTGGCTTCTATATGCGGGAAACGGATTTGAGAACGAGCAACACAGCCCCCGGCGGCGGGCACACCGGCCGCGAAGATCGCTGGGCGGGCGGCGGTGAGAGTGTCGCGGACACCTCAGTGATCATCGGGTCGCCGACGGCAGGGCCGGTCTGCGGCAGGGGGCGCACATCGGTGATCTGCGCCCCGGTGGCCGCGCCACACAGGCGATGATCATGATCGGCGGGAAGACGAGGGCACGGTGCGTGCTCGTGCGACACCGCGGCGACCGCGGAGGGGGTTTCGGCGTTCGAGCCGCCGACGGAGGTCACAGTCTGCACGCCGGGCGCATGATGGTGCGCCGCATGAGCGTGAGCGGCGACGTACAGCGCCAGATGGATCAGCACGACGATGCCGAGTACGGTCAGGCACAGTGTGAAGGCGACGCCTCCACGCCGCGCGACTCGCCGCATCGATCCGATCATGACCACGAACATACATTACCCTGCGTGACTGTTCACATCCGGGATGTGATTTAGTGTTCCGGGAGGGCGTCCACGAGCGGGCGGCACCGGCTCGCGGAGCACAGCGTGTCAACCGCGTGGCGGCAGACTTACGGCGGCTGAGGCCATGCTGGCCGAGCAGATGTCGAGGGCGTTCGGAGGCGGGCCGCACCCGGCCGCCATCACCCCGTCCCTCTGAGAGGTGATTTCGGGATTGGAGTGTCCGCGAGCCGGGTGCTCTCTTCACGGGCGCTGGTCACCCGGGCGCGGGCCGGTAGCCTTCATCGTGGGAAACAACCATGACAGAGGCGAAGGGGCTGACAGGTGCGGCTCGGCAACCTGGAACGTTCGATCATGGAAGCGTTGTGGAACCATCCCGAGGGCGTGTTCGCCCAGGACCTGGCCGACGCTCTGCCCTCGGCGCCTGCGGTCACGACCGTGTTGACGGTGCTGGTGCGGCTGTCGCGCAAGGGCCTGGTCACCCGGGAGCGCAGTGGCCGGGCCCATCTGTATCGCGCCGCGGGCGGCAAGGACGTCTTCGTCGCCGAGGCCATGCGCCAGGTACTGGACGGCGCCGGTGATGTGGAGGCCGCGGTCAGCCGTTTCGTCGGCAGCGTGTCGCCGCAGGTGGCCGCCGCGCTGCGCGAGGCGCTCGACAACCGGGACCTGGGCAAGACGTCGTGATCGTCTGGCTGGTCGCCGCGGCCGTGGCGCTGGTGCCGCTGCTGGCAGGAGGCCGGATCGCCGAGCGGCTCGCCGGCGCCGGGTGGACGCATCGCTGTCCCCGCGCTGCCCTGGTCATGTGGCAGGCGATCGGGCTGGCCGGCGGACTGGGAGCGGTCGGCATCGGCCTGGTGGCCTCGGTGGCGCCGCTCGCAGCGGTGTTCCCGCACGGTGCGCACACTCTGATCCGTCAGATTCTCGACGGGCGGGGGCTGGACGGTCTGGGACCGGCGCACATCGTCGCGCTGGTGTGGAGCGCCGGTCTGATCGGCTGGCTGTCGTTGCACACCGTGCGGGCCGCGGTGCGCACGGTTCGAGCCCAAAACAGGCAACGGCTGCTGGTGGATGTCGCGGCCGACCCGTCGGTGCTCCACGACGTCTATGTGCTGCCCGGCGCCAGGCCGGTGGCCTACTGCATTCCCGGCCGCCGGGCCCGTATCGTGCTCAGCACAGGAACGCTCGACCTCCTCGATGCCGAGGAGACCGAGGCGGTGCTCGGCCATGAGCGGGCGCATGCCGCCGGGCGCCACGATCTGCTGCTGCTTCCGTTCCTGGCGCTCGCGCAGGCCTTCCCCTGGCTTCCCGCCGCGAGCACGGCCCGCCGGGTCGTCCCCGTGCTGCTGGAGATGCTGGCCGACGACCAGGCCCGCCGCGTACACGGAGAGCTGCCGCTGGCCCGCGCGCTGGTGCGGATGGCCGCCCCGGCGGCCGGCCCCGCCGCGGCGGGCAGCCTGGCGCTGGCCGACACGGCGGTCGTTCACCGCGTGGAGCGTCTTTTGCGCGGTCGTCCCCAGCAGCCGGGCTGGGTGCCGGCCATCGCCTACTGCGCTGCCGGCCTGCTGCTGAGCGGGCCCTTGGCCGTGCTGGTCGCGCCCGTGCTGTGTATCACCATCTGGCGGATCTGAGGCGCCGGGCCGCCACATACCGCAGGGGAAGCCTTTAGGAGATCGCCGGTGACAGGCGGCCCAGCGCCGGAACGAAGCGGCCCGTGATGGAGGCGTGGGTGCGGATCAGGTAGGGCTCCTCGACCACGCGGACCTGCAGTTCGATCGCCGTGATGAGCGCGGCCAGGGAGGGCGATGAGGGCACCGGCAAGGTCCAGCCGATCGAGGTGGTGGCCATGGTGGTGAAAACGGGGTTGCGTACCAGCCGGAACGGCCCGCCGGTGACCAAGGCGGTGGGTTCGCCCTCGTTCGACGCCCACCCGCCAGGATGTGCCCATCGCCGACTGCGACAGCAACGTGGCCATGCCTGCGGCCAGGACCAGGACCGCCGCGCTGATCTGGATCGGGGCGGCCACAAAGGCGGCGATCGGTTCGACGACTCCCGCCAGCGCCGCGACCGGCGACAGCAGGCCGAGCAGGATCGCGGCGGCGAACAGAACTCCGGCCCAAATGCCGGGCCGCTACTGCCGGTGCGGCGGCGGTGGAGCAGCGCCCGGACTCCGAAAGTGAGCGCCCCCAGAACCAGGTAACCGATCAAGTAGATCCACGTGGCGAGCATGGCCGACCCTTCCCTTCAGCACGGCGATGGACGTTGCGTCGTGCCGGGCGACAGCCGGATGCAGGTCTGCTGGGCCTCGCCCTCTTGCCTGAGAGACGCCTTGCGCCCGCATCCAGCGCTCTGCCTGGTCGTGGTGCTGCTGACCATCGGCGTGCTCGTCGTCGAGGTCATCGGCGCGGCACTGTCGGGCAGCCTGGCCCTGCTCGCCGACGCCGGGCGTCATCGACGTCCACGACCTGCACGCCTGGAGCATCACTTCAGGGCTTCCGGTCATGTCCGCCCACGTTGTGATGGAGGGTGGCGCCCTGGTGGACGGCTCCTTCGGTCAGGTGCTGGACCGGCCGCACGAGTGCCTGGCCGGTCACTTCGACGTCGAGCACTCCACGCTGCAACTGGAGCCCGCCGTCACGCCGACCACGAAGGCGCACGGCACCGCCGAGAAGGTGAAGTACCCGCTCCTTATGGCTCCCATATCCGACATGATGTAGAACTTCTACGCCATGTAGAAACCAGGGAGCCCGATGAGTGACGACACGCGTGCAACGATCAAGGAACGACTTTCCGCCCTGCAGGCCCAGCAACGCCGGGCTGAGCGCCTGCGCACGATCGCCGTCGCCGGCGCGGCGGTGGTGGCGATCGGCGCGATGGTCACGGCGGCCACCGTGCTGATCCTCCAGGAACGCGCCCGAACGTCACTGGAGGCGGTGCAGACCGTCGCCATCCCCCAGCGCGAGCACACCAAGGATCCGGTGAAGTACCCGCAAAGCCCGCCGGTCGGCGGCAATCACGACCCCGCCTGGCAAAACTGCGGCCTCTACAGCCAGCCGCTGCGCGCCGAGAACGTGGTGCACTCCCAGGAGCACGGAGCGGTGTGGATCACCTACCGGCCCGATCTGCCCATGGAGCAGGTGGAGAAGTTGCTCGATCTGGCCCGGGGCCGCGACTACATCATCGTCTCGCCTTATCCGAATCTGTCGGCTCCGGTGGTGGCCAGCGCCTGGGCCAAGCAGTTGAAGCTGGAGGGGGTCGAGGACCCGCGGCTGCCGGCATTCCTGCGTGCCCACGTCCAGGGCCCGGCCACTCCCGAGCCCGGCGCGTCCTGTTCTGGCGGCATCGGAGAGCCCTACACATGATCCGGCTCCCCTTCCGGTGCCGGCGGCACTTCACCCTCGCCGCAGCGACGGTCCTGGTGATCGCGCTGACCGGCGCCGGCCTCGGCGTCCTGTATCCCCGGCCGCCTGCCGACGACTCGGTGGAGGCCGGTTTCGCCCGGGACATGCAGGCCCATCACGCCCAGGCCGTACGGATGTCGATGATCGTCCGAGATCGCAGCACCGACGCCGAGATCCGGATGCTCGCCTACGACATCGCGCTCAGCCAGCAGCAGCAGATCGGGCAGATGTACGCCTGGCTGCAGCTGTGGGACCTGCCCCAGGCATCCCTGGATGCGCCGATGGCCTGGATGCGTCGAGCACACCACTCCACGACCGGCACGACGCAGAGCATGACCTCCATGCCGGGAATGGCCACCGCCGCGCAGATCAAGCAGCTGGAACAAGCCGACGGGCGCGAGGCCGACGTGCTGTTTCTTCGCCTGATGATCCCCCATCATCAAGGCGGCGTGCAGATGGCGCAGGCCGCGCTGAACGCCACCGGTCAGCCGCAGGTCCGGCGCCTGGCCACCTCCCTCGTGGCTGCCCAAAGCAGTGAGATCGACCTGATGAAGCGCATGCTCACCACCCGGGGCGCCGCCGATGTACTCCCGGCTGGCTGAAGGAGCGCTGGTCAACGGCGCCCTGCGACGAAGGATGCGAGCCTTTCACACCTCCGCGGCGTTGATCGGGCTGCACGACAGCGTGCGTGGCGGACGCGCTCTGGGAATCGGCCGCGGCCAGGACTACAGGATCACCGCGTGCCTGGAGCGCGCCGGCGCGGCGACGGTCGACGTCATCGATCTGGGTGCCACAGATCGGCGCGCTCCTCTGGCCTCAGTGGAGGCCGGCTATGACATCGTGGGCGACTTCGCCGTCATCCAGTTCCTCAACCGCTGGCGCGGCGCCGTGGCACAGGTGGCGAGAATCCTTCGCCCCGGCGGTCTTTTCCATTTCGAGGTGTTCACCACCCGGGCGCTGAATCGACCGGCAGTGGGGCTTCTCTTCGACCGCTGCGGAGCTGAGCACTTCACCAGCGAGGACTTCCTTCACGAGCTCGACATCAACGGGCTGCCCCTCATGTGGCGGGCAACGCGGGAACGTGGCCAACTGCTCCTCGGCGTCGCCCAAAAGCCCCGAAACGACTAAAGGAGCCGCGGTCATGTCCCCGCGTGTGGCCCGCTACCTCCTCGGCGTCGCGGTTGCCGCCCTCACGGCCTTGGCCATCGGTGCGATCGTGGGCGGGTCGGCGTCCTCGACGGGGATCGCCGGCCTTTCCGACGCGGGCGCCGCCATCACCCGATGGGGGTTGCCCCTGGCCAAACTGCTGGCCGATCTCGCCGCCGCGGCCACGGCCGGCGCCTTGGTCGCCGCCATCCTGCTGCCCTCCGATAAGGGAATGCTGTCGCCAACGGCGCTGCCCTACATTCGAGCCGCCTCCTGGGCGGCGCTGAGCTGGGCGATCGCGACCGCGGTAGTCCTCCTGCTCACCTTGTCCGATGTTCTCGCGGTTCCGGCCGGCCGACTCCGGCGAGCGCCTCCACGACGGGCGGCGCCTTTCAAAGGCTTCCCGACGGTCCTCACTTCGCTGTTGACGCCCCCATCTTCTACGTCTGGTAGAAGATAAGCGGGCGCGTACCGCGCAAAACCTCCTCCAGGAGCAGAACATGACGACGAATCTGAAGATAACCCTTATCATCGCCGCCGTGATGGCGGCGATCATCGCGGCGATCGCCGT
Source organism: Streptosporangium sp. NPDC002607 (assembly GCF_053592655.1). Classification (NCBI taxonomy): domain Bacteria; kingdom Bacillati; phylum Actinomycetota; class Actinomycetes; order Streptosporangiales; family Streptosporangiaceae; genus Streptosporangium; species Streptosporangium sp. NPDC002607. The sequence goes on from NZ_JBSFWD010000089.1 coordinate 5,822, forward strand.
GTTCGGTGACTTCGGAACGCAATCCACCAGACCCGCCGCCGATGCGGCCGGCGCGCAGAGCGCTCCTGCCCAGCTGCTGGTGCGCGAGGACAGCCACAGGCTGTCCACCGCGGCTGACGGCAAGGTCACGCTGGTGGAATTCCTCGACTTCGAGTGCGAAGCCTGCGGCGCGGCCTTCCCGCACATGGAGCGCATTCGCGCCGAGTACGACGGGCGCATCACCGTCGTGGTGCGCTACTTCCCGCTGCCGGGTCACCGCAACGGCGAACTCGCCGCACGAGTCGCCGAGGCCGCCGCCAAGCAGGGCAAGTTCGAGGCCATGTACGCCAAGCTGTTTCAGTCCCAAAAGCAGTGGGGCGAGGCCTCTGAATCCAAGGAGGCGTTCTTCACCGACCTGGCCCAGCAGGTGGGCCTGGACATGACCGCCTTCCCGTCCGACCTCACCGCGCCCGCGACCGCCCAGCGGGTGAGGAAAGACCAGGACGACGGAACGGCCCTCGGCGTCCAGGGCACCCCCACGATCTTCTTCAACGGCGCCCAGCTGACCGAGGCGCCCAGCTACGACAACCTCAAGGCCAAAATCGACGCGGCGCTCGCCTCGTGACCACCTCCGCCATCGACCAGCCCCCGATCACCGCTGAGGGCTCGTCCTCGTCCATCATCATCAGGGCGCTGCCGTTCGTGCTGACGATCGGCGGCGGCCTCGGCCTGCTGGCCGCGTTCTTGCTGATGATCGAACGTCTACACCTGGCCGCCGATCCCACCTACGTTCCCACCTGCAGCATCAACCCGATCCTCAGCTGCGGATCGGTCATGAAGAGCGCCCAGGCCTCCGTCTTCGGCTTTCCCAACCCGCTGCTGGGCGTCGCGGCCTTCTGCGTCGTGACGACGGTGGGCGCGGCTCTGCTGGCCGGAGCCCGCCTGCGGACCTGGTTCTGGTATGGCCTGCAGCTGGGCACCCTGGCCGGCGTCGTCTTCGTGCACTGGTTGATCGTCCAGAGCCTGTACGTGATCGGCGCCTTGTGCCCGTACTGCATGCTCGTGTGGATCGCGACGATTCCCATCTTCTGGTACGTCACGCTCGCCAACCTGCACAGCGGCCGCATCGCCCTGCCGCGCGGCGCGCACCGGGCCGCCGCGGCGGCGGCCCGGTATCACACGAGCGTGCTCATGATGTGGATGCTCGCCATCCTCGGCCTCATCCTGCAGCGCTTCTGGTCCTACTGGATCACGCTGATCTGAGATCCGGTCACTGGCCCGGGCGGCGACGCCTGCTCATGACGACGCTGAATACCGCCATGACGACGATGAAACCGACGACCACCCACAGGAACATCGACGGCCCGTCGGTCTCATTGGCCTGCGGGGTCATGGCCGGCTCCGCGGGCTGGGCGCTCGGCGCGGGCGTGCCGGCGGTCTGCGAGCCACCCGCACTCGGAGTGGAGGTGGGGGTGGCAGTGGGGGTCGAAGAGGCGATCACGGTGAACGGGATCTCGCCGGTGCGGGGATGGCCGTCGGAGGAGACCACCCGGAAACCGATCGTGTATCTACCCGCCGGAAGCGTCCCGGACAGCTTCTGGATGACCTTCTTGCCCCGCATGCCGGCCTCACCAGACTGGAATCGCTCGCCCGCGGCGTTCAACACCGCCACCTTCGGGAACTTCACCTCCCGTTCGAACTCCAACATCACTTCGCTGACGTCGGAGACTTTGTCGTCCTTGGCGGGATTGCTGGACTTCAGCACGTCATGCGCCTGCACTGTCGTGATCGGCCACAGCGCCGCGATGAGAGCGACAAGAACGACCGCTGATCTGTGCAGGAACATGAAGTGGCTCCCTTTCGGTGGGGCGTGACCGCCTGCGCTGCGGCAGGCGCATGGGTGATCGACGTACTCGGACAGCGCGCCTGCGCCGAAGACCTGCCGCTCGGCGTGCACCTCGTTGCGCATCAACCAGGTGATCGTGGTGACGAAAGCCCCCTGACCACCGCGCGGACGCGATCTCGGGCGTGAAGCGGCCTTTGAGGCGTCAGGCTGACCATATGGAACTTCTACATTGTGTCGAAGGGAGGTGTCGAGCGCCCCACCGGTAGGGCTCAATGGCCATGTCATCGAGACCCCGCAGCCTGGACAGGCTCATGCCGGGGGCAGCAGCGATCACCGGCAGGGCTGCTCTCACCGGTGTCGGCGTCGTTCCCGGCGTGCCAACTCCCGGGCCCGAACCAACGACACCGGGTGCGGATCCAGCTCAACGTCGCCCTCCGGCGGGGGCGACCACCGCTCCACTGGCGACACCGCCGCATCCAGCACCGCCTGTGCCGACTCATCGGCCCGTTTCCACCGGGTCTTTTCGGCTTCCGCAGCACGCTCGGCGCGCTGACTCGCGGCGCGCTGCCGGGTGAGGATCACCTGTGCCGCCCTCGGCGATTAGGCCAGGATGAACGCTGTGATGGTGGACTTGGACTCCTATGAACTCCTTTGGCCGACAGCATTGTTCGTCACCGAGGGACAGCGGGTCGCGCGCTCCAGCGGTGGAATGTGGAGGGATCGAGAGCGGGGACGGGCGCCCGGGGTGAGGCGCGAAGGCGTGAGGGAGCCGGGGCGGGACCGCTCACATCGGGGTCACCGCCACCACCGCCGCTCGACCGCGGCCACACGGGGGTGAACGGTGTTCACCAACCCAGTTCGTCGCAGCCCAGGTGGTCGGCCGGTTCGACCTGCAAGGTGGCGTGAGCCACATTGTGGCGCCGGCGCAGCAGGTCGCGGGCCTGGTCCAAGACGGCGTGGCTGTCGGCGCCGTCTGAGGTGACCAGGTGGGCGGTGGCCACGTTCATGCCGGAGGTCAACGTCCACAGGTGCAGGTCGTGGACGTCGCGCACGCCCTCGACGGCCACCAGATCACCGGCAACGGCGGAGGCGTCCATACCGGCCGGGACGTGCTGGCCCAGGACCGCGAGCACCTGCCGTCCGAGGGAGATGGCGCGCACCGCGACGAAGACACCGATGGCCAGCGCGACCAGCGTGTCCCAGATCGGCTGGCCGGTCGCCGCGACCAGCCAGCCGGCGGCGATGACGCCGACCGACCCGGCGGTGTCGGCCACCACCTCAAGGTAGGCGCCCTTGACGTTCAAGCTCTCAGCCGCGCCCGAACGCAGCAACAGCAACACGATCACATTGATGACCAGGCCGATGGCTCCCACGATGAGCATCGGCCCGGAGGAGACCTCGGCGCCGGCGCCGATCCGGCCCACCGCTTCGGCCACCACGTACACCGCCACGCCGAGCATCAGCAGCACGGCCAGCAGGGAGGCGAACACCTCCGCGCGGTAGGAGCCGTAACTACGGCGCCCCGTGGTGTCGGGGCGGGTGGCGATCCGGGTGGCCACCAGCGCGGCGCCCAGCGTCACCACGTCGGCGGCCATGTGCCCGGCATCCGACAGCAACGCCAGCGAACCCGATATCAACCCGTAGACCAGCTCGACCACGAAGTAGGAGCCGATCAGGGCGAAGGAGACCGCGAGCCGCCACCGGTGCCGGCCCCCGGCGTGCCCATGCCCATGGCCGTGCCCGGTGCCCATCAGCGGGTTCCGCCGCGTTCGGGGTGGATGGCCTGGGTGTGCTCGGTGTGGGCGAGCGCAAGGTCGAGCAGCATCCGCACGTGCGCGTCCTCCAGCCGGTAGAAGGCCATCCGACCGGCCCGGCGGGCCGTCACGATGCGGTGCGCCCGCAACAGCCGCAGTGCGTGCGAGACCGCCGACTCGCTCTGGCCGCTCACCGCGGCCAGGTCGCACACGCACATCTCGCCCTCCAGCAGGGCCAGCAGCAACCGCAGGCGGCCTGGATCGGCCAGCAACCCGAACACCTCCGCGGTGTCGGTCAGATCCTGCGCGGCGGGCATCCGCTCACGCACCGCCGCCACCCGGGGCGCGTCCACTATCCGGGCGGTACAGCCGCCAATGGCCGCGAATCGCTCATCTGAAGAACTATTCATATATAAAGGTTAGCGGCCGCCGGAGGCGGCCTGTCAACTGATGCCCCGACTTTCTCGCTGTTTCGATGCTCGGGGCGCCGCTCGCCGCCGGTGCCCCGATACGGCGTCCTGGTGCGGCAGACACCGGCCGCCAAAAGCGCGGTATCGGAGCGCACCCCCACCACGTAGGCGATGTTCCGCTCGGTCAGGGCCAGCCGGAAGGCCCCGTCTTGGCCATACCCTTCATCGGCGACCACCAGCGGCGCATCCAGCCCCCAACACGCCGGCTCATCCGGCATGTCCACGGCCGGCCGCCCTTTGGACACATGCGCCACCTCCTCAGAGATCCGAACCCGGCGGCGGCGCGCCGTCACCGCTTCGGTATCCGGCACCCGCGGCGAGGACGGATCCCAGCCCTCGGGAACGAACAGCCGCCGACTCACCGGACACGACGCGGCGCCGGTGACCAGATGCACGCTCGGGGCGACCTGGCAGTCGGCCCTCTTGCCCAACGCCCCGCAGAACTGCGCGGCCACGCCCGGCAACTCCTGGCCGTCCTCGGGAAAGGACACATCATCGATCACCCACGCCACCGGGTCGATCGCCGCCTCCATCCGCCAAGCCGGCTCGGCCGGCACCAGCTGATGCGACCAGGGGGCGTCGGTGCAGAACTACTGCAGCCCATGGCGGTCCACGCCCAGCCGGGCCGCCATCGGCTCCATCGATTTGCGGGCCCCGTCACTCAGCAGGCCACGCACATACCGCTCGCCCCACCACCGCTGATCAGCACGGGCAAAACCGGAGAACACCTCAGCGGCGAACGTCTCCAACCGCTCCTGCACGGCGTCCAGTTCTTGAGCGGGATCGAGTTGAGGGATGCGGCCCGCGCCTTCCTCAAGGCGATGGCCGGCGAGACCCGCCAGCAGATCCTGGCGCTGTTCGCCGGCGGGGTGGAGCTGAGCGTCTCCGAGGTGGCCGAGCGCCTGCCGCCGGCCCAGTCGGCGACCTCCACCCACCTGGCCACCCTGCGTGACGGCGGCGTGTTGGCCTCCCGTCGGGAGTGGAAGACCTTTACTACCGGGCGGATGCGGGGCGGATCGGCCGCGCGCTGAGCGACCTGCAGGCGAGCCTGCGGGCATGCTGCCCGCCGGTGGACTGCTCGCCGGACTCCCCTTGCGGATAGGCCCCACCGCCGGGCGGCGAGGTGCGCCGCGGCGGCGACAAACGCCTGCCCGGTACCCGTACCTCACAACTTAGACGCCTGCCTATATTGACATCCCTCAAATCAATGAGGCAGGCTAGGCATTACTTCGACAGACTTCTAAACAGTCGGAGGGTGGGTAGGGCCCGGTGAACCGGAGTTCCCCCGCCCCCGGTGCCTTTGACGATGAGCATGCGACGCACAGGAGACGAACATGAGTGATGGATGCTGCGGCCCGGCGGCCACCGAGATCGAGCAGGTCTTGTCCGCGACCGAGAACGCCCAGCAGAGCGCTGAGATCGAGGGGTTGCCCGTGGTGGTGATCGGTGCGGGTCCGGTGGGCCTGGCCGCCGCCGCCCACCTGGCCGAGCGCGGCCTGAACTTCCTCCTCTTGGAGGCCGGACAGCAGGTCGGGGCCTCGATCGCCCAATGGGGGCACGTGCGCACCTTCAGCCCGTGGCGCTACAACGTCGACGCCGCAACCCGGCGCCTGCTCCAGGCCGAAGGCTGGGCCGCGCCGGATCCCGAGTGGCTGCCGACCGGCGCCGAGCTGATCGACGACTACCTCGCCCCGCTGGCCAAGCACCCGGCGATCGCCCCCAACGTGCGCTTCGGCGCGGCGGTGACCGCGATCAGCCGCCTGGGCTATGACCGGGTCCGCTCCATCGGCCGCGAGCAGGTGCCGTTCCTGATCCGCCTGGCCGACGGCCGCGAGGTCCATGCCGGGGCGATCGTCGACGCCTCCGGCACCTGGACCACGCCCAACGTGCTCGGGGCGAATGGTCTTCCCGCCTACGGTGAAGCCGAGGCAGCGGCGCTCATCGACCACGCGCTGCCCGACGTGCTGGGCGCCGACCGCGAGAGGTACGAGGGCCGCCACACCCTCGTGGTCGGAGCCGGTCATTCGGCGGCCACCACTCTGCTGGCTCTGGCCCAGTTGCAGGACACCCCCGTCACCTGGGCAATCCGGGCGGGCAGCGCGGCACGCGCCTACGGCGGCGGCGAGGCCGACGCACTGCCCGCACGTGGCGCCCTCGGCACCCGCCTGCACACCCTGGTCAAGGACGGACGCATCCAACTGCTGACCGGTTTCTTCACCCACTCCCTCACCAAGGCCGACGGCCAGGTGACGGTACTCAGCCGCGACTCTTCCGGCACCGAGCAGTCCATCACCGTCGAGCGCGTCGTGGTCGCCACCGGATACCGGCCCGACCACTCCATCGCCTCCGAGCTGCGCCTGGAGCTCGACCCCATCCTCGGCTCCACCCGCGCGCTGGCCCCGCTGATCGACCCCAACCAGCACTCCTGCGGCACCGTCCCGGCCCACGGCGTCGACGAACTGTCCCACCCCGAAAGCGGCTACTACGCGGTGGGCGTCAAAAGCTACGGCCGCGCTCCCACCTTCCTGATGGCCACCGGATATGAGCAGGTCCGCTCCGTCGTCGCCGCGCTGGCCGGGGACTGGGAAGCCGCCCATGACGTCCAGCTCGACCTGCCCGAGACAGGCGTGTGCTCCTCTGGCCTGGCCGAGGCACAAGAGCAGCGGGTCGGCCTGGCCACCGGTATCAGCGGCGGCCTGCTCGCCACCCCGCTCCCGCTGGTCACCCTCGGCGGCAGCGACGGTGGTGGCTGCTGCGGCTGAACGCGCCGGCCATCGACCAGCACCGAAGCCGCAGACACAGGGAGCGTCAGATGTCTGAGGGATACCCCACCGCCGCCCAGAAGGAAGCCCTGCGCCTGATCTGCGAGCACGGGCCCATCGACACCCGCCGCCTGGGTGAGCACCTGGTCGCCGCCCGCAGGCCGAGCACCAACCCGGGCTTCGCCCCAGCGATCGCCCGAATGGCCCAGCCCCTGGCCTGGCGGCTGCAGGCCCAGGGGTTCATCACCGGAGACCTCGCCGGTGAGCTCTGGACGAGCGCGAACGGACGTCAGCTGATCGGCTGCGCCGGTGACCGCGAGTGAGCTCCACCACTGAAGCCGCCACGAAAGCCGCCGCCCCCACCCCCGGGAGCGGCGGCCGGCCGCGCTTGGCCCAGGGGTGGCGCATCGTCGCAGCCCTGGCCGTGACGCAGACCATCGGCTACGGCGTGCTCTACTACACCTTCTCCGTCTTCCTCACCCCCATGGCAGCCGACCTGCATGCCGGCGGCACCCAGATCGCGGCCGCGCTGACCGGCTCGATCCTGATCGCCGCGCTGTGCGCCCCGCTGGTCGGCCGCCTGCTGGACGCCCGCGGCGGCCGGGGCCTGATGACCGCCGGGTCGATCATCGGCACGCTCGCCGTCCTGGCCTGGTCGCGGGTCGAGAACCTGCCCCAGCTGTACGCGGTCTTCACCGCGATCGGCATCGCGTGCGCGATGGTGTTGTACGAAAGCGCCTTCGCTGTCATCGTCAGCTGGTTCGACGGCCCCACCCCCGGCCACGGCCGAGCCAACGCCCTGCTCGCGCTCACCGTCGTCGCCGGGTTCGCCTCCACCATCTTCCTGCCGCTGACCGGCCTGCTGGTCGACTCCTACGGCTGGCGCACCGCCCTGGTGGTCTTGGCCGTGATCTACGGAGCGGCGGCGATCCCGTTGCACGCGTTCGTCGTGCGCCGCCCCGCCCGCGCCGGACGTCGGCCGGTCACGACCCACGAGCGGGCTCAGGTCGTCAAGGCCGCCACCCGTCGGCGGCCGTTCTGGCTGCTGGTGATCGCCTTCACCGCCAACGGCGGCGCGGCAGCGGTGATGTCCGTCCTGCTCATCACCTACCTCATCCATCTGGGGCACTCACCCGTCCTGGCCGCCACACTGGCCGGACTGCTGGGGGTGCTGTCGGTGACCGGCCGCCTGCTCACCACCGGCCTGCAACGCCGCCTGCCCGCCGCCCTCATCGCCGCCGCGATCTTCGCCCTGCAGGGCGTCGCCGCCGCGCTGCTTCCGCTGGCCGGGCACACGGTGCCGGGTGCCATCGGCTGCGTGCTCGGATTTGGGCTTGGTTTCGGCATCGCCTCCATCACCCTGCCGCACCTGCTCCTGCAGCGCTACGGCACGAGCGCCTACGCCTCGCTGTCAGGCCGCATCGCCGCCTTCTCCGTCGCTGACAAAGCCCTGGCGCCGCTGGGCGCGGTCGCGCTGGCCCAAGCGGTCGGCTACCAGTGGGTGATGGCAGCCGTTGCGGTGGCCTGCGCGATCGCCGCGTTCGCGCTGGTCGCCTACCACCGCGTATGATTTAGACAAATGTCGAAGTAGGGGAGTTATCGTATGACCGCCGCCACCACCCAGTGCTGTGCCCCGATCGCCCGCGAACCCATCTCACCAGCCGACGCGGCCGAACTCGCGGCGGCGCTCAAGGCGGTCGCCGACCCCGTCCGGTTGCGTCTGCTGTCGATGATCGGCTCCCACCCCGGCGGTGAGGCGTGCGTGTGTGACCTGACCGGCGCCTTCGACCTGAGCGCCCCCACCATCTCCCACCATCTCAAGACCCTGCGGGTGGCCGGGCTGATCGACAGTGAGCGGCGCGGCACCTGGGTCTACTACTGGATCGTCCCCTCGGCGGTGGCCCGGCTGAGCGCGCTGTTCACCCCGCTGGCCGAGCCCGCGAACGCGTGAGCCCGACCGAGGCGACGGCACCATCGCCTTCGCCGCGGCGGGTCGACGTGCTGGTGGTCGGCGGCGGGCAGTCCGGGCTGTCGGCGGGCTACCACCTGCGTCGAGCGAAGGCCGATTTCGTCATTCTCGACGCCCAGAACCGGCCGGGCGGCGCCTGGCGGCACGCCTGGCCCTCGCTTCGGCTGTTCTCTCCCGCCCAGTACAGTTCACTGCCGGGCCGGATGATGCCCGCGCCCGCAGGCGGGGCCTCTCCGAGCGCGGCCGACACCGTCGCCTACCTGGCCGACTATGAGCAGCGCTACCGGTTACCGATCGTCCGCCCCGTGCGCGTACGGGCCGTGCGGCGGGGTGAGGATCATCTGACGGTCCAGACCGACGCCGGTACCTGGCAGGCACGAATCGTGATCAGCGCGACCGGCACCTGGTGGCGGCCGTTCATCCCGCACTACCCGGGCATCGGCGACTTCGAGGGCCGGCAACTGCACACCGCCGGCTACACCGGGCCCGAGCCCTTGCACGGTGAGCGTGTGATGATCGTGGGCGGCGCCAACTCCGCCGCACAGATCCTCGCCGAGGTCTCCACTGTCGCGAGCACCACCTGGGCCACCCTGCGCCCGCCCCGGCTGCTGCCCGACGAGGTGGACGGCAAGGCGTTGTTCGACCTGGCCACCCGTCGTGCCCGCTCGGCCGATGCGGCAGGCGTCGGCGACCTGAGTGACCTGGGTGACATCGTCGCCGTGCCATCCGTTCGCGAGGCCCGCGACCGCGGCGCCCTCAAGGCCGAGCCCATGTTCGCCCGTCTCACCGCGACCGGGGTGGCCTGGGCCGATGGCACAGAGCTGGCGTGCGAGACAATCATCTGGTGCACCGGGTTCCGCCCCGCGCTCGGCCACCTGGCTCCGCTGCAACTGCGCGGCCACGACGGTCTGATCCCCACCGAGGGCACCCGCGCGCTCGGAGAACCTCGCCTGCATCTGCTGGGCTACGGCGACTGGACCGGTCCCGCCTCGGCCACTTTGATCGGCGCCGCCCGCACCGCTAAAACCTGTGTCGCCGAAGTCCTGCAGCAGCTCGGGTCCTGACGCCCGCTCCTTGTGGTGAGAGGCGGGGGCGCGATCGTTCACGGTGAGCGGCGTCCAGCGCGGGGAGAATGCCGCCTGGGCCGAGAGCGCGTCTCACCATTTTGATTAGATGTCCTTCTAACTTGACACTCCTCTAATCAAAATGAAACGCTGACCCTACTTAGATATCCGTCAAATCCAAGTGGGGCCGGTGCGACGCAAGCACGTGCGCCACCGACCCGAAAGGGGCACACCATGGCAAGCGAGAGCACCGGTGGATTCATCGGGAACCTGCAGGAAGCCTTCACCCCGCCCGCGGCCGGAGGATGCTGCGGAGGCCCCGCTCCCACCGCATCCAACGACGCCGTTTCCGTAGCCGTGTCGTGTTGCGGAGGTACGACCGAGGCCGAGCAGACCGCCCAGACCGAGGGCCGCGGCCAGGCACCGGCCACCCCGGCCGCCGCCAGTAACACCTCCGGTGGATGCTGCGGATGAGCTCCCCGCCCCCCGCCTCCCCACCTATGCCACCAGAGGCGGCCGAGGCCCCCGGCCTGGCGGCCGCCCTGGAACAGGTGAGCGCGCGGCGGATGCTCGACTGCGTCGCGGAGCTGGCCGCCGACCGCTACGCGGGCCGCCGGGTGGGCACCCCCGGCGGCCACGCCGCCGCCGCCTGGCTCGCCGACCGGTTACGTACGCTGGACGCCGATGTTCGGCTTGACCCGTTCGATGTCGCCGAGGTGCGAGAGCTGTATCGCGCACCGGTGTTGCAGTGGAGCGCCGGCCGGGCAGCCCGGCGGTTGGAGCATCGCCGCGATTTCGCCGAGCACCCGGCCTCGGCCGAACTGCCCGATCCGCACTCGGCGCCGCTGGCGGACGCGGGCACGGCGGATCTCGGCGGGCGCTGGGTGCTGGCTCCGGCCGGCGAATGGGCGCAGACCTGCCGGCGCGCCGAAGCCGACGGCGCCCTCGGCGTGCTGACGGCCCGAAACACCGACGACGACGGGTGGATGCCCAAAATGATCGCCGGGCCCGCCCGGCATGCGGTGGCGGTCATCGGAGTACGCACCGACCTGCACCGGCAGCTGGCCGATGCCCTCGCCGCGGGGGAAGTGACCGTGACCGCGTCGGCACCGCTGCGCGCGGTCGGTGTTGGCGGTGTCAACGTTCACGGCCACCTGCCGATCGGGCCGGACGTGCCGGATGAGGGGGCAGGGGAAGGGACGGCGGGTGGGCCGCGGGTGCTGCTGACGGCGCACTTCGACGGAGTGGGCGACGACCCGGGCCGTCGCCTGCCCGCCGCGGCCGACAACGCCTCCGGGGTGGCCGCGATCCTGGAAGCCGCCCGTGTCCTCACCACCACCTTGACCGTGCCGGTGGATCTGAGGGTGTCCTTCCTGGACGCCGAAGAGGTCGGCGCCTGGGGTTCGGCCCACCACGCCCCCGCTGTGGCGCCGGGTACCCAGGTCATCAACCTGGACGGGGCCGCGCAGCTGCACCAGGCGGCCGCGGTCGAGGCGGGCGGCCCGGCCCATGCCCTGCTGGCCGTCTTGGACCAGGCCGGGCGCCGCACCGGGGTGGCACTGCGGGCCGGAGCGATGGCCTCGGACAACCGCCGCTACGCCGCGGCGGGGCTGGCCGCGATCGGCATCGGCATGGGCATGCCCGGCTACCAGACCCCCGCCGAGACCCCCGACCGCGTCGAGCCGGCCACCCTGGTGGCCGCCGCCCGCCTGCTCATCTCCACCGTCTGGCTGCTGGCCGGCACGCAGCGCCCCTGAGCGGGGCGCCTTGTCGGACCTGGACCGTCGGCGTGGACCTGCGGTCCAGGCGTTCTGGGCCGCGGGCCCGGCTCAGGCCGCCCAGGCCGGGTCACCGGGCGTCGAGGTCGGCGATCAGTTTTTCGACACGGGCTCGGATCTCGTCGCGGATGTTCCGGACGGCCTCGATGTCCCGGCCGGAGGGGTCGTCGAGCTTCCAGTCCTCGTACCGCTTGCCGGGGAAGAACGGGCAGGTGTCCCCGCAGCCCATGGTGATGACCACATCGCAGACCCGCACGGCTTCGACGGTCAGCACCTTGGGCTGCTCAGCGGCGATGTCGATGCCGACCTCGGCCATCGCCCGCACCGCGACCGGATTGATCGTCTCTGCGGGCTGCGACCCGGCCGAGCGGACCTCGATCCGATCGCCTGCCAGATGGGTGAGCCAGCCGGCGGCCATCTGGGATCGGCCGGCGTTGTGCACGCAGACGAACAGGACCTGGGGCGTATCGGCTGTGTCAGGCATGGACTGATCCCTTCGGTGCGGAGGTGGTGGAGAACAGGCGGCGGCCGGCCAGGCTGACGTAGACCAGGGCGACCAGGACGGGCACCTCGATCAGCGGGCCGACCACCCCGGCCAGGGCCTGGCCGGAGGTGACCCCGAAGACGCCGACCGCGACCGCGATGGCCAGCTCGAAGTTGTTGCCCGCCGCGGTGAAGGCGAGCGTCGTGGTGCGCTCGTAGGTCAGGCCGATCGCCCGGCCGGCCAGGAAGGAGCCACCCCACATGAGGGCGAAGTAGGCCAGCAGCGGTACCGCGATGCGCGCCACGTCTCCGGGTTGGGAAGTGATCGTGTCACCCTGCAGGGCGAACAGGATGACGATGGTGAACAGCAGCCCGTACAACGCGATCGGCCCGATCTTCGGCAGGAAGCGCTCCTCGTACCATTCGCGGCCCCGGGCACGCTCGCCCAGCCTGCGCGACAGGTAGCCCGCCACCAGCGGGATACCGAGGAAGATCAGCACGTACCAGGCGATGTCCCAGGCCGAGACCTGTAGCGCGGTGCCTTCGGCCAGGCCCAGCCAGCCGGGCAGCACCTGCAGGTAGAACCAGCCGAGCGCGGCGAAGGCCACCACCTGGAAGATCGAGTTGATCGCGACCAGCACGGCGGCGGCCTCACGGTCGCCGCAGGCCAGGTCGTTCCAGATCAGCACCATGGCGATGCAGCGGGCCAGGCCGACGATGATCAGGCCGGTGCGGTACTCGGGCAGGTCGGGCAGGAGCAGCCAGGCCAGCGCGAACATCAGCGCCGGGCCGAGGACCCAGTTCAGCACCAGCGAGGCGACGAGCAGCCGCCGGTCGCCGGTGACGGCGCCCAGGCGGTCGTAGCGGACCTTCGCCAACACCGGGTACATCATCAGCAGCAGACCCAGCGCGATCGGCAGCGAGATCTCGCCGATCTTCACCGCCTCCAGCGCGGAGTTCAGGCCGGGCACCAGGCGGCCGAGCAGCAGACCGGCGGCCATCGCCAGCCCGATCCACACCGGCAGGAGGCGATCGAGCGTCGACAGGGCGCCGATCACGCCCGGCTGCCCCACAGGGGCGGAGACCGGGGCTCGGGTGGACGGTGAGGACATGGATTTCCTTCCGTGGTCGCGCTCAGGCCGTGGCGGGAACGTTGATCAGGGCCGACAGCTCGGCCAGGGTCTCGGGGACCAGCCGGTAGTACACCCACGAGGCCCGGCGCTCGGAGACCAGCAGCCCGACCTCTTTCAGGACCTTCAGGTGGTGACTGATGGTCGGCTGTGACAGCTCGAAGGCGCCGGTCAGGTCGCACACGCACACCTCGCCGCCGGCATGGCTGGCCACGATCGACACGATGCGCAGCCGTACCGGATCTCCCAGTGCCTTGAACACCCGCGCCACGGCGGCGCCCTGCTCGGCGCTGAGCGGCTCGCGCGTCAGCGGCGAGCTGCACTCCAAAAGCTCCAGCGGCCCCATCGAACCCTCCCGTATAGAGATCTATCGAAGTCGACTAACATCTATATTGACATATGTCTATTAGGGCACGATACGGAGGTGCCGCCCTTTCGGGCGCCGGGCAGGTCGAGGATCGGCCGCGCTTCCGCGACGCTCTTGCCGTCCGGGTCGGGCAACTCCCAGTCCAGGTGGCGCTTGCCGGGAAAGACCGGGCAGGCGTCCGGCCCATGGTGACCACCACGTCGGCAGCGCGGACAATCTCCTCGGTCCATGACAGAAGCCAATATTGGCATGTATCGATATCAGCAGAGACGAACAACTGGTGAACAGCCGATGTGATTTGGCCTGTCGTGGAGGAGGGCGAAGCAATCAGGGCACTGGGCGGCCAGCAGCGACGACGTGCCGGTCCTGAATGCACTTTTGGAGGCCGGCGCCGACCTCGAAGCCGACGTGGCGGTGATCGGTGGTGGACATCACCCACGGCCTGTGGTCAGGCTGCCACGGCGGCCAGCGCCAAGCGGCAGAGTTCTTCCTACAACGCGGCGGCGACGTTAACCGGGTCGGCTACGACCAGCTGGCCCCGCTGGATGCCGCCCGCCGCACCGGCGCAGATGACCTGGTCACCTGGCTGCGTGACCACGACGCCAAGTCGACCAGCGAACTCAGCTGACCTACGCCTGGTCCAGGGCGCGGCGCAGAGCGGCTACCGACGGCGCTCCCTCCAGGCGGCCATCCTCATCCCGATACATCCGGCACGACACGCTGGCCGGCACCCCCGGATCGGCGAACGGGTCGACACCGTCAATCAGCAGCGTCGGTGACCCGCGCATCCCCCACCGGGCCGCCTGCTCGTCGTCGTCGATCACTCGCCGCATCACCGATACCCACCAGCGATCGGCCAGCACCTCGGCCAGCCGCTCATCCAGCACCGACGCGTTCGGACAGTCCGGCACCACCAGCACCGTCAACTCCATCATCAGCCGCCCTTCGCAGCAGTGTAATAATCCTGCGGAGTTCCTCTACGGGTACTTCGTCCCCGGTGTGACGTATCTTGACGGCGCCCCTGCCTCAAGCCCGGTGACCGCGCTGCGCCGCTCCAGGAGGATCACGTCGCGCCACACGCCGTGGTGGTGGCCGACGCGCTCGCGGGTACCGATGACGCGGAAACCGAGCGCCTGGTGCAGAGACAGGCTGGGCGCGTTCTGCGGGAAGATTCCCGCCTGGATTGTCCATATTCCGGCGTCCTGTGACCCGGCGATGAACGCGGCCAGCAGGGCCCGGCCGATGCCGTGGGCCTGGCAGTCGGGGTGGACGTAGAGGCTGTGCTCGACGACTCCGGCGTACACCGCCCTGGCCGAGACCGGTGAGGCGGCCACCCAGCCGACGACCTCACCTGTGTCGGTGTCGACGGCGACATAGCGCGGGTGCGTCAACTTACCCCCGGTGAAGCCCTCCCAGCTGGGTGCGAGCGTCTCGAAGCTGGCTTGGCCGGTATCCAACCCCGCCTGGTAGATGGCCAGCACCTGCTCGGCGTCGGTCTCACGCATCGGCCGGATCTCCAGCCCCGGAGAGATCGCGGGCTTGACGGCCTGGATGACGGCCGAGTGCACTCCGTCGCCGTGATCGGCCGTCAGCGTGATCGAGGTGGCCACGAACCCGGTCGCCGCCAGCAGAGCCCGGTATTCGACGACGGTGAGGGATCCGGCGATACAGCCCACCCGCTGCTCGGTGGCCACGCGTCGCTGCGCCTCGACGGCTCCGCCGGTTGCACTGTCGGTGACGACGTCACTGATGCCCAGGCGGCCGCCGGGCCGCAGAACCCGGAAGGTCTCAGCCAGCACGGCCGCCTTGTCGCTGGAGAGGTTGATCACGCAGTTGGAGATGACGACGTCGACCGCGTGATCCGGCAGCGGGATCGCCTCGATCGTGCCACACACGAACTCGGTGTTGGCCACACCCGCCGCCGCGGCGTTGCGCCGGGCGAGCTCCACCATGTCGGCGCTGGCGTCCAG
Organism: Streptosporangium sp. NPDC002607; assembly: GCF_053592655.1. Lineage (NCBI taxonomy): Bacteria > Bacillati > Actinomycetota > Actinomycetes > Streptosporangiales > Streptosporangiaceae > Streptosporangium > Streptosporangium sp. NPDC002607. The sequence goes on from NZ_JBSFWD010000089.1 coordinate 21,394, forward strand.
GCCATAGGCCTTTCCGTACGGGCCGATGCGGCGCGCCGACAGCAACACGTCGATGCCGCCCCCGGAGCCGAGGTCGAGCACGGTCTCGCCCGTGCGTAGCTCGGCGACGGCGACCGGGTTGCCGCAGCCGAGGCTGGCGCGCAGCGCGCCCTCGGGCAGTCCCGCGGTGTCGTCGTAGCCGGCCGCGCCGAAGCAGCCGTCGGCGAACGCATCGGGAGCGCAGTCCACGACGCTCTCACCGGCCAGCGCCGCGCGGGCCAGGCCGGAGTAGCGCTCGACGACCTCCTCATGTGCCATGACGTGCTCCTCGGTCGCAGATGGGGGTGGCCGGGACGGGGTTGCCCATCACCACGTCGACGGCGGTGGAAAGCACCGCACGCACTCTTCGTTGATCCGGTACAGGCTGGAGGTGCCGTGCCGCTCCACCAGCACGAAAGTTCAGAATCGAAGCCCACCGAGCGTTCATCGCCCGCCGTCGAACCTCTCGCCCCAGCGAAGAGTACCGAACCCCGACCGAGGAAGAATGGGATGCCTTCCTCGCCCACTTCGAAAAAAGGAAGGTGTCCATCGGCACCCGCGCACGCGCCTTCGGAACCCCTTGCATCCATGAGCACGCTTGTGTCAGATGCTCACTCCTTCGACCGGACCCGGCCCAGCGGACACGACTTGCCGACATCCGCGACAACCTGATCGCCCGCATCGCCGAGGCCGAATGCGAAGGCCGGCTCGGCGATGTCGAAGGGCTACGGGTCAGCCTCGCTGGGGCAGCAGAGAAGGTCGCTCAGCTCGATGCCCGCCAGGAGCGCAGGTCATCGAAGGTGTTCCTCGGAGTCCCCTCGTTCGACCAAATCGGAGCTCGAACGGGCGGTGAGCCCTGATCACGAGTCGACGCCTGGAGCCTGACGGCTCCCCGTCCGGCAGGTTGGATGCGGTCATGTGTTCGGTCAGACAGCCCCTGCCTAGGCTTTGCGGGCGAGCAGTTGAATCTCCTGGAACTGCCGCCGGTCGGTGGGCTGAGGCTCGCGAACCATCCGGGCCACCTCGGGCAACCCGGACG
>NZ_JBSFWD010000090.1:0-22020 GCF_053592655.1 Streptosporangium sp. NPDC002607
CGCTGTGGGTCTGGCCGTCCCGCCCGCCTCTCGCCCGGTGGCCCGGGGGCTGCGGGGGCGCGGCGCCCGCCCCGGGGGCGGCGCTCGGGTCCGCCGGGCGGGGGGGGGGGCCCCCGCCCCGCGGGGGGCGGCCCCCACCACGTCGTGCCCTGACCGTTCGAAAACACCTCAAGGTTGATCATGCATTCACCCTCCGAGTTCCGCCGTGCCCGCCATGGCAGCAGCTGCGATCGTTTCGCCGGCCCTCGCCGTCCCGCCGGCGAAGGGGTGATGCGGTCATGAACGTCGGCATCATCGGCCAGGCGGCCGGCCTGTTCGCCGTCACCAACATCGACGACATCTTGGTCCTGGCGCTGTTCTTCGCCCAGGGCGCCGGACACCGCGGCTCGGCCCTGCGGATCGTGGCCGGTCAGTATCTCGGTTTCGCCGCCATCTTGGTCGTGGCCGTCGCCGCCGGATTCGGGGCGACGTTCCTGCCTGAGGCGGTCATCCCCTACCTGGGCCTGCTCCCGCTCGCCCTCGGTCTCAAGGCCGCCTGGCAGGCCTGGAGGAACCACCGCGACGGGGAGGGCGAGAAGGAGGGAGGGGCCGCCTCCGGCGGGCCGGGCGTGCTGGCGGTCGCCGCGGTCACCTTCGCCAACGGCGGCGACAACATCGGCGTCTACGTGCCGGTCTTCGCCACCGAGGGCATCGGCGGGATGAGCGTGTACGTCGTGGTCTTCCTCCTGCTGATCGCCGTGTGGTGCCTGGCCGGGCGGTTCTTCGCCACCCACCCGGTCATCGCCAAGACCCTCAGCCGCTGGGGCCACATCCTGCTACCCGTGGTCCTGATCGCCATCGGCGCGCTCATCCTCATCGAAGGCGGCGCCTTCGGCCTGTGAGCAGGCGCGTGCGGGCCCTCGGGGATTTCGCGGCGCAACCCCTCGCCGTCAGGTCAAGAAACGAAAGTTTCACGGTTCATTGACAGTTGGAAAGCGCTTTCCTATGGTGTGACTGTCCGCCAACACGGACGTGTTCACACATGTGAGCGGTGCGCACTCGCTGGGGGGAATCCGGAGCGCAGGTCACTCAGGCCTGCCGGACCAGCAAGGAGTTCGGCTGTGAAAAACAGGTTCGACAGGAGGGCCGCCGCGGTCGCCATCGCCGGCGCGGTCGCCGTGTCCGGGTGGGCACTCGGCACCTCCGCGGCCGCGGTCGGTGTGGCTGTGCCGGCGATCCAGGCGTCGGCGGCGGTCGGCGGCGCCACCGGCTACGCGACCGGCAACGGCGGGACCACCGGCGGTGCGGGCGGGCAGACGGTGAGGGCCACCACGGGGACCGCGATCCACGCGGCCCTGTGCGGCCGGGCCGGCAGCAGCACCCCGATCATCATCGAGGTTGAGGGGACCATCAATCACGGCAACACCGGCAAGGTGTCGGGCGCAAGCTGCAACACCGCCGCCGGCGTGATCGAACTCAAGCAGATCAGCAACGTCACGATCATCGGGGTCGGCAACGGTGCCGTCTTCGACCAGCTGGGCATCCACATCCGCGACTCCAGCAACATCATCATCCAGAACGTCACCGTCCGCAACGTCAAGAAGTCGGGCTCGCCCACCTCCAACGGCGGCGATGCCATCGGCATGGAGAGCACCGTCCGCAACGTCTGGGTCGACCACGTCACCCTGGAGGCCTCGGGCGGGGAGTCGGAGGGGTTCGACGGCCTCTTCGACATGAAGGACGACACCCAGTACGTGACCCTGTCCTACAGCACCCTGCGCAACTCCGGCCGCGGCGGGCTCATCGGGTCCAGCGAGAGCGACCGCTCGAACGGCTTCATCACCTTCCACCACAACCTGTACGAGAACATCGACTCCCGCACACCCCTGCTGCGTGGCGGCATAGCCCACATCTACAACAACTCCTACGTGAACCTCCACGAGTCCGGCATCAACTCCCGGGCCGGGGCCCGCGCCAAGGTGGAGAACAACTACTTCAAGGACTCCAAGGACGTCCTGGGCACCTTCTACACCAGCGAGGCCGGCTACTGGCAGGTCGCCGGCAACATCTTCGACAACGTGACCTGGTCGGCCCCCGGCAGCGACAACGCCCCCGCCGGACCCAACCCGCAGTCCAACACCACCGTCAGCGTCCCGTACTCCTACAGCCTCGACGGGGCGAGCTGCGTGCCGGACATCGTCCGCCAGACGGCGGGCGCCAACAAGGGGCTGCGGGTGTCGAACGGCAGCTGCTCGCCACAGACACCGACGCCCACGCCCACGCCCACGCCCACGCCCACGCCCACGGTGACGGTGACGCCGACTCCCAGCCCCACGCCCACGATCACCCCTTCGCCCGGCGGGACCAACCTCAGCATCGGGGCCGGTTCCGACGGCTCCAGCAAGGCCGACGGGACGAGCTACGGCAACGTGCGCGACGGCAACCTGAGCACCTACTGGTCGCCGGCCGGCTCGACCGGTGACATCTCGATCAAGTGGAGTTCCGCCAAGACGGTGTCCAGGGTCGTCATCCGTGAGGAGTCAGGCTCCGCGGGCGGCATCGGGTCCTGGCAGCTCGTCAACGGCACCACCGGCACCGTCCTGAAATCCGGCAGCGGGGCGGGCACCATCACCTTCGCCGTGACCTCACTGAGCAAGATCACCTTCAAGATCACCGGCTCGACCGGCGCGCCGAAGGTCGCCGAGTTCGAGACCTACGCCGGGTAGCGGGCCGGTCCCACCGTCCGCCACCGATCGCCCGGAACGGGGCGGGGTCCGTCCAACTGACGGGCCCCGCCCTTCGGCTTCGGACGGCCTGCGCGCGGCCTCATGCGGGTTGGGTGCCTCGATGCGCGCCAGGAGCTCGGGGCGGAGGCTGGATAGCCGTCCGGGGCGGCGGGCCCAGGGGCCTGGAGCGAAGCCGGGCCATACACTGGATGGCGCGTTGAGCGCGCTACGGCGTCCGAGTCGACCCAGACCGACAGGCATAACGTTCCCGCCCCAAGACGGTCTCGGCTCGCGCCTGGCACGCCCGCCGCGTCCCCTCCTTCTCGTCGGCGATCAGCAAGGGCCTCACCTCGAACTCATGACTTTCAGGCGCCGGTGGCGGATTCCGCGTGACGGCGTGCTCGGCCTGGCGAGGTGGCGGCCGAGCGCGGCACTGTGCGGCCTGGCCGTGGTCGTCGTCGTGGTGAGCACGGCCGATGTGCTCGCCGCCGGCCCGCTGCGGCGCTGGGATCAGCACGTGATGCTGGGCCTCGACGGGCTGCGGGCGACCGGCTGGCCGCACGTGGCCTGGCGGATGATCGTGGTCGGCGGCCAGTTCTGGCTGGTCGGTTCCCTGGTGATGATCACGGCCGTGGTAGCGGCCTGGCGGCGGCGCGATCTGCTGCTGGTGGCGGCTGTTGGCGGGTGGCTCGCTGTGACCAGCGCGCTGGTCTGGTTGTTCAAGCAGGCGCTCGGGCGCACGCCTCCCGGCTCGGGTGGCGATCTGCTGTTCGCGGCCGGGCAGTCGTTTCCCTCCGGGCATGCCGCGCTGGGTGCGGCCTGTCTGCTGGTGAGCGCCACCCTGGTGCAGGGCGACGGCGGGCGGTACCTGGTCGGCGCAGCGCACGTGCTGGCCGTCGGCGTCGCGGCGGCGACGGTGGCGCTGGGCTACCACTGGCCCAGTGACGCGATCGCCGGTTGGGCACTCGGTCTTGGGCTGGGACTACTCGGCCGCGCCATCGTGGCCAGGCTTGAGCAACGACGAAACGGCCCGTGGCGGTAGCGGGTGAAAGAGCGCTGGGCTATCGCCACCGACCGTTCGGATCGCGCACTGACGCTCTCGTGGCAGTTGACATGATCCAGGCCAACCTGATCGTCATCTACACCGAACAGTTCGACGACTGCCGAGACTTCTACGCCGGGCTCGGCCTCACCTTCGCCAGAGAGCAGCACGGCGCCGGCCCCGAGCACTACGCCGCCACTCTCTCCGGCGGAGTCGTCTTCGAGATCTACCCCGCCACCAGCCGCCGCCCCGCCACCGGGAGCCTGCGTCTCGGCCTCACGGTCCCGGGCTCCACCACAGCGCCGCTCGCGCCCGGCAGGCACATCCTCACGGACCCTGACGGCCGCACCATCGACCTGCACGTCACCCAGGAGATCGCCACGAATTAGCGGCGAGGTCCCGTCGGCGGGTCGGCGTTTCCTCCGGTGGGAGTCTCGGGGGCTTTCGCCGAGGAGTACGGCGGTGCGCACTCCGAGGACGGCGGAGATTTGCCGCAACAGAGGTCGTGCTGTTCGCTGCCGAGTAGCGGGCCGCAGAGTTCGTCGTCTGGCGGGCACTGCTGGGCGTGACACCCTCGCGGAGGGGCTGGGGTGTCACGTGTGAGGGGGCTACAGGTCGGACCGGATGCCACACCCCATGACAGCAAGATCAAAAACTTTTCGGGCTCTCCCCGCGCGCAACGGTGCCCCCGCCCGAAGGGGCCGGGTGGGGGCACGACGAGCCACGTTCAGAGCGGGATGTTGCCGTGCGCGCCCCGGGCGGGGGTCGCCTTGGCCAGGACCCTGGCGATGGCGCCCCGGGTCTCCCCGGGCTTGATGACCTCGTCGATCACGCCGAGCTCGATGGCCCGATCGAGACCGCCGGCGAGGACCTCGTGCTCCTCGGCGAGCCTGCTCTCCAGGGCGGCGCGCTCCTCCTCGGGGGCGGCGGCGAGCTCGCGGCGCTTGAGGATGCGGACCGCGGCGACCGCACCCATGACCGCGATCTGAGTCGTCGGCCAGCCGAACACCTTGGTCGCGCCCAGCGAGCGGGAGTTCATGGCGATGTAGGCGCCGCCGTACGCCTTCCTGGTCACCAGGGTGATCCGCGGCACGGAGGCCTCGGCGAAGGCGTGCAGGAGTTTGGCGCCGCGGCGGACCACACCGTCGTGCTCCTGTCCGACGCCCGGCAGGTAGCCGGGGACGTCGACCAGGACGACCAGCGGCACCCCGAAGGCATCGCACATCCGGACGAACCGTGCGGCCTTCTCCGCCGAGGCGGAGTCGAGGCAGCCGCCCAGGCGCATCGGGTTGTTGGCCACCACGCCCACGGTCCGGCCGCCGAGACGGCCCAGGGTGGTGACGATGTTGGGCGCCCACTTGGCGTGCAGCTCCACGCCCGGCTCGTCGAGCAGGCCCGCCACGAGCGGCTTCACATCGTAGGCGCGGCGCACGTTCTCGGGCAGCAGGCCGGAGAAGTCGACCTCCTCGACCTCGGTGCGCACCCGGCCCTGGTGGCCGAGGAGCACCGCGAGGCGGCGGGCCTGCACGTAGGCCTCCGTCTCGGTCTTGGTGACCACGTGGACGACGCCGCTGCGCTTGCTGTGCGGCTCGGGGCCCCCCAGGCCGGCCATGTCGATCTGCTCGCCGGTGACGCTGCGGACCACGTCGGGACCGGTGACGAAGATACGGCCCTCGTCGGCCAGGATCACGATGTCGGTCAGCGCCGGGCCGTACGCGGCGCCGCCGGCGGCGGGGCCCACGACAACGGACAACTGCGGGATCACGCCTGAGGCGCGGGTCATCGCGGCGAAGACGCGGCCGACCGCGTGCAGCGACTCGACGCCCTCGGCGAGGCGGGCGCCGCCGGAGTGCCAGACGCCGATGATCGGGACCCGCTCGCGGACCGCGACGTCGTAGGCGTGCACGATGTGCTCGCACCCCTCGCTGCCCATCGCACCGCCCTGCACACGGGCGTCGCTGACGAACGCGACGACCGGCACGCCCTCCACCCGGCCCGTCGCGGCGAGCATGCCGCTGCGGTCGACCGGCGAGATCAGCCGGAGCGAGCCCTCGTCGAGCAGAGCGGAGAGGCGCACCTGGGGGTCACGGGGATCAAGGGGCTCCTGTTCGGAGGCCTCGCTCACCACCCCGTTGTCGAGCACAGTCATCACGAGCTCCCTGTCAGACGCTGGTGAAGGCCACGGCGACGTCGTGCCCGCCGAACCCGAAGGAGTTGTTGATCGCGGCGATCTGGCCACCGGGCAGAGCACGTGGCTCAGCGCGCACGATGTCCACCTCGACGCCGTCGTCGAGGTCGTCCACGTTGATCGTTCCGGGTGCGCGCCGCTCGTGAAGTGCGAGGACCGTGAAGACGGACTCGATGCCGCCGGCACCGCCGAGCAGGTGACCGGTCATCGACTTGGTGCCGCTGACCAGCGGGTGGTCGCCGATGACCTCCTTGATCGCGACCGTCTCCACCACGTCGCCGGCGGGAGTGGAGGTGGAGTGCGCGTTCACGTGCTTGATGTCGCCGCCCGTGAGGCCGGAGTTCTCCAGGGCGCGGCGCATGGCGAGCATGACCCCGGCACCGGTCGGCTCGGGCTGGGCGATGTGGTGGGCGTCGGCCGAGTACCCGACCCCGGCGGCCACCGCGTAGATCGTGGCGCCACGCGTACGGGCGTGCTCCTCCGACTCCAGCACCAGGATGCCGGCGCCCTCGCCGAGGACGAACCCGTCACGGCCCTTGTCCCAGGGCCGGGAGGCGCGCTGGGGCTCGTCGTTACGGGTCGACATGGCGCGCATGGCGGCGAAGGAGCCGATGTTCAGCGGGTGGATGGCGGCCTCGGTGCCGCCTGCCACGACCACGTCGGCCCGGCCGGAGCGGATCATCTCGATGGCGTACCCGATCGACTCGGCGCCGGTGGCGCAGGCGCTCACGGTGGCATGGACGCCGGCGCGGGCGCCGACCTCGATGCCGATCCAGCCCGCCGCGCCGTTCGGCATCAGCATGGGCACGGTGAACGGTGAGAGCCGTTGCCAGCCCTTCTCCTTGAAGGTGTCGTAGGCGGCGAGGATCGTGGTGATGCCCCCGATACCGCTGCCCACGACGACACCGAGCCGTTCGGGGTCGACCTTGTCGATCGCGGCGTGCGCCCACGCCTCACGGGCCGCGACCAGTGCGAACTGCTCGGCCCGGTCCAGCCGCCGGGCCTCCGGCCGGGGCAGGACCTCGGTCGGGTCCACCGCGGCGAAGGCGGCGAACTTCACCGGGACGGAGTCGACCCAGTCTTCGGTGATGTCGCGTACCCCGGACTGACCGGCGAGGAGCGCCGACCAGGTCGAGGCGACGTCTCCACCGAGAGGCGTCGTCGCGCCGAGCCCGGTGACGACGACACGTACCTGGCCTGTACTCACGTTCTGCGCTCCTTGTGAATCGCTGGTCTTAGGGGTAAGGATCGAGACGTCTCAGTTCTGGATGAAGTTGATGACGTCCTTGACGTTCTTGAGGTGCTTGAGCTGGTCGTCCGGGATCTCCACGCCGAACTCGTCCTGGGCGGCGACGGCGATCTCGACCATGGACAGCGAGTCGATGTCGAGGTCGTCGACGAAGCTCTTCTCCGGAGTGACCTCGGAGGCCGGGATTCCGGTGATCTCGTTGACGATCTTGCCAATGCCGGCGAGGATCTCCTGCTCGGTCAGAGCCATGTCGCGTGTTCTCCTTGAAATGGGTTTTCTTCTGGCTTTCCGTGCGGCGGGGCCGCGCGGAAGTTCTAGGGGATCTCGATGACCTGACCGGCATAGGTCAGGCCCGCGCCGAAGCCCAGCAGCAGGGCGAGCCCGCCGGACTGGACCTCGCCGCGTTCGATCATCCGGGACAGGGCAAGGGGGATCGAGGCGGCCGAGGTGTTGCCCGCCAGGACGATGTCCTTGGCGATGACGGCGTTCTCGGCACCGAGCTTGCGGGCGATCGTCTCGATGATGCGAAGGTTGGCCTGGTGGGGCACGAAGGCCGCGAGGTCGGCGGGATCCACCCCGGCACGCTCGCAGATCTCCCTGGCGACGGGGTGGAGCGCGGTGGTCGCCCAGCGGAACACGGTCTGGCCCTCCTGATGCAGGAAGGAGTCGCGGTCCTTGATGATGATCGCGTCGAACTTGTCACCGGCGCTGCCCCAGACCACGGGACCGATCCCCGGGGTGTCGGAGGGGCCGACGACCGCCGCGCCCGCGCCGTCGGCGAAGATCACCGCGGTGGCGCGGTCGGTCCAGTCGATCCACTGGGAGAGCTTCTCGGTGCCGACGACGAGCACGTTGGTGGCCGAGCCCGCGCGGATCGCGTCGTTGGCGACCGCGAGCGCGTAGCAGAAGCCGGAGCAGGCGGTGTTGACGTCGAACGCGCCGGGAGCGTCGATGCCCAGCCGCGTGGCCACCCGGCCGGCGGCGTTGGGGATCTGGGTCTCCAGCGTGCAGGTGGCGACGATCACCAGGTCGATGTCGGAGACCGACAGGCCGCTCGCGGCGAGCGCCTTGCCGCCCGCCTGCACGGCCAGGTCGATCTCCGACTCGTTGTCCGGGGCGATCCGGCGCTCCTTGATGCCGACCCGGCTCTGGATCCAGGCGTCGTCGGTCGCCATGGTCGCGGACAGGTCGTCGTTGGTGACCACCTGGGCAGGCTGGTAGTGGCCGAAGGCCAGGATCTTCGCGCCCGGAGAACCCTGAGGGGTCTTCATACCTCTGTCACCGCTCCTCATTCGACTGGAGAGCGGCTCGTGCGGCTCCCAGATCGTCGGGGGTCTTCAGGGCGACGGTCGTCACCCCGCGCAGAGCACGCTTGGCCAGGCCGGTGAGCGTGCCGCCGGGGACAAGTTCGATCATGGTGGTGACGCCGCGCTCGGCCATCGTGGCCATGCAGGCGTCCCAGCGCACCGGGTTGGCGACCTGGGTGACCAGACGCTCCAGGAAGTCGGCGCCGCTCGTGACCGCCGCGCCGTCGCTGTTGGACAGCAGGGTGATGGCGGGGTCGGCCGGGGTGAGGCCCGAGGCGGCCTCACGCAGGCTGTCGACGGCGGAGGCCATGTGCGCGGTGTGGAACGCGCCGGCGACCGACAGCGGGATCACCCGGGCGCGGGCGGGCGGCTCCGCCTTGAAGGCCGCCAGCTGCTCCAGCGTGCCGCCGGCGACGATCTGCCCGGCGCCGTTGACGTTGGCGGGAGTGAGCCCATTGGCCGCGATGGCCGCGAGGACCTCCTCCTCGACCCCGCCGAGGACGGCGGACATGCCGGTCTCGGCGATGGCCGCGGCCTTGGCCATGGCCTGGCCGCGCTCGCGGACGAGGCCGAGGGCCTGTTCGGGCGTGAGCACCCCGGCCAGGGTAGCGGCGGTGAACTCGCCCACGCTGTGCCCGGCGACGATGTCGGGAGAGGCCCCCAGGACCTCGGCGATGGCCAGTCCGGCGGCCACGAGCAGGGGCTGCGCGACGGCGGTGTCACGGATCTCGTCCGCGTCGGCGATGGTCCCGTAGGCGATCAGATCGAGTCCGGCCAACTCCGACCAAGCGGTCAGCCGGTCGGCCAGGCCCGGTAGTTCGAGCCATGGACTGAGGAAGCCTGGAGTCTGGGCACCCTGGCCCGGAGCGACGATGACGAGCACGAAATCCAGCCTGCCCTGTAGAGGTTCAATACTCGGATAGAGATCCAGACGAAGTTTGTCCCCACTTTTTTGTAGGGAACCTACAGTGGGGGTTTCGTGGAAGTTAAGTAAAGCCTGCTATGTCACCGGCGTTTCCGATAGGCGTCCGAGGATCAGCCCCACCTGCAGAGTGAAGGCGGATCGCCCCTCCGTCGGCTGGTAGCCGGTCAGCTCGGTGATCTTACGCAGACGGTAGCGCACCGTGTTCGGGTGGACGAACAGCAGCCTGGCCGTCGCCTCCAGGGAGGTGCCCTGTTCCAGGTAGGTCGCCAGGGTGTCGAGCAGTGGCGTGCCGATCAGCGGCTGGTAGACGTTCTCGATCAGCTGCGCCCTGGCGTCGGCGTCACCGTCGAGGGCCCGCTCGGCCAGCAGATCCTCGGCGTGGACCGGCCTGGGCGCGTCCGGCCACCCCGCGGCCGCCCGCAGCCCGGCCATCGCCGCCCGCGCGGATCTGGCGGCCGAGTGCAGGTCCGCGACCTCGGGCCCGATCACGATCGGCCCGTTTCCGAAACGCGGCACCACGTGCCTGGCCGCGGCGGCGACGCTGTCCGCACCGCCCACGATCACGATCAGCCGGTCGCCCTGCACCCCGGCCAGCATGTCCAGACCGGACCTGCGGCCCCGATCGCGCAGTGCGTCTATCACCGCCTGCGGGTCGTCGTCGGGCGTCTGTCCCGCCAGCACCACGACGGGGGTGGAGGTCCAGCCGAGCGCGGCGGCCCAGGAGTGCAGGCCGTCGTCGACCTCCCCCCTGACCAGGGCGTCCACGATCAGCGCCTCCAGCCGCGCGTCCCAGGCGCCGCGCGCCTCGGCCTCCCGCGCGTACACCTGCGCGGCGGCGAACGCGACATCGCGGGTGTAGCGGAGCATCGCCTGCTGGAGCTGGTCATCGCCGCCGGGCGCCGCCAGCTCCTCGGTCTGTGCCTCGACCACCTCGACCACGACCCGCACGATGTCGACCGTCTGCTGCAGCGAGATGGACCGCTTCAGCTCCCTGGGCGCGGTGCCGAAGAACTCGATGCTGGGCGTCGGGCGGCCCTCGCCGGCGTGCTGGAACCACTCCACGAAGGCGGCGATCCCGGCCTGGGCGACCAGCCCGACCCAGGACCTGTCCTCTGCGGAAAGCGCGCGAAACCACATCAGCCGGTCGTCCATCCGGGACATGGCGGCCGTGCTCAGCGTGCCCATGGCCCGTTCCAGCCGGCGCGTGGTGTCCTCCCTGACCCGGTCGGGATCGAGATCCCTCCCATCCAACCCGGTCACGACGTCGCTGTGCCTGACCGCTCGCTCGCTCCGTTCCCTCACGCCACTAAGAGTGCCAGGTCGTCGGAGATGCGCCAGCCATGGTCCCCGACAGCGCACGCCCCTCGATCTTGTACGTCCGGTACGACCGGGTCCCCGTGGTGGACGCGACCGCGCTCAGACGACCGCGACGGCGGTGATCAGCCCGATGGCCAGGTGGGTGACCGACAGCAGCCGGGCGCCCGGCTGGAGCTCCGGCTCCTTGACCAGATCGCGCACCGAGATTCCCGCCACCCTGTCGAACGCGATCATCGCCACGGTCTGTACGGCGATGCCGACCAGGCCGAAGACCAGCGTCGCGAGCAGGCCCTCCTGCAGGGCGCCGCCGGAGGACCAGATGGAGGCCGCGACGATCAGCCCGACGGCGGCCAGCCCAGAGCAGGCCAGCAGCGTGGCGTTGGGGTTGCGCTCCTCCTTGATCAGCCGGCTGAGCTTGCCGGGAATGGCCAAGTCGATCACGTAGAAGCCGATGATCAGCAGGATCACGCCGAGGGCGGCGTAGGAGGCGATCGCGAGCGCGCCGCGCCCGAGGATTTCGGCGAGGGAGAGCGTCTCGCCGCCGGTCGCGGGGGGCAGGAGCGTCACGGCCGGGATGGGGGTGGGACTCATGGCTTGATTCTCTTTCCAGGACTCAGAGCTCGATGCGGTGCGGAACGAATGACGATGTGTCGTCGGTGATGAATCCTGAGGTCTCGCGGATGCCGACACCCGCCGCCTCGTCGTGGACCACCCAGGCGCCGAGCACGGGACGCCAGCCGTCGAAGACGGGCAGTGCCTGGAACTCCTGGTAGACGTGCCCCTCGGCGCCGTAGCCGCCCGAGGTCTCGACGCGCTCGCCGGGGGCGACGATCCGCATGTTCGCGCCCTCGCGGCCGAGCAGCGGCTTGGTGATGTACGAGAACATGTCGCGGGGGCCGTCGAGATAGGCGGGCAGCAGGTTCGGGTGGTCCGGATACAGCTCCCAGAGCACCGCGAGCAGCGCCTTGTTGGACAGCAGCATCTTCCACAGCGGCTCGATCCAGGTCATCGAGACCTGCTGGCGCACCGCCCGTGTGCCGAACGGATCGGCGACCGCCCACTCCCACGGGTACAGCTTGCAGAGCGAGCGGATCACCCGGCGCTCCATGTCGACGAAGCGGAGGTTGAGGTCGTCCCAGCCGATGTCCTCCATGGCCACCGCGACGGTCTTGAGGCCGGCCTGGTCGGCGGTCTCCTGCAGGTAGGCGAGGGTCATCGCCTCCTCGCCCGAGGTGTCCATGTTGGTCCAGGCGAAGTGCGTGGGCCCGGTGGGCAGCCCGGTCGAGATCTGCTGCCACCTGGCGATCAGTCGTTCGTGGATGGAGTTCCACTGGTCGTCGTCGGGGTAGCGGTCACGCAGCCAGAACCACTGCACCACCGAGCTCTCCAGCAGGCTGGTGGGGGTGTCGGCGTTGTACTCCAGCATCTTGGCCGGCCCGGTCCCGTCGTAGCGCAGGTCGAACCGGCCGAACAGGTGCGGGTCGTTCCGCTCCCAGGAGGCGGCGATCTCCGGGGCCACCCAGTCCGGAATCGCGAAGTCGGCGTAGCGGTTCTTCTCGATGACGTGCTCCACGGCGTGCAGGCACATCCGGTGCAGATCCTCGACCTGGTTCTCCAGGTCCAGGATCTCGTCCATGGAGAAGACGTACTGCACGGTCTCGTCCCAGTACGGGCGGGTGAGACCTTCGGGGTGTGCCGAGCGGTGGTAGGCCAGGCCGTGGCCTTCGATGATGCTCTCCCAGTCGGCGCGGGGGAGCGAGGTCTCGCGTCTCATCTGTGCCGGATCAGCTCCCGCTACCCGATCCACTGCGCCCGCCGAAGCCGCCCCGCTGGATCACGGTGCCCTTACCGCTGGTGATTTTGACGTCCGAGGGGCGCACCGTGGTCCCCTGCCGGATGCGCGCACCGCTCCTGACGCCGCCGTAGTACCAGCTGTAGGCGCCCCGTGACCCGCGGTAGCGGGTGTCGTCGCAGAGGTCCTCGTCCACCACCCGGTACGTGCCGTCCGGCTGGCGGCTGTTGAGGTCGACGCACTCGGCGCCCACCTCCTCGTAGTCCCGCTGCGTGGAGCAGGAACTGACCAGAAGCAGCGAGACGACGCTGATCCCGGTGATGGTGACCGCCCTGGAAGCCTTGAACCCCGAAGGCTTGGCGGGTGGTCTGCCGGGAAGATCCTGCGGTGGGGTCTGCGGGTGTTTTGGTGGTTGGGCCATCGAGCTCCAATGAGATGCGTTGGCCTAGGCTATCGATGCTGTTTTGTCGGTTCAACCGCCGCATGGAGCCATGGTGAGGATCACCGTTGCTCACACATGGGAGATCGCGTCCGGTCGGCCCGGCGAAGAAGGGTGATCATTCCCCGTCCGATGTGTAATGTTCTGGCAAAGCACAGGGAACGAGGGGTCCGCGGTGCCGGAGATCAGACCGTTGCGGCCGGGGGATCCGCCGCGACTGGGGGAGTACTCGCTCACGGGCAGGCTGGGGGAGGGCGGTCAGGGGGTCGTCTACCTCGGCGAGTCCGAGGGCGGCGAGCGCGCCGCCATCAAGCTGCTGCATGTGCGCTTCACCGAGGAGGTCCACGCGCGTGCCCGCTTCGCCCGCGAGCTGGCGGCGGCTCGCCGGGTGGCCCCCTTCTGCACCGCCCGGGTGCTCGACGCCGACCTCGACGGTGAGACGCCCTACATCGCGAGCGAGCTGATCGAGGGCCCGTCGCTGCGCCGGGTCGTCGAGCGCGACGGACCGCTGTCCGGTGAGGCGCTGGAGCGCCTGGCCATCGGCACCGCCACCGCGCTGACCGCGATCCACCACGCGGGCATCGCGCACCGGGATTTCAAGCCCGACAACGTCATGCTCGCCATGGACGGCCCCCGGGTGGTCGACTTCGGCATCGCGAAGATCATTGACGAGAGCGGGACGATCACCACCCGCGCGGTCGGCACCCCCGCCTACATGGCGCCCGAGCAGATCGCCGGAGAGCGGGTGGGGTTCCCCGCCGACGTGTTCGCCTGGGGCTCGACCATCGTCTTCACCGCCACCGGAAAGGCCCCTTTCGGGAGCGACACGATCGTGGCGACGCTCAACCGTGTCATCAACCACGAGGCCGACCTGAGCGCCCTGCCCGACGGGCTGCGTGAGCTCGTCGCCGCCTGCCTGAACAAGGACCAGAAGCTCAGGCCCACCTCGGACGTGCTGTTGAAACGCCTGCTCGGCCACCCGGTGGACGAGGCGGAGGCATCCGAGGAGGTGCTGGCCGAGGGCGTGCAGGCCGCCACAGTGGATCTGACGCGGCCGCAGGAGCCGGTCAGGCGCACCCGGAGACGGGTCGCGATCGCCGGCGGGATCGCCGTCCTCGGCGGGGTCGGCGCTTTCCTGGCCGTCCAGTTCGGTTTCCCGCCCGGCGGGCGGGCCGAGCCCACCCGTCCGCCGTCATCGACTCCCTCGGTCGCGGCCGAGGTCACGAAGGTCTCCACGGGCTCACCACTGCTCGATCGGATCAAGGCCACCGGCAAACTCCGGGTGGGCTACCGCGGCGGCCTGCCGGGGATCTCACTCTCAGCGGGCGACGACCCGCCGCGCGGGTTCGAGGCCGACGTGGCCGCCTACCTGGCGAAGGCCCTGGCGGTGCCCGAAGGCGGCCTCAGATTCGTGCCCGTGGGCTACTCGGACAGGGAGGAGTGGGTCGAGAAGGGCAAGGTCGACCTGGTGATCTCCAACCTCTCGATCGACGACGCCGACCGCAGCCGGGTCGCCTTCGCCGGGCCGTACTACGTCGCCCACCGCGACGTGCTCGTCCTTGCCGATGCGAAGATCGAAAAGCTGAAGGACCTGCGAGGCAAGAGGATCTGCCTGTCACCCGGGCAGACCACGGGCACGATCATCCGTGGCAGAGGTGTTGGCTTCGTCCCCACAAAAGGTGATTCCGCCCAGTGCGCGTCCCAGGTGGGCGACGGCAGCGCCGACGCCATGGTCGGCGACGACCTGCTGATCGCCGGCTTCGGTGCCCGCCTGCGCGGCGTCAAGGTCAAGATCGTCGGAGTCAGGCTCACCTCGGAACGGTACGGTGTGGCACTTCGAACCGGCGATCCGGTGGCCTGTCGGAAGATCAACGAAGTGATCACGTCCATGTACGCGGACGGAACCCTGGCACACCTGCTCGAAAGCCACCTGGGCAGGGTCGACTTCCGCTTCGAGACCGCGCTGCCCCGCCTGGAGACCTGCTAACCCCTCTCCCACGAGTGGTCAGGTGACTCCTGGCAACGCGGGGAGGCGTCGCCAGGATGACCTCGGTGGGCAGAGGGTCCAGGGGAAGGTCACGTCAGGGGTTCGAGCAGGTGATCCCCTTCGCGGGAACCTTCCCGTCGATCAGGTAGGCGTCGGTCACCTTCGCGATGCAGGCGTCACCGGACAGGTAGGCGCCGTGTCCCTCGCCCTTGTAGGTCACCAGCACGCCGGTCCTGAGTTCCGAGGTCAGTTTCGGAGCCCACTCGTACGGGGTGGCGGGGTCGCCGGTGCCGCCGATCACCACGATCGGGGCCGAGCCCGTGGCGTTGACCCGCCTGGCCTCGTCGCTGCCGGGAACCGGCCACATCGAGCAGGTCAGGCCCATCCCGCTGCCGCCGAACAGCGGGGAGACCCTCATCGTCTCGGTCTCGACCGTGGCCAGTTCCCCGGGAGTGGGTCGTTCCGCGGTGTCGACGCAACTGATCGCCGGGAAGCTGCTCATGAGCGTCGTGTAGCTGCCGTCGGGCAGGCGACCGTTGTAGCTGTCGGCCAGCGCCAGCATGATCCGTCCGTCCCCCTTGATCGCCTGGCCCAGCGCCTGGTCGAGCAGCGGCCAGGTCATCTCCGAGTACAGCGCGGCGGCGATGCCGGTGCCCGCCAGTCCCTGCGTCAGGGTACGGTCGCCGACCTCGAGCGGGGTGTCCTTCAGGTCGTCCATGAGTTTCACGACGTTCTTGTTGGCGAGGGTCACGTCGGTGCCGATCTCACACTGACGGGGTTCCTTCACGCAGTCCTTGAGAAAGGCGTTGTAGGCGTGCTGGAAGCCCTTCGTCTGGACCATCGTGCGATCGGCCAGGGACACGCTCGGGTCCAGCGGGGCGTCCAGCACGAACCGGCCCACGTTCTTCGGGAACCTGGTCGCGTAGACCGCGCCGAGCTGTGTCCCGTACGAGATGCCGAAGTAGTTCAGTTTCTCCTCGCCCAGGGCCTCGCGGAGGCGGTCCATGTCCGCGGCGGCGTTCACCGTGCCGACATAGGGCAGCAGCTTGCCCGAGGTCTGCCCGCAGGCCGTCACGAACTCCTTGGTGGTCTGCCGGATCTCGGCGCGATCGGCGTCGTTGGTGGGCAGGGTGTTCATCGAGGTGTACTTGTCCATCATCGCGTTGCCGCCGCACCGGACGCCCGAACTGCGGCCGACTCCGCGGGGGTCGAAGCTGACCAGGTCGTAGTGGCGGTTCAGATTGGTGAAGGCCTTGGCGGCCTGGGCGAGGGTGTCGACGCCCGAGGCGCCGGGACCGCCGAAGTTGAAGACCAGCGAGCCGATCCGCTTACCGGGACCCGAGGCCCTGACGCGGATGACGGCCATGTCGATGGAGTCGCCGCCGGGTTTGGCGTAGTCGAGCGGGACCCTGAGCTTCCCGCACTGCTGCGCGCGTTCGGACTGCGCGGGAGGCTGGCCGCCGGGTCGCTTGATGTCGGTGCACGGGCCCCAGGCGATCGTTCCCGAGGGCGCGGCCGTCGACGTGGTGGCGGTCGGCGCGGAGATGCCCGCGGCGACACTGTTTCCGTCGCCACCGCCGCTGCCGCAGGCGGCGAGCGCGGTTGACAGGGCCGCGACCGTCGCGGCCGCCCTAAGGATTCTTGCCATGAAAAAGCTCCCCCTGAAATCGTTCGCCGGGGGAAGCGATTCCACCCTAACCGGGCGGGCCCCCATGGAAAAGGAGAACCCGCCCGGAAAGGATCACACGCCCATGGACTGGGTGTCGTTGCTCTCGGCGCCCCCGGCCTCGGTCACGCCGTTCTTCAAGTGGTACATGGAGATGGCGTCGCCCAGCACCTCGGGGTCGAGCTCACCGCGCTCGACCAGTTGGGTGAGCACGGCCAGGGTGATCGAGGCCGCGTCGACGTGGAAGTGGCGGCGCAGCGCCGACCGGGTGTCCGACAGGCCGAAGCCGTCGGTGCCGAGCGAGCTCCAGTCACCGGGAACCCACTGGGCGATCTGGTCCTGGACCGCCCGCATGTAGTCGCTCACGCCCACGAACGGCCCCTGGGCCTTCGACAGCGCCTGCGTGACGTACGGCACGCGCTTGTCCGCCTCGGGGTTGAGCAGGTTGTGCTCCTCGGCGGCGAGCGCGTCGCGGCGCAGCTCCGTCCAGGAGGTGGCCGACCAGACCTCGGCCGCCACACCCCAGTCCTCGGCCAGCATCCGCTGGGCCTCCACGGCCCACGGCCCGGCCACACCGGACGCCAGGATGTTGGCCCTCGGGCCCGAGACGGCCGGAGCCGGGGCGAACCTGTACAGACCCTTGAGCAGGCCCGCCACGTCCAGGTCCGCGGGCTCGGCGGGCTGGAGGTAGGGCTCGTTGTAGACGGTCAGGTAGTAGAAGACGTTCTCCGGCTGCTCGCCGTACATCCTCCGCAGGCCGTCCTTGACGATGTGGGCCACCTCGAACCCCCACGACGGGTCGTACGAGACCGCCGCCGGGTTCGTCGAGGCGATCAGCGGGGTGTGGCCGTCCTCGTGCTGCAGGCCCTCGCCGTTCAGCGTGGTGCGGCCGGCGGTGGCGCCGAGCAGGAAGCCGCGGCCCATCTGGTCGGCGAGCTGCCACATCTGGTCGGCGGTGCGCTGCCAGCCGAACATCGAGTAGAAGATGTAGATCGGGATCATGTGCTCGCCGTGCGTGGCGTACGACGAGCCGACCGCGATCGTGGAGGCCATCGAGCCCGACTCGCTGATGCCCTCGTGCAGGATCTGGCCCTCGGTCGACTCCTTGTACGACAGCAGCAGCTCGCGGTCGACCGCCTCGTAGGTCTGGCCGTGCGGCGAGTAGATCTTCGCCGTCGGGAAGATCGCGTCGAGACCGAAGGTACGCGCCTCGTCAGGGATGATCGGCACGAACCGGTGGCCGATCTCCTTGTCACGCATGAGGTCCTTGAGCAGGCGGACGAACGCCATGGTGGTGGCGACGTTCTGCTTTCCGGAGCCCTTCTTCAGCTGCGCGTAGGCGGCGTCGCCGGGAAGTTTGACCGGCTTGGCGCGCATCACGCGCTTGGGCAGGAAACCGCCCAGAGCCGCGCGCCGCTCCTTCATGTACTGGATCTCGGGGTCGTTCTCGCCCGGGTGGAAGTACGGGGGAAGGTCGGCCTCGAGGGCGGAGTCGGGGATCGGCAGGTAGAGCCGGTCGCGGAACTCCTTCAGGTCGGCCTTGGACAGCTTCTTCATCTGGTGCGTCGCGTTGCGCGCCTCGAAGTCCTTGCCGAGGGTCCAGCCCTTGATGGTCTGGGCGAGGATGACGGTCGGCTGGCCGACGTGCTCGCGAGCCGACTTGTAGGCCGCGTACACCTTGCGGTAGTCGTGGCCGCCGCGCGACAGCTTGCGGATGTCCTCGTCCGACAGGTGCTCGACCATCTTGCGCAGGCGCGGGTCGTCGCCGAAGAAGTTCTCGCGGATGTACTCGCCGGACTCGACGGAGTAGGTCTGGAACTGGCCGTCGGGGACGGTGTTCATCTTGTTGACCAGCACGCCGTCGACGTCGGCCGCCAGCAGCGGGTCCCAGTCACGGCCCCAGACGACCTTGATGACGTTCCAGCCGGCGCCGCGGAAGTAGGACTCCAGCTCCTGGATGATCTTTCCGTTGCCGCGTACCGGGCCGTCGAGACGCTGCAGGTTGCAGTTGATGACGAAGGTGAGGTTGTCGAGCTCCTCGCGGGCCGCCAGGCCGATCGCGCCGAGCGACTCGGGCTCGTCCATCTCGCCGTCACCGAGGTAGCACCAGACGTGGCTCCGGCTGGTGTCCTTGACCTTCCGGTTCAGCAGGTAGCGGTTGAACCGGGCCTGGTAGATCGCCCCGATCGGGCCGAGACCCATGGAGACCGTGGGGAACTCCCAGAAGTCGGGCATCAGGCGGGGGTGCGGATAGGAGGGCAGGCCCTTGAAGCCGTGCGAGAGCTCCTGGCGGAAGGCGTCGAGCTGGGCCTCGTTGAGGCGGCCCTCAAGGAAGGCGCGGGCGTAGATGCCAGGTGCGGCGTGGCCCTGGAAGAAGACCTGGTCTCCGGACTCGCCGTGGTCCTTGCCGCGGAAGAAATGGTTGAAACCCACCTCGTAGAGCGACGCGGCCGAGGCGTAGGTGGCGATGTGCCCGCCGACGTTGGTGCGGGCATTGGCCCGGGTCACCATGACCGCCGCGTTCCAGCGCGTGTAGGCGCGGATCCGGCGCTCGACGTACTCGTCGCCCGGGAACCAGGGCTCACGTTCCGGCGGGATGGTGTTGATGTAGTCGGTGCTACGCAGGCCGGGCACGCCGACCTGATGCTCGCGGGCCCGTTCCAACAGCCGAAGCATCAGGTAACGAGCACGAGTGCGACCTTCCGTCTTGATGACGTTGTCGAGCGACTCGAGCCACTCCTGGGTCTCACTGGGGTCGACATCAGGAAGCTGGCTGGGTAGGCCGTCGCTGATGATCGAGAAACGCTGGCGTCCGGAAGCCACTGGGTCTCGCCTTCCGAGGATGGACTTTTGTCTGGTGTAGGTCGTCTTCCATCCTGGTCGCTTACCCCGGAAAGTGCATCTCTACTTACCGGTAACCAGGAGATCCCTGCTGGCAGGGGTACATAAGTGGCCTAGACCACCGATGGTAGGACGAATTGCCGTCAAAGGTTACATCGAGGTTCCCTCTTTTTTACAGGTCCCCTCCCTGTGAATCCGGGTCCCGCCGGCTGGCCGGGTCCGGAACCCTCACGCGAGGAGGGCTCCCAGGGCTGGGAGGAGCGACTGAAACCTTGCATATATGTAACGAGTGGCCCTCCCTCTTAGTGCCCTCCGCGCCCCTTTCGTACGCCCATGGAGAGCTGGAGCGTCCCGTATAAGGTGATCTACCCAGTGCGGGCGCGTGACGGATGGGGCGCCTGATGCGCTCCGCGCCGGGTGCGGTCGTCAGCGCAGCTCACGATGGATCGTAGGATCGGTATGTGAGATCTCAGACGATCGAGGTGGTAACGGGTTCCCGGGAACGGGTGCACGACATCACCTCCGAGTGCGAGAGCTTCGTCCGGTCATGTGGGGGCGACGGTCTGTTGAACGTCTTCGTGCCCCACGCGACCGCCGGGGTCGCGCTGCTGGAGCTGGGCTCAGGCAGTGACGACGATCTGCTCGTGGCGCTGGAGGCTCTGCTTCCCGCCGATGACAGATGGAGGCATGCGCACGGCTCAAGAGGGCATGGACGGTCGCATGTCATGCCCGCCCTCATTCCGCCGTACGCCACCGTCCCGGTCCTGTCGGGGCGGCTCGCACTGGGAACCTGGCAGTCCATCGCCGTGGTGGATCTCAACGTCGACAATCTGGAACGCCAGGTCCGTTTGTCATTTTTGTCGGACTAATTCATACGTAGCCCAGTCGTTGCCGTGGCGACCGTTGACGACTAAGGGTCACAGCGTGTGGACTGTGCCGAAGCACTTTGAGCACCGTGTGATTGCGGGGCCATCCAAGCAGGAGGGACAAACGTGAGCGCGACCGCGGGTCAGGCCCAGGGCGAACGCGGCCTGGCCGAACGACTCGGCCTCAAGCAGGGTCAGGTGGTGCAGGAGGTCGGATGGGACGAGGACGCTGACGACGATCTGCGCGACTCCGTCGAGGAGCTGACCGGTAACGAGCTGGTCGATGAAGACTTCGAGGATGTCGTCGACGTCGTGCTGCTCTGGTGGCGTGACGGTGACGGTGATCTGTTCGACGCCCTGAGCAGCGTGGTGACCAACCTCACCGATGGTGGCCAGATCTGGCTGCTCACTCCCAAAGCCGGCCGGGACGGGCACGTGGAGCCGAGCGACATCGGGGAAGACGCCACCACTGCGGGTCTCTCGCAGACCAGCAGCATCAGTGCGGCCCCCGACTGGTCGGGGACGCGTCTGGCGACGCCCAAGGCGCGCCGCTAAGGGTCCGCCCTGCCGTACGGCTCGCGCGAGCCGTACGGCAGGATGATGACGCATGCCTCATGCGACGAAAGGAACCCCGGCCATGGCGATCGAGGTGGGTACCCAGGCTCCGGGCTTCGAGCTGAGCGACCAGCACGGCACCCCGGTCAAGCTTTCCGACCACCGGGGCAAAAAGATCGTGCTGATCTTCTATCCTCTCGCGTTCACCGGCGTCTGCGGCGGCGAACTCGACGCCATCCGCGACGAGTTCATGGCCGACATGCCCGAAGACGTTGAAGTTCTCACCATCTCGATTGACTCCATCTTCGCTCACCGCGCGTGGGCGGATCAGAAGGGCTACACCTTCCCGCTGCTCTCCGACTTCTGGCCGCACGGACAGGTCGCGCGGGCGTACGGTGTGTTCGATGAGGAGAAGGGCTTCGCGGAGCGCGGAACCTTCATCATCGACGGCGAGGGCGTGGTCCGCTGGCGTGTCGTGAATCCGATTTCACAGGCCCGCGACATCGCCGAGTACCGCAAGGTGCTCGCCGAACTTCCCTAAGCGGTGATCCGGCGACCGCCCGTTCACGTGGCGCCCGCCGGTCCGACCTCTCGGAGGCGATCATGCCCTGCTTCTCCTGCGGGGCCAGGCAGACCGACCCGATCCGTGGTGCCAGCCCGTGGACGCGCGGGGTGCGCGACGAGACGCAGGTGCTGATCTGCCCGGACTGCCGGCGCACCCATGAAGTCGAGCTCGACACGTGCTCCTCATGCGGCTCCGTCGCGCTCATCTGCCGGCTCGGCGAGGTGGAGTGCCGGTCCTGCGGCTCGGTGCGGCTCGCCCGCGCCGACGGCCGACCGGCCGTCGCCTGTGCCCCGGGCCTGGCCGACGAGGTGGAGGCCGCCCTGGCCAGGGTGCTGCGCCGGGTCCCCTGAGGGGCCGTTTTCGCCTGGAGACGGGGCCCCAGGCCGATCACGTCCGCGTACGTGGTGTGCGAGTGTTCGGGATCGGGCCGGCCGATCATCGCTGGGGTGAAAAGCGCGGCCAGGGCGGGTGGGGGCTCCAGAGCGGGGAGTGGGAGTTTTTGTGATCTGGGTGGTTCGGCATGCCGGCTTTCCTCCACCAACCCACAACTTAAACCTCCCCAACACACCCACCGCC
>NZ_JBSFWD010000091.1:0-21935 GCF_053592655.1 Streptosporangium sp. NPDC002607
GCTGCGGATCCTGCCGCACTGGAAGGAGTGGCGGATGGGCGACATCGGCCGCATCAACGTTCAGGAGTGGGTGCGGAAGCTGGTCGGCTCCCTGGAGCATCAGGACGTGACGAGGAACTGGGTCGCGGCAAGCTCGCGGTAGAGGTCGTCGGCGTCGACCAACTCGTCATGAGTGCCGTAGGCGCGGACCCGGCCTGCCTCCATGAGGATGATCCGGTTGGCGCCGGTGACGGTGGACAGCCGATGGGCTATGACCAGGACCGTGGTCTCTCGCGCCACCTCGGCCACCACCTCGCGCAGGCGCAGCTCGTTCATGGCGTCGAGCTGCGAGGTGGCCTCGTCGAGCAGCAGCAAACGGGGTTTGCGGAGCAGTGCCCTGGCGATGGCCACCCGCTGGCGCTCCCCGCCCGAGAGCAGGACGCCGCGGTGGCCGACAGGCGTATCGAGGCCTTCGGGCAGGCGGGCGATCAGATCGTCCAGGCGGGTGCGGGCCAGGGTGTGGGCGATCTCCTCCTCGGTAGCGCCAGGCGCTCCGAAGACGAGGTTCTCCCGGAATGTGCCAGCGAGGACGGGGGCGTCCTGCTCCACGTAGCTGAGCGAAGCGCGCAGCTCGCTCAGTGGCCACTCGCGGATGTCTCGGCCACCGATGAGGATCGTCCCGGCCTGTGGCTCGTAGAACCGTTCGATGAGCCCGAAGACCGTGGACTTGCCGGCTCCCGAAGGGCCGACCAGGGCTGTCATGCCACCAGCGGGCACCTTGAAGTTCACCTGGTTGTGGATGATCGGCCGGTCTTCGCCGTACCGGAAGACCACGCCGCTGAAGGTGAGGCCGACGGGGGCACCGGTCTCCGGCTTCCACGTCTCGAGGGTGGGCGGCTCGGACGGAAGCTCGGAGATCTCCTGGATGCGAGCTATCGCGGCCAGGCCGTTCTGTATCTGGGTGAGGTTCTGGATCAGCGTCCCGATTGGGGACACCAGGTAGAACAGGTAGAGAAGGAACGCGATCAGCGACGAGATCTCCATCGACCCGCTGGCGACACGCGCGCCGCCCACTCCAAGCACGGCGAGGAACGCCAGCTGGGTTGACATCCAGGCGGCGATGCCCGTGACCGAGCTCCACGCGGCGGCGGTCACGCCGCGGTCACGCGCCTCGGTTGCCGCGGCGCCCACCAGCGCGATCTCGCGTGACTCGGCCCCGCTGGCCTTGACCGTGCGGAACGCCTGGAGAGTACGGTCGAGCGCGGAGTTCATCTCGCCCAGGGCCACCTGGGCCTGGAGCGACGCCCGGCGGATGCGCGGCGTGATCGACGCCGCTATGAGGCCGATCAGGGCGATCACCGCGAGCGTGATCATGAGGAGCAGGCCGTCGATGATGGCCATCAGCACCACCGCACCCAGGAACACGAAGATCGCGTCCACTGAGCTGGCCAGCGCCTCCGTGCAGACGGCGCGCAGCAGCGTGGTGTCGGAGTTGACCCGGGAGAGCAGGTCCCCCGGCTTGAGCCGGTCCACGTCGGCCACCCTGAGCCGCAGGATGCGATCAACGAGGCTCATGCGCGAGGCCAGCACGATTCCCTCGCCCATCCGCTCGAGCAGGAAGCGCCCCGCCGTCAAGACCAGGGCCGCCACCAGGACCGACGCCGACAGCCAGAGCACCGGGCCGATGAGGTCGCCACCCTTCCCGAAGGTGTCGATCACGCTCTTGGCGAGGATCGGCATCGCCAGCCCGGCGGAGCTGCCCACCAAAGTGAGCACGCCACCCAGCAGCAGCACGCGCTTGTGCGGGCGGACTAGGTCGAACAGCAGCCGCCACGAGTTCCGCTTGCTCAGCTTCCGCTTGCTCAGGCCGCTCGGTGCCACCCGCCCGCGAAGAATCTCCCCCCGCCGAAGCGCTTGTGCGCCGCCTGCTTTCCGACCCCGACGGCCTGCGCTATGTGCACCCATGACTCCCCTGTACGCGTACCCGGCGCACCTGGACGGCGGCCAGCCGATCGACCTGGCGGCGCAACTCGGCGGCGGCACGCAGCGCACGCAAAGGGTCGTCCCCTTCTGCTTCGGTCACCAGAGCCACGATTTCCCCATTCGTAAGGTCAACGTACGTTGACCACCCAAGGGGTCGTTCACATCGATGTCGACACCATTGACCGCGTCGATCCGCTGACCGTCCACGTGAAAACCGTGTGTCGGTCCACGGGTTGTGATCATGGAAATCCCTCTCGCCGCCCACGGCCAGTAGCGACACTAGATGTCGAAAGACCAGGAAATCACCGGAGTTCGTGGCGTATGGGACCGGTTGACAGCCTCGGGCTGGGGCTCACCGGCCCAGCTTCTAGTGTTTTTGCGAGTCGCTGCTGGGTTTCACTGGTCGGAGTGGCATTCGGCGCGATGAAGGGGTAAACGGATCGTGAGTACCGCGGACGACGTCAGTACCGCTTGGGTCCGTCGTTATCATCCGGTGGTGGGGGCGGGTAAGCGCCTGGTGTGCTTTCCGCACGCGGGTGGGTCGGCGAGCTTTTTTCGTCCGGTCTCGGCCAGGTTCTCGCCGGGCGCCGATGCGGTGCTGATCGTCAGGCGTGCCAGGTGCGCCATGCGTCGGAGATCATCTCGGTAAGGCCCGATCGCTCGGGAAGCCAGCCGAGTTCTTTCACCGCGCGGCTGTTGTCGGCCGTGAGGATCTGCGGTTCCCGCTTGGGCGGCGCCTTTCGGACCGGTACCGGAAGGCCGGTCACAGCTTCCGCTGTCGCCACGACCTGCGCCATGCTGGACGCGGTGCCGCTCCCTATGTTGTAGACGCGGTGCTCGCCTACCTTCACGGCGGCGAGCGACAGCCGCATCGCTGTCACCACGTCGAGGATGTGGACGAAGTCGCGGACCGCGGATCCGTCGCCGTTGAGTGTGATGTACGGCAACTCGCCGGTGAGCGCGCGGAATACGTTCGGGATGATACGCGCGGTGTCGGTGTCGGTGCGCCCATCGGCCGCTCCGGCGATGTTGAAGCACCGAAGCGTGACCGCGCCAATCGCTCCAGTGGCGGCGTACGCCGCGACGAGCTGCTCCGCCCCGACCTTCGACGCCGCGTAGGGACTCTCCGGGTGGGGTTCCAGATCCTCGCTCATGGCACCGACGTGCTGCGAGCCGTAAACCTTGTCGGTCGATGCGAACACGAATCGAGTCGGCGGCACCGATTCACGGATGTCGTCGAGCGCCATAAGGAGGTTGAGGGTGCCAACCACGTTTACGTCGTAATACGTCAGCGGGTCGGCGAACGAGTCCCGCCCTCGGGACACTGCGGCGAGGTGGCATACCGCGTCGAAGCGTCCGGCGGCGACTATTTCCCGGATTCGGCCGCGGTCCCGGACATCGCCTTCCACCAGGCCGACGCCGGCGTGCCGCCCCGCGTCCGTGCGGCCCCGGGTCAGGACGGTGACCTGGTGGTCGGCGGCAAGAAGGTCGAGGGTGACCGCATGGCCGAGATAGCCCAGACCTCCAGTGACCAGGACGTGCACGTCAGTTCCTCCAGACGATCGTCATGTGACATTCCAGGCCAATAGGATCATCCGGCTAACCACTTCACTTGATGGACAGCTCCGGGAACGGCACGACGAACGCGCCGCCGGCTGCCGAGAACGCCGCCGACCGGGCGCGGATACTGGCCTCGAAGTTCCAGGCGAACAGCACGCAGTAGTCGGCCGCGTTCGCGGCCAACCGCTCGGAGCTCACAATGGGGATACCGTCGCCCGGCGTGTACTTGCCCACCTTGCGCGGGTTGTCATCGACGATCCAGGCGATCTCACCGCCCACTCCGGCCTGGGAGAGCAGGGTGACGGCCCGCGCCGACGCGCCGTACCCGCAGACCCGCCGGCCGACTCTCGACAGGCCGCCCAGCACGTCGTTGAGGGTCGTGCAGACCCGGTCGATGCGGTCCGCGAAGCCGTCGAGAAAACTGCCGTCGGGCACCCCCGCGTCGACCTCGGCCTGCAGGATCCGGTCGAATCCGGCCGTCGAGGGGCGGGCCTCGTCATCGCGGCGTATCCAGCAGCGCAACGAGCCTCCCTGGGTCGGGATGAGCTCGGCGTCGGACACCGTGAGCCCGTTCGCCTCGGCCGCCTGTGCCAGCACGTGCAGGGAGAAGTACGAAAGATGCTCGTGGTAGACGAACTCGAAGATACCGTGCTGGACCATCGGCAGGACGTGCGCGACCTCGATGACGGCGCAGCCACCCGGTTTGAGGAGCAGGCGGATCGCGCGGAGAACTCCGTTCACGTCGTTGACGTGGGCGAGCACATTGCTGCCCAACACCGCGTCAACGGGCCCGATGTCACTCAGTATCTTCTCGGCCGACTCCACACCGAAATGCGCGGTCAGCGTTGGAATTCCCTGCTCCTGCGCGTGGACCCCGAGCTCGACCGCCGGGTCGACACCGAGCACCCGCATGCCGCGCTCGGCGAAGAAGCTCAGTTGCGTGCCGTCGTTCGAGCCGATTTCGAGCACCTTCGCCCCGGCGGCCAGCTCCAGTCGATCCGTGACCCGGGTGGCCAGCGCACGGCAGTGGTCGACGAGGGCAGGAGCGGCACCCGTGGCGTACCGGTAGTCGGCGAACAGCACCGATCGGGGAACGACGTCCACAAGCTGGACCAGGCCGCATCCGGCGCAGCGCACGAGGTCCAATGGGTACCGGTGCTGAGATCGGGCCGCCTCGGCCGTGGGTGCGATGTCGTTGGCGGGCGGAGTCGGGGTGAGCGAGACCACCTGTTCCAGACGGTTGGTCCCGCACACCAGGCAGCGGCCGGTGGTGTCCATCAGAGTTCTCTCCTTCCACCCATCGTGTTGCCCAGCCGTCGTGGCCACCGCGCTCGATCTGGCGGAAGTCCTTTCGACAGCTCACGACAAGTCCTCGATCAGCTGGCGGTCGGAGCTTACGTCCGCCAACACTAGGGGAATTACCTGATCGGCTGAGGCACAATCACCTGAACGAAACCCCTTGATCTGGGGGAATCACATGATCGCCGACACCGTGTTTCCGTCCGAGTTGTCCGCCAGAGGCGAGGCAGGTAACGCGGATGAAGGAGTATCAGATGCGAATCCTGGTCACTGGCGGAGCTGGGTTCATCGGATCCCATTTCGTACGGTCAATGTTGGACGGCCGATATCCCGGCCATGAGGACACCCGAGTCACCGTTCTGGACAAGTTGACCTACGCCGGCAGGAGGGAGAACCTGCCCGAGGCACATCCGAAGTTGACCTTTGTGCGTGGTGACATCTGCGATCGGGAGCTGCTGGCCGATCTTCTGCCCGGACACGACGGAGTCGTGCATTTCGCTGCCGAGTCGCATGTCGACAGGGCGGTGGACGACGCGGACCCGTTCGTGTGGGCCAATGTGATGGGCACCCACCGCCTTCTCGAACAATGCGGGACGAGTGGAATCCAGCGCGTCGTGCACGTGTCCACCGACGAGGTGTACGGGTCGATCGAGCAGGGATCATGGACGGAACGGTTTCGGCTCGAGCCCAACAACCCGTACTCGGCGTCGAAGGCGGCCAGTGATTGCCTCGCCCGATCGCACTGGCGCACTTACGGCCTGGACTTGTCGATCACCCGATGCTCCAACAACTATGGACCCCGGCAGCATCCGGAGAAGATCATTCCCCGTTTTGTCACCCGTCTGCTCCAGGGGCGCGACCTCACGCTGCACGGCGACGGCGGCGCCATCCGCGAATGGCTGCACGTCGACGACCACTGCCGCGGCATTTCCATGGTCCTTGACAAGGGTCGCGCCGGCGAGATCTACAACATCGGCGGCGGGATAGAACTCACCAACCGTGAGCTGACCGGCCTTCTGCTCGAACTGGCCGGGGCCGATTGGGACCGGGTCCGCTATGTGGCAGACCGGCGGGCTCAGGACCACCGGTACTCGATCGACCACAGGAAGATCACCGAGGAGATCGGGTTCGAACCCATGATCGATTTCAGGGAAGGTCTCGCGGGCACCATCACCTGGTACCGGGAGAACCGATCCTGGTGGGCGGCTCTTGACGCGTAGTGGTCACGGCCGGAAGTCCCGGTGACGGTTCGCGGGTTGGCGTGCGGAGCCATCCCGCGCGGTGATGCGATTTCTGACGGCCCGCCGTACGGGGACATGCAGGGTCAGTACCTCTGTACCACGGCCCGTGACCGCCGGTCGACAACGCGATCGCGCGAGGTCATGCGCCTTCGCCGTACGGTTTTCGTGTTCGGTGTGGACGGCATCGACGTCCTGGCCCCTCTCCGGGGCAGTGGTGGTGGATCGGCGGGGGCGACCATGACGGGTCTGCCGGTCCCGGCTGAAGTCGGGAGCCCGCCGCGCCAGGTCGCCGTCCGTGTCGGTTCGGTACCGCCGGACCCACACCTGCTGCGATACCGGTGCTCCTGGCAGACCCCGCGACCGCGATGGCCGCTGTCGGCGAAGACCGCCCGCAGGATCTTCATCCGGTCCTGCCCAACCTGGAGCACATGGGCTTCTCCCGCGGGATCCGGTCATAGCGGACCGGGCGGCCATACCGGCGGGCCCACCGCGCTGTGACCGGAGCCACTTCTACCTGGCCACGAACACCTCCTCGATCGCGCGAACCGCCATCCCCGTCCCGTCCTCCTTACGGATCGCGGCACCGAGTGCCCGAGCGCGGGTGGCCATACCGCTGTCGGTGAGCAGGCGATTGAGCGTGCCTCGCAACCAGCCGGCCTTGAGGGCGTGGTGGTGACGAGGCGGGGGCCCGACGCCGAGCTGCGCGATCCTCCTTCCCCAGTGGAGCTGATCACCTTGAAGCCACACGACCGCCTGCGGGATACCGGCCCGGAACGCCGCCGCGGTCGTCCCGGCCCCCCCGTGATGGACGACGCACGCGGCGCGGGCATAGAGCCACCCGTGCGGGACGAAGTCCGCCAGAAAGATGTTGGGCGGCAGCTCCTGGTCTCCGAGCCCCGCCCAGCCGGATTGCAGGACGACACGCCGGCCCAGGCCGCGAACCGCCTTAAGCAGCTGCTCTGTGACCGCACGGGCGTCGAACCCGTTGTTCGAGCCAAAGCCGATCACCACCGGCGGCTCGTCGGCGATGAACGCCGCGAGGTCGTCCGGGGGTACGTACTCCGGTTCCTCGAGAAACCAGTATCCCATGGTGCGGTAGGTGGACTCGAAGAGCGGATCGTGCTTGAGGATGCTCGGGCTGATGGCGATGAGGTTGAGCAGGCGCGAATGGCTCGCGTCGAAGAGAACGTCGCGCCAGGGCGGAAGGCCGGCTGCGGCGACGACAGGGGTGAACAGTTTGTCGGTCGCGAGCCTGACCCCCCCGCCAACGACCGACCATGCGAGGGCGTTGCCGACGGGCCCGAAATCGATATTGTTCGGGCCATGCCCGCGCGCTCGGTGCAGTGGCCAGGTGTGGTGCACGCTCACCTGGGGCGTGCCGACCGCGCGCGCCGCGGCGACCGCGCCGATGGCCAGCGGTGAGTTGATGACGACGTCGGCCTCACGGGCCAGCGCCATCAGTTGCGGTACCGCGGCACGCTGCTCCTGCGCCAGGAATTCGATCACAACCGTCAGTTGTCGCAGCTTGTTCTTCTCGTTGAGAATACGGATGTAGTTCGCCTGGAATTCCGTCTCGTTCCAAGTCGGCCTGCCGACGAAGGGAACACCGACAGCGTCGGCGCGCGCTGCGTAACCGTCGGAGGCCGAGAGCTTGACGTCGTGGCCCTCCGCGAGCAGACGCTTTCCGAGGGCAAGAAAAGGCTGGAGGTCCCCCTCCGAGCCGACGGTTACTATGAGGACACGCATCGTATCAAAGCCGGACAGTCGAGGGTCGGATCAGCGGCGGTCGGAGTTGGGCTCACTCTTGATTGCCTCCCTGGATCGGCTGCCGAAGTGACATGTGTGACGGATCCGAGCAGCGATCTTGCTTGCCTGTCCGGCACATCCTGGTGCGACCGATTCCCGGAAATCATTAGAATCACGGCGCCGATGCGGGTGACGTGCGGGTCTTCGCCGCCGCACAAGGGAGTCCGGTGCGGCGTTCCTCATCGGAAGCCCGGATCCACCTTGGCTCCGGGCATCGGGAAGGCGGCCCTGACAGCCTTGGCTTCTCGGTCGCGCGTCCGTGACCTCCATAAGCACCGGCCGGGGCTTGAGCACCTACCGGGTTTCAATTGCCGCCGGCCTGCCGGGCCGGGATTCGCCCCACCTGCCGCCGAGCGTTACCCAAACACGCTCAACTCATCCCCGCCCTGACCAAACCCGACTAGGCGTTTTCCTAGAAAAGTGTCCATAACATCAGGTTTCGGCAGGGCGTCGGGGCCGGCGCCTGCGGTTACCAGGGCGGAGGTGGACGATGACATCTCCCCGGATGTCGTCCAAGCCCCAATCGATAGGTGAGTGCCGGGTGCCGGCCGCCTCCCGGCGGAAGGCCAGGTCTGCGGCAGATCCCTCAACCTTCATGAGTGCTCTGTTGGGATCTAACCGAGCAGAGCACTCACGAGAGCCGTGGTCGATTTCTGTGACAGACAAGGAGAGGACCGGTTATGTGTGGGATCACGGGCTGGGTGTCCTATGACGCGGACCTGACCGAACAGCAGGCCACGATTGACGCGATGACCGTCACCATGGCGCTGCGCGGGCCCGACGCCTCCGGAACGTGGTTGCAACGGCATGCCGCGCTCGGTCACCGAAGGCTGGCGGTCATCGACCTGGACGGTGGCGTGCAACCGATGGAGTTCGCCACGCCGAACGGTCCGGTGGTCCTGGTGTACAGCGGCGAGACCTACAACTTCATCGAACTGCGCAGGGAACTGCAGGCCCGAGGGCACCGGTTCCGTACCGCGAGCGACACCGAGGTCGTGTTGCACGGTTATCTCGAATGGGGTGAAAGCGTCGCCGACCACCTCAACGGGATGTTCGCATTCGCCATCTGGGATACCCGTGATCAGAAGCTTGTCATGATCCGCGACCGGCTGGGGGTGAAGCCGCTCTACTACTACCCGACCCGTGACGGTGTGCTGTTCGGATCGGAACCAAAGGCGATTCTGGCCAACCCTCTCGCTCGCAAGGCAGTCGACATCGACGGGATACGCACGGCGGTGACCGGCATCGGGCAGGGGCAGGCGATTTGGAAAGGGATGTACGAGGTCGAGCCGGGCACGGTCGTCACTGTCGACGCGAGCGGAATCCGCAACAGGACGTACTGGAGGCTCCAGACGGCGCCGCACACCGATAACCAGAAGAGCACGATCGAACGAGTGCGGCAGTTGCTCAACGACACCGTCGGCCGACAGCTGATCTCCGACGTGCCCCAGTGCGTTCTGCTCTCCGGTGGGCTGGATTCCAGCGCGATCGCCAGTCTCGCGTCGCCCAAGCTGGCCGCGGACGGTGAACGGCTACGTACATTCTCGGTCGACTTCGTCGATCACGTCGATCGCTTCAGAGCGGATGTGTTTCGGACCACCCCGGATGCGCCGTTCGTCAAGGATATGGTCGACCTGATCAGGCCGGTACACCGGCAGGTGGTGCTGAACGCGGAAGATCTGTCCGATCCGGCCATTCGCCGTGCCGTGATCACGGCACGGGACACACCGAATGCGTTCGGTGAATCAGATATCTCAATGTACCGGCTGTTTCGAGAAATACGCAATGAGTCGACGGTGGCCCTGTCCGGCGAGGCGGCGGACGAGAACTTCGGCGGCTACCAATGGTTCCACAACGACCTTCGCGAACTTCCCATCTTTCCCTGGATGGCGGCGGTACTCGACGCGCAGCCCAGCACCCACACCGTCATGCCTTTCACGGCGGAAGCGCTGGCGGCCATGGGATTGGAAAGCTACCTGGGGGACCAGTATGCGACGGCGGTGGCGGCTGTCGATCACCTCGACAGCGCGTCGCGTGTCGAGCGTCAGATGCGCGTCATATTCCACATGCACCTGACCCGGTTCCTGCGGATGCTGCTCGATCGTAAGGACCGCCTCTCTATGGCGGTCGGCCTTGAGGTGCGGGTTCCGTACTGTGATCATCGTCTCGTCGAGTATGTCTACAACACGCCGTGGAAGCTCAAGTCGTTTGACGGCAGGGAGAAGAGCCTGCTGAGGCACGCGGTAAAGGACCTGCTTCCGCCATCGGTGGCCAACCGGGTGAAGAGCGGTTACCCGACAATGATGCATGACATTCGCTACTCGAGCGCCCTGCAAATTCAGGGCAAAGAGGTGCTGGCGGACGTCCATAGCCCGCTGTTCACGCTGTTCAACCGAGAATGGCTGAAGTATGCGGTCGAGATGGACTCGTCGAAGATATCGCACGGGGAGAAGCTCCTCCTGGACAAAATAATTGACATGTACTATTGGCTTGACATCTACTCGCCAGAGTTCGCCCTGTCCTGACCACTCTGCCGTGGGCCGTCCGCCGCTTTGGAGAATGAACCTTCAAGGTGGCGGTCCGGGCAACGCCGACTCGGGCACCGTGAACATCAAGGCGAGCCTGACCTGGCCCGTCCGCCCCTCCCCTGAACGCCCGCGGCCGGTTGCGCGCACTGGTCACGGGCGCGCCGGTCACCCCGGCGCCGGGGTCCGGTACGCCGGCCGACCCGTGGCGGGTCGATCTGGTCGACGGCGTCGAACTGGACGTATGGCGGGACGGCGACTTCAGCGTGATCTGGTGTGGAACCCCGGGCGTTCACGCCCGGGAGGAAACGACAGCGCGGGAGGGCCGCCAAGGCCCGAGCGGTGCGGTGACCGGTAGATCGTCGAGCGGCTCAGCCCGGGCGCCTCTGGTCTTCGATGTACTCCTCGATGATCGATAGGGGTGCGCCGCCGCAGGAGGCGGCGAAGTACGACGGCGACCAGAAATGCCCGCCCCACAGATACTTGCCGATATGTGCCGGATACTCCTTGCGCAGTAGCCGGGCGGACACGCCCTTGAGGCTGTTCACCAGCGTCGAGAGGGCGACCTTGGGCGGGTAGTGCACGAGCAGGTGCACGTGATCTTCCTCGCCGTTGAACTCGACCAGCTCCGCCCCGAAGCTGTCGCACACCTCGATCATGATGTCTTCGCAGCGACGCAGAATCTCGTCGGTGAACACACCTCGCCGAGACCTTGGGATGAAGACCAAATGCACGTGAAGCGCGCAAACAACGCTTCGGCCTCTTCTTATGTCGGGGTTCGGTTCCCATCTCGGTGACATGGACCTAACGCTAGAGTGTTCGATGTGAAGCTGGTGGTGCAGGTGAGACTTCTACCGACGCCCGAGCAGGCGGCGGCGCTGGAGGCGACTCTGTGTGCGGTCAACGAGGCGGCCACCTGGGTCTCGGCACTTGCCCACCACCAGCGGGTATTTCGCAATTACGACCTGCGCAGGCACGCCTACGGGCAGATCAAGGACGACTACGGGCTGGCAGCTCAGGCCGCGCAGCATGTCATCAAGAAGGTCACCGACGCCTACGCCACGCTGCACGCCAATCTCCGCAACGGCCAGGTGGGCAGGTCCGGCTCCGCGCGGCGCGAGCGGGCCTTGGCCACGCCGATCGTCTTTCGCCCCGGCGCGGCCCAGCCGTTCGACGACCGCTGTCTGTCCTGGCGGATGGACGCGCGGACGGTGTCGATCTGGACCACGTGCGGGCGGATGAAGAGCGTGGCGTTCAGCGCCTCGGCCGATCAGCTCCAGACGTTGGCCGCCTACCGCAAGGGCGAATCGGACCTGGTGTACCGCGATGGCATGTGGTTCCTCATCGCCACCTGCGACGTTCCCGACCGGCCGGTCGCCGCCCCGGACGGATTCCTGGGGGTGGATCTGGGGATCGCCAACATCGCGACCACCAGTGGCGGGGTTCGCCACAGCGGCAAGGGCCTGAACGCGGTCCGCCACCGCCACCGCGAGCTGCGCCGCCGCCTGCAGGCCAAGCAGACCAAGTCCGCCAAACGGCTGCTGAGGAAACGCCGCCGCAAAGAAGCGCGCTTCGCCGCCGACACCAACCACACCATCGCCAAACGCATCGTGACCGAGGCGACACGCACCGGGCAAGGCATCGCCCTGGAAGATCTCCAGGGCATCCGCGACCGGGTACGGCTCCGCAAGCCCCAGCGGGTCACGTTGCATTCGTGGAGCTTCCACCAGCTCGGCCGGTTCATCGCCTACAAGGCGGCCCGTGCCGGTGTCGCTCTGGTATATGTGGACCCGGCCTACACCTCGCAAGCCTGCTCGGCCTGCGGGCATGTGGACAAGAAGAACCGGCCCGACCAGGCCGGCTTCGCCTGTACGTCGTGCGGCTTCGCTGAGCACGCCGACGTCAACGCAGCTCGTAACATCGCCTCGCGCGGTGTCACAAGCTGGGCAGTGAGTCACGCTGCCTGACGCGGACCAAACCGTCGAAGCCACCGACGGCGAGGAGCTGCAAGCTCAGTCCTTCAGGACTGAGAAGCTGACTGGAGATCCCGATGCGCTGCTGGAGTACTGGCTTCTAGTGATTTTGCGAGTCGTTGCCGGGGTTCACTGGTCGGAGTGGCATTCGGCGCGATGAGGGGGTCAACAGATCGTGAGTACCGCGGACGACGTCAGCACCGTATGGGTCCGTCGTTATCATCCGGTGGTGGGGGCGGGTAAGCGCCTGGTGTGCTTTCCGCACGCGGGTGGGTCGGCGAGTTTCTTTCGTCCGGTCTCGGCCAGGTTCTCGCCGGGGGCCGATGTGGTGGCTATCCAGTATCCCGGGCGGCAGGATCGGTTGCGGGAGCCGTGTATCACCGACATCGGCGTCCTGGCGGATCGGATCGTCGATGAGCTGATCACGTTGTCGGAGAAGCCGACGGTCTTCTTCGGGCACAGTATGGGGTCGGTGATCGGTTTTGAGGTGGCCTGCCGGCTTGAGCGCAAGGGTGTCGGCGCGCCGCACACGTTGATCGCCTCGGGGCGTCGCGGGCCGTCCACTGTGCGGGATGAGTCGGTGCATCGGCGTGATGACGATGGCATCATCGCCGAGCTCAAGCTGCTGAACGGTACGGATGCCGGGTTGCTCGGTGATGAGGAGATCCTGCGGATGGCGTTGCCCGCGCTGCGGGGTGATTATCGTGCGATCGAGACCTATCGTGGGGATCCGGAGCAGAGCATGGGTGGTTCGATCACCGTGCTGACCGGGGACGCCGATCCGAGGACGACGGTCGAGGAGGCGGAGGTCTGGAGCCGGCACACCTCGGGGCGTTTCCGTATGAGGGTGTTTTCCGGGGGGCATTTCTTCCTCACCCGGCATCAGCGGGCGGTGAACGAGGAGATCGCCCTGGAACTCGGGGCGTAGCGCGAGACATGCGACACGGCCGACCTCAAGCCGCCGACGTCGCAGCTTGAGGTCGGCCGGCCGGATCTTCAACGGAGCCTTCTCCGTCTCGACCCGGGAGAGCCTGGCTCAGGGGGTGATCGCCATGCCGGTGAACGTGCTGCGGCACCGGTCGCGGATGCGGGAGGGCGCCGGCGGCGACCCGGTGCTCCTGACGCGGCCAGCCCCTGGATCGAGGGAACCGTCCTCGACGTGAACGTTCCCGTGTGGGGACCGACGGCGCCGTGATCGGCGGCCATAGCCTACGTGAGGGTGGATGACGGATGAACGAGCCTGTCGTGAAGGCGCCGGAGGCGACTGTGGCGGCCGCCGCGCCGGAGGGCACCATCGCACCTCTGGCATGGGGTCCCGTGTCGGTCATCGCCGGAGCGGTCGCGGTGCTGCTGCTGGTGACGAGCGGCCGATACGGCTACTTCGCCGATGAGCTGTACTTCGTGGCGGCCGGCGGGCATCTGAACTGGGGTTACGCCGATCAGCCGCCATTGCTGCCGCTGATCGCACACGTGATGGACACGCTCTTTCCCGGATCCCTTGTCGCGCTGCGACTTCCGGCGACGGTGCTCACGGCGTTGGGGGTCGTCGTCGCCACCCAGATCGCCAGGGAACTGGGCGGCCGGCGCCGGGCGCAGGTGATGACCGCCGCGGTGTCCGCCATCGGCATGGTCGTCAACGGTCACCTCCTGGCCACGAACGCCTTCGACGCGTTCCTGTGGGCGGTGGTCTCATGGCTGGTGGTCCGCTGGGTTCGGTTGCGGGAGGAGGGGCGGCAGGACGACCGCCCGCTGCTGTGGGCGGGTGTCGCCACGGCCGTCGCCCTGCAGGTCAAGTTCCTGATCCCGGTGCTGTGGCTGGCGCTGGGAGCCGCCGCGCTCGCGGTGGGACCACGGGACCTGCTGCGCAGGCCGCTGCTGTGGGCCGGTGCCGCGATCACCCTGCTGACGATGCTCCCCGGGCTGGCCTGGCAGGCCGGCAACGGATGGCCGCAGTTCGAGATGGTCCAGACGGTGTCCGCGGAGGGGAGCCTGAACGGCGGCCGCGCGTCGTTCCTCCCGCTCGTGCTCGTCCAGCCCGGTCTGCTGATCGGGGCCGTGCTGGCCTGGTACGGCCTGTGGCGGCTCCTGCGGTCCACACTGCTCGGGCCCTACCGGTTCTACGGCGTGGCCGCCGTCGCGGTGATCCTGATCTTCTGGCTGGCCGGTGGCCGGTGGTACTACGTGACCGGGCTGTTCCCGGTGCTGTGGTCCGTGGCCGCGGTCGAACTGCAGCGGCGCCGGCCGGCGCGCTGGTGGCGTTGGGTGCCCACCTGGCCGGTCTTCGCGCTGTCGGTGCTGCCGGCCCTCTACTGGCTACCGGTCCTGCCCGGGGCCTGGGTGCAACAGCCCAGGGCCGGCGAGAACCTCGGGGTCAACATCATCACGATCGGCCAGTTCGGCTGGCCGGAGTTCACCGACACGGTCGGCCGGGCGTACCGGACACTGCCGCCGGACGAACGGCGGAACGCCGTAGTGATCACCCGCGTCTACTGGCAGGCCGCCGCCATCGAGTTCTACGGCGGCGAGCGGGGGCTGCCGAAGCCGTACAGCGGCAGCCGTGGCTACTGGTACTTCGGCATGCCCCCCCAGGGGACCGGCACGGTGCTGTACGTCGGCGATGAGGGCGAGCGGCTGCGAACGTACTTCGGCGACGTACAGCAGGTGGCCACCGTGGACACCGGCCTTGGCCTGGAAGCCGGCACGCCCATCTGGCGGTGTCGCGATCCGCGGGCCTCGTGGCCGGAGCTGTGGCCGGAGTTCCGGCGGACGGCCATCTGAAGCGACTGCGGGTAGAGCGGAGGCGTACTGACCGGGGACGCGAGAGGGTCCGACCGGTCAGGCCGCCGAAGGGTCACATGCGCCGCGTGGCCTGACCCGTCAGGTAGAACTCGCGTACCTTCCCGATCACCCGGTCCTGGTCGGACTCGGTCAGTCCGGGGTCGGTGGGCAGATAGAGACCGTCGGCCGCGAAGCGGGCGGCGTTCAGCGCCGGCCAGTCGGGGTTGAAGTACATCGGCTGGCGGCTCATGGGCTGGAAGAACGGCCGGGTCTCGATCCCCGCGTCGGTCAGGAACTCCCGCAGCTCCTCCCGCCGCTCCGCCCGGATGTCGTACATCCACAGGACGTCGCGGGGCGGCATGACGGTGATCCCGTCGACGCCGTCGAGCCCGCTGTCGTAGTGGTTCTCGATCCGCTTGCGGATGGCGAGTATCTCGTCGATCTGCTCCAGCTGGGCCAGGGCGACCGCGGCCTGCATGTTGGTCATGCGGAAGTTGTAGGCCAGCTTCTTGTGGATGAAGTCGTGTTCCTTGCTGAAGGCCATGCTGCGCAGGTGGGCCATCTGCCGGGCGAGCTGCTCGCTGTTCGTGACGCAGACACCCCCCTCACCGGCAGTGATGATCTTGTTGGCGAACAGCGAGAAGCACGCGATGTCACCCACCGGGCGCACGCCGTGCGCCTCCGCCGAATCCTCCACCACTCTCAGGTTGTACTCGTGCGCGAGCTTCATGATCGCGTCCATGTCACACCGCCGGCCGTAGACGTGCACCGGCATGATGACCTTGGTACGAGGGGTGATCCGAGACTCGATCAGCGAGACGTCGATGTTGAGGTCGTCGGCGCAGTCCACGAACACCGGCACCGCGCCGGTGTAGGTGACCGCCCACGCGGTGGCGACCATGGTGAACTCGGGCACCAGGACCTCGTCGCCGGGGCCGACTCCGAGCGCCCGCAGCGCGAGGGTGAGAGCGGTCGTGCCCGAGGAGCACGCGACGCCGTACGCGACGCCGTTGTACTGGGCGAACTCCTCCTCGAAGCGCCTGACGAATGGGCCCTGCGAGGATATCCAGCCGGAGCGGACGGCCTCGGTGAGGTACTCCAGTTCCCGTCCTGCGAGGTACGGCTTTGACACCTGATATTCGAACGTCATGGAGTTCCTCACTCATCAGCCAGCCGGCTCGTCGGCACGGGGTGACAAGAGGCGCTCGGAAAGTCCCGCCTTCCCCGCCGCGCCGCGACGCGGGACCCTCCGGACACGCGCCGGGTCAACTACAGAAGAACCCGGGCGGCACTCGTGAAAACACTAGGATCCGCGCGCCACGGGGCACGAGACCGGGTCGGCTCAGGTCATCGTGGCGAACAGGGCCGGGGGCGTGGCCGGTGGGACGCCTGGCCTGATGAGGCACCGGAGGCGACTCCTTCCGCGTCGCCGGGTCACAATCACGCGCGCACCGTCTTTTCACACCGGCTTTTCACACCGTCTTTTTCGCGCCGCCTGACCTGCGGCGCCGCACAACTAGTGAAACGCGCAGCGTGCGCTCGGCATAGTTCGTGCTGGCCGTGAGGCCACGAGCCGGATGCGGCGATTCGAGCGCCCGCCCTTGCCGGGCGGCGGATCGAGTTTCCGCATGTCGGCATTACGACGTGTATGGGGAGCGGCGCGTGAATCGATCCGAGTTCATGCCTGGCCATGACTCCGGCACGGATGACGATCGCATCGCGATCGTCGGAGTGTCCTGCCGGTTGCCCTCTGCGCCAGGTCCGGCGGAGTTCTGGCGGCTACTGCGCGACGGCGTGAGCGCCGTGTCCACGGTGCCGCCCGGCCGCTGGAGCGCGGATACGGAGTTCGGTTCCGGCGCGCACGGCGCGTTCCTGGACGGGATCGACCGGTTCGACGCCGGGTTCTTCGCGATCTCACCCCGTGAGGCCCGCGCGATGGATCCCCAGCAACGGCTGATGCTGGAGCTCGGCTGGGAGGCTCTGGAGAACGCGCGTATCGCGCCCACTCCCCTCCGCGGCACCGATGTCGGCGTGTTCATCGGTGCGATGGCCGACGACTACGCGTTGCTGAGCCGCCAGAGCGGCGCGGCGGGAATCGGCCATCACTCGCTCACGGGCGTCAACCGCAGCATCCTCGCCAACCGGGTGTCGCACTTCCTCGCTCTGACCGGCCCGAGCATGGCCGTGGACACGGGCCAGTCGTCATCGCTGGTGGCGGTGCACCTCGCCTGTGAGAGCATCCGCAGTGGCGAGTCCAGCATGGCCCTCGCGGGTGGGGTCCAGCTCAACCTCGCCGCGGAGAGCGCCCTGGCGGCCGCGGAGCTCGGCGCGCTCTCCCCGGACGGCAGGTGCTTCACCTTCGACGCGCGGGCGAACGGTTACGTCCGCGGCGAGGGCGGCGCCGTCGTCCTTCTCAAGCCGCTGTCGCGTGCCCTCGCGGACGGCGACCACGTGTACTGCGTCATCGCGGGCAGCGCGGTCAACAATGACGGTTCCGGTGAGGCGCTCACCACCCCGAGCTCCCGGGCACAGGAACGGGTGCTGCGGTCGGCGTATCGGCGCGCAGGCGTGGACCCGGCGAGCGTCGGCTACGTCGAGCTGCACGGCACCGGCACCAGGGTGGGCGATCCCATCGAGGCCACCGCGCTCGGCGCGGTGCACGGCACGGGCCGCTCGAACGCGCCGTTGTGGGTGGGATCGGCCAAGACCAACGTCGGCCATCTGGAGGGCGCCGCCGGCATCGTCGGGCTGCTCAAGACCGTGCTGGCCATCGAGCACCGGCTGCTGCCGCCGAGCCTGAACTTCGAGCGGCCGAACCCCGCGATCAGCTTCGACGAGTGGAACCTGCGCGTGGTGGCGTCTCCGACGCCGTGGCCGGTGAGCCACGGTGACGGTGACGGGCGTCTCGTCGCGGGTGTCTCGTCGTTCGGCATCGGCGGCACCAACTGCCATGTCGTGCTGACCTCCGCCCCGGAGCGCACCCGCCCTGTCCCGGTGACCGGGGGTGGGGTCGCCGTACCCGAGGGCATCGAGGAACGGCCCGAGCCGGAGACGTCGTCACCGGTGTCCTGGCCGCTGTCCGGCCACACCGAGAGCGCGCTGCGGGCACAGGCGGCCCGGCTCGCCCGCCACGTCAGGGAACGGGAGGACCTCTCGACCGGCGACGTGGCCTTCTCGTTGGCGACGACGCGGGCCGGCCTGCGCCATCGAGCGGTCGTCATCGGGGACGGACGCGAGCAACTGCT
The DNA here is from genome assembly GCF_053592655.1 of Streptosporangium sp. NPDC002607. Classification (NCBI taxonomy): domain Bacteria; kingdom Bacillati; phylum Actinomycetota; class Actinomycetes; order Streptosporangiales; family Streptosporangiaceae; genus Streptosporangium; species Streptosporangium sp. NPDC002607. Next base: position 18,390 of record NZ_JBSFWD010000091.1, read on the forward strand.
CCACGGGCTGGACGCGCTGTCGGAAGGGCGCTTCGCGTCAGGGCTGGTGCGCGGCAGGACCGACGTCGATCCCAGCTCCGGCGGCGTGCTCTCCGACCGGGTGGAGCGCCTCGATCAGATGCGGCTGGTCTTCGGGCTCGGTCAGCACACCACGCCGCTGGCCCGCGTATGGCAACGCCCCGGCCAGCAGGTCTTCGTCTTTCCCGGCCAGGGATCGCAGTGGGCCGGGATGGGGGCGGAGCTGCTCGACTCGTCGCCGGCCTTCGCCGCCGCCATGGCGGAATGCGAGGCGGCGCTGGCGCCGTTCGTCGACTGGTCGTTGACGGGCGTCGTGCGGGGGGAACCCGGCAGCCCGCCCAGGGAACGCGCCGACGTGATCCAGCCGGTGCTGTGGGCGATCATGGTCTCCCTGGCGGCGCTGTGGCGGTCGTATGGCGTGGAACCGGCCGCGGTGGTGGGCCACTCGCAGGGGGAGGTCGCCGCCGCGTGTGTCGCGGGCGCGCTGTCGCTGGAGGACGGCGCCTGGCTGGTGACCGCCAGATCGAAGCTGATCACCGAGGTCCTCTCCGGCAGAAGCGGCATGGTCTCGGTGGGACTCCCTCCGGAGGTCGTGCAGGACCGGCTGGCACGCTGGGCGGGCCGCCTGTCCATCGGCGCCGTGAACAGCCCGTCCTCCGTGGTGGTGTCCGGGGACAACGAGGCGCTGGCCGAGATGATGGCCGAGTGGGCGGACACGGTGCAGATGGGCCGGGTCAACATCGACTACGCCTCGCACTCCTCCGTCGTCGAGCAGATCGAGGAGCGCCTTGCACCGCTGCTGGCGTCGATCCGGCCGCGCAGCTCGGAGATCCCCTTCTACTCGACGGTGACCGGCGCCCCGCTGGACACGGCGGAGCTCGACGGTGACTACTGGTATCGCAACCTGCGCCGGCCGGTCGACTTCCAGGGCGCGGTCGAGCGGCTGCTGGCCGACGGGTTCGGGCTCTTCATCGAGGTGAGCCCGAACCCGGTACTGGTCGGCAGTATCCAGGAGAGCGCGCGGATCGCCGGCCGCCCGGCGGTGGCCGTCTGCACCCTCCAGAGGCACAACGCCGGGGTCTCCCGCGTGATGACCTCGATCGCCGAGCTCTACACGAACGGGGTGGAGGTCGGCTGGGAGAGGTTCCTTCCCGCCGCTTCCCGAGTCGAATTGCCGACGTATGCGTTCCAGCGTGTCCGCCACTGGCTGGAGGGGGCCGGCCTGGAACGAGAGCGGGAGGAAGCGGGGCCGCGGGCGCGGGCAGGATCGGCACCGGCGGCCGATGGGAGACCGGGCAGGCCGGGCAGGCCGGGCAGGCCGGGCAGGCCGGACGGGCCGGACGGGCCGGACGCCGTTCGGCGGCCCGGCTCCGGCAGCCCGCTGGACCTGGTCCGCGACGCGTGCGCGGCGGTTCTCGGGACGTACGATCCCGATGGGATCGATCTCGGCCTGCCCTTCAAGGAGCTCGGTTTCGACTCCGCGATGCTCGTCGAGCTCACCACCCGGCTTGATTCGGCCGCCGGGCCGGCGCTGACCGCCACCGCTCTCTTCGATCACCCCACGCCGGCGAGACTCGCCGCCTTCCTGGGGTCCACAGCCGCCACCGGTTCCGGACCCCTGCCCCCGGAACCGGTGCTCTCTCCTCCGACGGCCGACGAGCCCATCGCGATCATCGGGATGGCCTGTCGCTACCCGGGCGGGATCGACTCCCCGGAAAGCCTGTGGCGGCTGGTCGACGCCGGTGTGGACGCCGTGTCGGCGCTGCCCGCCGACCGTGGCTGGCGGATGGGCGCCCTCGCCGCGGACCATCCCGGAGGCTTCCTCCACGGCGCGGGAGACTTCGACGCCGCGTTCTTCGGGATCTCGCCGCGTGAGGCGCTGGCGATGGATCCGCAGCAGCGGCTGGCGCTGGAGGTGACCTGGGAGGCGGTGGAGCGGGCCGGGATCCCGCCGTCGTCGCTGGGCGGCACCCGGACCGGCGTGTATCTCGGCGCGATGGCGCAGGACTACGGCGCCCGGATGCACGAGGCGTCCGGTGACGCCGAAGGCTACACACTGACGGGCACCTCGCCCAGTGTCCTGTCCGGCCGGGTGGCGTACACCCTGGGGCTGGAGGGTCCCGCGATCACGGTGGACACCGCGTGCTCGTCGTCGCTGGTCGGCCTGCACCTGGCCGCGCAGGGGCTGCGGTCGGGGGAGTGCTCGCTGGCGCTGGCGGGCGGGGTCACCGTCATGTCGACGCCGGGCATCTTCCTGGAGTTCGCCAAGCAGGGCGGTCTCTCCCCGGACGGGCGGTGCAAGGCGTTCGCCGACGCCGCCGACGGCACGGGATGGGCCGAGGGCGTGGGCGTGCTGGTGCTGGAACGGCTTTCCGACGCCCGGCGCAACGGCCACCGGGTGCTCGCCGTGCTCCGCGGATCGGCCGTCAACTCCGACGGCGCCTCCAACGGCCTGACCGCTCCCAGCGGCGTCTCCCAGCAGCGGGTGATCCGGCAGGCCCTGGCCGGCGCCGGGCTCTCCCCCTCGGACGTGGACGTGGTGGAGGCGCACGGTACGGGCACCAGGCTGGGTGACCCGATCGAGATCCAGGCCCTGCTGGCGACGTACGGGCAGGACCGGGACCGGCCGCTGCTGCTCGGATCGATCAAGTCGAACATCGGTCACACCCAGGCGGCCGCGGGGGTCGCGGGCGTGATCAAGATGGTGATGGCCATGCGGCAGGGGATCGTGCCGCGGACGTTGCACGTCAACGCCCCCACGTCGCATGTGGACTGGTCGGCCGGCGCGGTCGGGCTGGTGACCGAGCGCGCCGGGTGGCCGGAGACCGGACGGCCCCGCCGGGCCGGAGTGTCGTCGTTCGGGATCAGCGGCACCAACGCGCACGTGATCGTCGAGCAGCCGTCCGAACAGGCCGAGCCCTCCGAGCCCGCTACGACACCGGGTACGGCGCCCGTCGTGGTGCCCTGGGTGGTCTCCGGTAAGACCGAGGCCGCGCTCGATGCTCAGATCGATCGGCTGACGTCCTTCGTGGCCGAGACCGGGGCGGATCCGGCCGATGTCGGCTACTCGCTGGTCAGGGCCCGCTCGGAGTTCGCCCACCGGGCGGTGCTGCTGGCAGGCGGTGACGGCGCGGCCGAGGTGGCACGGGGCGTCGCCGGCGCGCCCGGTTCGCTGGCGGTGCTGTTCGCGGGACAGGGCGCGCAGCGGATCGGGATGGGCCGCGAGCTCGCCGCCCGGTTCCCGGTCTTCGCCCGCACGCTGGACGAGGTGTTCGCGCGGCTGGCCGACAGGCTGGAGAGGTCGCCGGGTGAGGTGATGTTCGGCGCGGACGCCGGGCCGCTGGACCGCACCGAGTACGCCCAGCCGGCGCTTTTCGCGATCGAGGTGGCACTCTTCCGCCTGGTCGAGTCCTGGGGCGTGACACCGGATGTTCTGGTGGGGCACTCGATCGGCGAGATCGCCGCCGCCCACGTGGCCGGTGTGCTGTCGCTGGACGATGCCTGCGCGCTGGTCGCGGCCCGGGGCCG